>JAUSCS010000006.1:365804-731608 GCA_030651135.1 Candidatus Woesearchaeota archaeon
GCTTTTTTTCCAGGAACCAGTGCAGTGCATATTACAATATCTGCATTTGCAACCCTCTTGCTGACTTCTTCAGCCTGCCTTTTTAGGAATTCCGGCGATGCAGCTTTGGCATATCCTCCCTTATCTTCTGCATCCTTGTCAAATTTAACTTCAATGAATTTTGCCCCTAAGCTTTCAACCTGCTCTTTGACAGAAGGCCTTACATCAGAAGCTTCCACTAAAGCGCCAAGCCTCTTTGCAGTTGCAATTGCCTGCAATCCTGCAACACCTGCTCCAAGAATAACAACCTTTGCTGGATGCAATGTGCCTGCAGCAGTCATCATCAAAGGAAATATTTTTCCTAATTCATTAGCTGCCATAATGACTGCTTTGTAACCGCCAATATTTGCCTGCGATGTCAGTGCATCCATTTTTTGCGCCCTTGAAATGCGCGGAATCAGATTCATCGAGAAACACGTTATTTTCTTGTCAGCCATTGTTTTTATTATGTCCAATGACGATGAAACATCCATGAATGACAGCCAGCAGGCATTTTCTTTCATATGATGATGTAATGGCGGATTTACTGCAAGGATTATATCTGCAGAAGAATAAAGCTTGTCATGGCCGATAACTGCGCCTGCTTTTTTATATTCTTCGTCTGAGAAGGATGATCTCTCGCCTGCGCCAGCCTCAACATGGACTTCAAGGCCGTGCTCGATCATAGCTTTAACAGTTTCAGGTGTAGCTGCTGCTCTTGTTTCCCCTTCCCCCACATCTTTAATTATAAAGACGATCAGTTTTGGATCTTCTGCCATTGAACAGGAGCAGGGGAACAGAGCTGATTAAAATAGTTTTCTAATTTCATAGATCAGTATCCTAACTCCAAAAAAGTTGCGGAAGAAAAAAAGAAATATAAACCTTGTTTATGGAGTCTTGGTTAGTTATATTTCCGCGTCAGTATATCTCTGAATTACTGGTCTCGTACTCTTAGTTAGTTCCATTGCCAAGTCGCTAAGCTCTTTGTCGTCTAGGGGCTTTTTTAAATGGATTTCTGTTGGGCCTCCTCTGCGCCCGGGTCTAATCTCTATCTTACTAGTTGGTAAATTAAAACAGCCTTTTTTTAAGAGATCTGTTTGAAACTCACCGCCATCTCTATGACTTAACATATAATCTACAAGTTCATTTTTAGACTTGAATACGTTCGATGTTGAGCCCAAGGCTGCAAACTCTGGTGGGTCGGAATACCCATAACCGACCTTTTGTATGCATTCATGTCCACCATAATACACTTCAGTTTTCCACACATATATATTGTCCATTTTCATTACCTCCTTGTTCATTTATTTTATTTACTAATAAGTGATAATACTGACAACTATATTAATCTTTATCCTCCCAAAAGAGACTATAATAGAAAGATTTAAAAAGAATGAGAACAATCATAAAATAATGGATGTTGCAATCTTAGAAGATTTGGGATTAACTCAGGCGGAAATCAAAGTCTATGTGGCTCTTTTGGAGTTAGGCAGCTCTACTGCCGGCCCAATCCTGGAGAAATCAAATTTACAGAATTCTGTAGTTCACAGAGCCCTGAACTCTCTCATAGAGAAAGGCCTGATCAGTTTCATATTAGAGGGAAAAAGAAGGATTTACCAGGCCACAGACCCTGAAAACTTTTTTAATTTCATTGATGACAAAAAGAAAAGGTTCGGGGAGCTTTTGCCCGAACTGAAAGAAAAACAAAAACTGGCTAAAAAAGAAGAGGGCGCATCAATTTTTAGGGGAAAAAGGGGAATTAATGAGCTTTATAATGTCTTACTAAATTCCGGGGGAAAGGAATACAATACCTTCGGCGGCGGAACAAGAGTCACCCATGATGTTATGGGTGAAACATGGTGGAAAAACCTTCATGTTAAAAGACTAGAAAAAAAGATTAAGTGCAGGCAGGTATTTGATGAAACAATCAGAACATTCGGAGAGGAATTAAACAAAAAACCATTAACCAGCATCCGTTTTTTATCAGAAAAATTCGAGCAGCTTCAGGAAACAGTCATTATTGGAAATTATGTTGGAATTGCTATTTTTACAGAACGCCCTTACGGAATATTGATTAAAGACAAAACTGTTGCAGATGGCTACAGAAAACAGTTTGAGATCCTTTGGAAAACAGCAATCTCCTAGATGTGAAAATTCATTCATAATTATTCGCCATTTTTGTCCTCAGAAAGCAATTTCTCCATCTCTCTTGTAAACTCTTTTGCTCTCTGCAATGAGGTCTTGGCTTTTGACTGCTTTTCAACTTCTATTGTCTTATATTGTATCAGGCTTCTCTTGTTTCTTTCAAACTCAAATGATTCTATTAAAGCATCTGCTTTCAATCCTGCAAGATTCAGTGCTTCTTCTTTTGTTTCCTCGTATTCTTCAATTAAAGATTCTTTCAGTTTTCCCTTAACATAAACAATTATTGCGTCCGAAGTTACTTTATGGACAATTTTTTCTCCCACCTTGTAGCCAAGTTTAAAAAGTACAGCATTTGCATAATAATACATTGCGTAATATGAGCAGACTATTACCCATAATTCCGAAATATTCCTTTGGCTGATTTCTTCTGCCACTCTCAGGCTCTCCTTTGCATTCCTTAAAAGAATGTTTATCACTTGTTTGTCCATAACCGCTTTTTTTAGCAGCCCATCTCTCAAGTAAGATTTTACATTGCTTTCAGCTTCCTTTATTCTTTTATCTGTTAACATTTTCCATCACCCTGTAATATTCCTCTATTCCGATTAATATAATATTGTTTTTAATAGCTTCGCTTACAGCTGTAAACTCCTTGCTTTTTGCCATATGGATAAAATCTTTGAAACTCACATGGGTTAAATGTATTTTGTCAGGCAATAGCGAAAGAGTGGCTTCTATTTCTTTGCCATCTCCGCCAATAGCCAAAATATCAATATCCGAATGTTTGTTTGCAGTTCCTTTTGCATGAGAGCCAAAAAGCAAAGCTATAAACAAAAAGTTTAGCTCTGCCAGCCTGTTGTGGAGCACCAGAAAATCCTTGTTCTTAAACAGGGCCATTCTTCTCAGGTATTCTGCATCGTAAACTTTGTTGCTGAATCTATTTGTGAATTCACAAATCTTTGAATTGCCTATCTTAGTGACTTTAAGCAGGCCTTCTTTCTCAAGCATTGCTACCTTCTCATATGCGATTCTGTAATTGATTTTTAGGGCTTCAGCTATCTTTTTTATGGTAAATCGCTCTTCTTTCCTGCAAAGCAGGAGCTTCAATATATCTATATCGCCGTTCATAACTATTACCTATTGTAATAATACTATTACTTACGGTAATATTTAAACTTTTCGATTATAAAGTTCAGGCAATTTTCAACTATTGACGTGGCGGCTTTGATCTTTTATTTTTTTCAAATACTCTCCCCTCAGGATCAATGCCTGCATTGCCTTTGCTGATTTGCTCAGATCGTTGTAATCCGGGATCTTGTGCGTTTTAAGCAGTTCTATGCTCTCCCTGCTGAACTTCCCCCCCATGTAAGTGCACACAATTGGCTTTGAAGGGAATTTTTTATTTGCTTCAATGACAATCTTTGCGTCTTCAATGGAATCAGTCATTGCCTGCAGCGTCTGTATCACGATAAGGCTGTGTATGTACTCTTCGCCAAGCAAAGTATTGATCGCAGCTTCATACCTTTCAGGCAGGGCATCTCCAATAATGTCAAGCGGATTCCTTCTTGAATATGCAGGATGCATCTTTCCGCTTTTATCCAATTTATTTATCGTACTTTGCTTCAGCTCAACAACATTCACTCCATACTCAGAGCATTTGTCTGCGCATAAAACTCCGCATCCGCCGCCATTGGTAACAATCGCAACTGCATTCTCCCGGCATGGCTGCTGCTCAGCCAATGCTTTTGCAATATCAAATAATTCTTCAACTGTATCTGCAATTATTAACCCGGATTGCCTGAATGCAGCCTCATATACTTCATAGCTTCCTGCCAATGATCCAGTATGAGATGAAACAGCGCTTTTTCCAGTCTGCGTTTTTCCGGCTTTCAGAACAACTACTGGCTTTATTCTGCTGACTTTTTTTGCAATCTCCATAAATCTTCTTCCGTCATCTATCCCCTCGATATAAAGCGCAATTGCATTTGTTTCATCATCATTGCCAAGCCATTCTAAAAAATCATAAACATCAAGATCTGCCCCGTTGCCATAACTGATTACAGCACTAAAACCATACCTTTCTTCAATCGCCCAGTCAATAATAGAATCAGCAAGCGCGCCCGACTGGCTGATAAATGCAACATTTCCTTGAGGCGGTGTTGAAGGGGCAAAGCTTGCATTCATTGAAGCAGCAGGCCTTATTATGCCGAGGCAGTTTGGCCCAACCAATGGAATTTTTGCAGCTTTGGCTAGTTTAACAACTTCGTCTTGTAATTTTTTACCCTCCTCCCCCAACTCTGCAAATCCTGCTGAGATTATAATGGCGCCCTTGACTTTTTTCTTTGCGCACTCTTTCATTATTGCAGGAACGATCTTTGCAGGCAAGGCAATAACAGCAAGATCAATTTCATCAGCAACATCTCCAAGTTTAGCATAGCACTTTATTCCAAGAATCTCGTCTGCATTCGGGTTTATTGGATAAATGCTGCCTTTAAACGGCTTGCAGTACTTGCATTTGAAAACACAGCCAACTGTAAGATTCCTTAAAATAGCGTGCCCGACAGATTTCTCATCCCTTGATGCGCCGATTATTGCAATCGATCTCGGATTAAATATAGCATCAAGTTTTTTTATTTTATTTTTCACCATTTTTATTTCCCGGCAATAAACCTTGCATCAACAATCTTTGCAGTTTTTTTATTCACAATCACAGGATTGAAATCAAGCTCCACGATATTCTTCTCTTTAATCGCTAATTTTGATAATTTTAAGATGATGTCAGCAATTGCATTAATATTCGCCTTTTCCGATCCTCTTGCTCCTTTCAGCACTTCATAGCCCTTTATCTCTTTGATCATCTCCATTGCCTCATTCTTATCAATCGGCGCAATCCTGAAAGAAACATCCTTCATTATCTCAACAAAAATCCCGCCCAGGCCGAACATAAGCACAGGCCCGAACTGGGCATCGCGCTTCATTCCGATGATCACAGCAGTTCCGCGCTCCATCTTCTGCACAACAACCCCGTTTATTTTCGCATTTTTAATATTTTTAATTATTTTGCAGTATGCAGTTTCAATTTCTTCCTTTGACTTTAAATCCACAATAACTCCGCCGACATCGCTTTTATGAATAATGTCAGGAGAATCTATTTTTAAAACAACAGGATATCTCATCTTATCCGCTATTTTGCACACTTCAGATTCAGATTTTGCTAATTCTGATGATGGAAAAGGCAGTTTATATTTTCTCAAAATCTTTTTTGCATCTATAAAACCAAGATTCCTCATCATGCACTATTTTTTATTGCAGCATATTTAAACATTATGGAAAAGAACTGTTTCCACTCCAGAGTCGTATGGCTCCTTTTATACAGGCATATAGTATCAAAAAATGATTAAAAAAAGTAACATATAAATAGTAGTACCATTATGATATCTTATTATAGAGTGATTTTTTTCACGGAGGGGTGTAAAAATGATTGTAAAAGAAGAATTTTTAAGCAAACTCAGGAGATATTTTTCTCTAAATTTGTATGAAGTGAAGATCTGGACAGCTTTGCTGTCGAGAGGCGTATCAACAGCAGGAGAGCTTTCTGATATTGGAAATGTTCCAAGAAGCAGAAGCTATGATGTATTGGAAAGCTTGGAAAAGAAAGGATTTGTCATAATGAAGCTTGGCAAGCCAATAAAGTACATTGCAGTTCCTCCTTCTGAAGTTATTGAAAGAGTAAAGAAGAACATGAGAGAAGATGCCGATGATAAAGTAAAAAGATTGGAAGAGCTTAAGGGAACAGAGGTGATAGGCGAGCTTAACACCTTGCATAAAGAAGGCATTGAATTAGTTGAGCCGAGTGATCTTTCAGGCAGCCTGAGAGGAAGGCACAATCTGTACAACCACATCGAGCTGACAATAAGGAATGCTGAAGAAAGCGTTACAATAATGACGACAACACAAGGGCTGATAAGAAAAATTGAAGGATTAAAGCCTACATTTGAAAAACTAAAGAAAAGAGGCGTCAAAATAAGAATAGCCGCTCCGATTACAAAAGAAGCCGCAGCTGCTGTAAAAGACATTTCAAGCGTGGCAGAGATAAGGAATACGAACAGCAAGGCAAGGTTCATAATTGTCGACGGAAAAGAGCTGATCTTTATGGTGCTTGATGACAAAGACGTCCATCCAACCTATGATGTTGGAATCTGGATCAATTCACCTTTCTTTGCAGGAGCATTAGAAGAGTTGTTCGAGCTTGCATGGAAAGAAATGAAGCCTGCTGAAAAACTCATCAAGGCATAAATTCATTTTTATTTCTTTTTTCAATTCTTTTTGACAATGTAAAATTTCGACATTTTTATATATCAAACCATCTAACCCATTATAGTTGAAAATGGACTTAAAAAAGCTAATTAACACTTTGCATCCTCTAGAAAGGAGAGTTCTGCCTTTTTTAGATAAATATAGCTATCTAAATGACTTAGTTAACATAACTGGGCTTAAAGAAGTCGAAGTAATGCGCGCATTGCAATGGTTACAGAACAAAAACATAATAAAACTCTCAGAAGAGTCAAAAGAAGTGATAAATATCGATGAAAATGGCAGAAAATACATTAAAGAAGGATTACCAGAGATTAAATTACTAAAATCGCTTAAAAAATCAGATTTAACATTAAATCAGGCAAAAGATAGAGCAAATTTGAGTAAAGACGAATTAAACATCTGTTTGGGCGTTTTAAGGAAGAAAGCAGCCATTTTTATCACAAAAGACAAGGACATTATAATAAAGCTTATGGATCAAGGAAGGAAAATTCTTGATAATGGCAGCCTGGAAGAAATTTTCTTAAAAAACCAATTTCCCATCGAGCTTAAACTTTTAAAAGAAGAAGAGAGATTTGCTTTTGAAGAGCTTAAATCAAGAAGGAAAATATTAAAATTGGATCTTGTAAAAATTAAAAGAGCAGAGCTTACTGATACAGGCAAAAAAATTCTTGAAGCAGGGATTGATGTAGGAAATATACTTGACAGGCTAACCTCAGCAATGCTTAGAGACAGCTCTTGGAAAGAAAAGGAATTCAGAAGATATGACATCAAGATAAATGTTCCCTCTGTTTTCGGCGGAAGAAAGCAGCATTACAGAAGATTCCTGGATGAAGTGCGGCAGAAATTTCTTGCGCTAGGATTTACAGAGATGTTCGGCCCCATAGTTGAAACAAATTTCTGGGACATGGATGCATTATTTATGCCGCAGTTCCACTCAGCCCGCGACATCCATTCCGCTTACCATATAAAAGATCCGAAATTTGCAAAGGATCTTCCAAAAGACCTTGTTGATAAAGTTAAGAAAGCGCATGAAAATGGATTTGGAACCGGAAGCAAAGGCTGGCAGTATGAGTTTGATGTTAAATTAACAGCGCAGCATTTGCTTAGAACCCAGGGAACAGCTTTAAGCGCAAGAATGCTTGCTTCAGACCAGTTAAAAATTCCTGGAAAATATTTTGCAATTGCCCGCTGTTTTCGCCCTGATGTTGTTGATGCAACGCATTTGGCGGATTTTAACCAGGTTGAGGGCATCATAGCTGAAGAAGGCCTCAATATGAGGCATTTATTTGGCTTATTGAAGCTCTTTGCAAAAGAATTCGCAAACACAACAGAGATAAAGATAACGCCAGCTTATTTCCCATTCACAGAGCCTTCTGCAACATTATACGCAAAGCACCCTGAAATGGGATGGATCGAGCTTGGCGGCTCAGGAATCTTCCGCCCTGAAATGACAAAGCCGCTCGGAATAAATGTTCCTGTCTTGGCATGGGGCATTGGAATTGACAGATTGGCAATGTTCAAGCTCGGAATAAAAGATATAAGAGAATTATTTTCGCATGATCTTGGATTTTTAAAAAAGGAGAAGATGGTATAATGCCAACAATAACCTTTTCATTCAAAGACCTGCAGAAGCTTGCAGGGAAAAAGATCTCTGCAGAGGAGCTTTCAAAATTCATAGAATACGGAAAAGGCGAGCTTAAAAGCTATGATGAAAAAGAAGATGAAGTTTCAGTTGATTTTGATGACACCAATCTGCCATATTTATGGAGCGCAGAGGGGATTGCAAGATTGATTAAGGGGATTTCAGGAAAAGAGAAAGGAATTCCAAAATTAAAAATTGAAAAATCAAATTACAAGCTGGTTGTTGACAGGAGCGTCAATAAGGTAAGGCCTTACATAGCCGCATTCGTTGCAAAAGGATGCAAGGTTGATGATTATTTGCTCAAGCAGATAATACAGCTGCAGGAAAAGCTCTGCGAAACTTACGGCAAGAAAAGGCAGAAACTCGCAGTCGGCCTTTATTCATATAAAAAGATAACTTTCCCGGTGATCTACAAGGCAACAGATCCTGAAAGCATAAAATTCATTCCCCTTGACTTCAGAAAGGAAATGACGCAGAGCGAGATATTGGAAGAGCATCCAAAAGGAAAAGAATATGCATGGATCCTGAAAGATTTTTCAAAATATCCTATTTTAATTGACTCTAAAAAAGAGGTTTTAAGCTTTCCTCCAATAATAAATTCCTCGCTTACAGGCAAGGTTGAGATCGGAGAAGAAGACCTGTTTTTTGAATGCACAGGCACAGACCTTGACTCAGTTAATCTGGCTGCAAACATATTTGCGCAGGCATTTTATGAGCGCGGATTTAAGATTTATTCTGTAAATATAAAATATCCCAATAAAACAATAAAAACACCTTTCATGTTCAATGAAACAATAAAAATAAAGAAAGAGCAGATAAAAGAAATGCTTGGCTTGGATCTGAAAGACAGCGAAGTTAAAGTGCTGGCTGAAAAAGCAGGCTATAATTTCAAAGGGTATAAAATAGAAATTCCATGCTATAGAAAAGACATTCTGCATCCTGTTGATATTATTGAAGACATCGCAATAATGTATGGCTATGACAAGATCGGCGAGGAAAAGCTAAAAAGCTACACAATTGGAGAAACAAAGGAAATAATAAATTTTGTTGATAAGATAAGAGAAATCATAATTGGCCTTGGCTATCAGGAAATAATGAGCCCCTTATTGTCAAACAAGGAAATTCTTTATGAGAAGATGAATATTAAGGATTTCGGAACAGTTGAGCTGGAAAATTACATGTCTGAAAATTACTCTGCTGTCAGAAGCTGGCTGCTGCCGATTTTGATGGAGGTTTTAGCTAAGAACAAGCACATTGATTACCCGCAGAAGATCTTTGAGCAGGGCATTGTAACTGTAAGAAACAAAGAAGAGATAAAAGATTATGAAAGGATCGCAGTTTTAGCTGTCCATGACAAGGCTGATTTCACAGAGATAAAGCAGGTGTTTGATCATCTTTTTAGATGCCTCGGCTTGCAGTATGTTATTGAGGATGCTGATCATTCTTCTTTTATCGAAGGCAGAGTTGGCAGGATCTCTGTCAATGGCATTGCTGTTGCCTATATCGGAGAAGTGCATCCTGCTGTGCTGGGCAATTTCAACTTAGAGATGCCTGTTGTTGGGTTTGAGCTCAATATTACTGATCTGTTTGAAGCGATGAAGAAGAAAGAATAATGGCAATCTTATCAAAACATTAAAATACCATAAGGCGTTCAGAGATGGAATCATTGAAAAGTAAACAATTATGGGAAGAATTTTTTAAAGATTTTTGTGAAGAATGTAAAGAACTTTATAAAATCAAGGGATTTACTTATAGCATTCCTAAGGAAGAGCATATTCGTTCTGCATTATACTCTTTCTTGAAAACAAAAGGATGTAAGATGGAAGTGGAGTCTGACTTTTTTGAAGGATATAGAAAGGATGGTTACCCGAAACAAGCAGGTGAATATGATATTAGAATAATATCTCCATTTTCATCAGTTATTGAAATAAAAAGGGCTTCTGCATTAAAAGATTGGCAAAACGGTTATTCGGATTTTTTAGAAAAGTGGAGAGATGATATTAAGAAGCTAGAAAAAATAGGAAAATTAGCTCCTACCACTCCAAAAACTGAAGAAGATTGGAATAAAATAAACCGTAAAAGTGAAAAATGTTTTGTATTGATTACATTTTCAAATAAGCCCCTTTATGACAACTTAAAAAAGAAGAGCATCGATGAGTTCAATTCAAATCTAAATGGTTTTGACCTTATTGAACATTTTGAAGAAGAGAACATTGGTGAAGAAATAGCTTGTGATCTTTTTATTTGGACGAAAAAATGAATATGGTTTGAAGCGATGAAAAAGAAAGAATAATGACCTTCACCTAATTTTTGCTAAACGGTTACGCTTTGCTTCACCTAAATTTTTGCCAACTATAACTAGCTGGGAGGTTCATATTCTAAAATTGCTTAATTCAATTTACTAAATTATGATCCTCTTCAAACTTAATAGTCATTATAAGAGTTTATATCGTATATAGATATACAATGGGCTTATAGCTACCATTAAAGAATTTATGATGGTGATTTATACTTCCGTCTACAAATATTAAAATGATAACATTTATATATAAGATAATATCTTGTGCCTTGTGGAGGGGGTATTTATGGATGAAAAAATATTGAATGAGCTGAAAGAAATAAAAAAATTGATGTGTTTTCAATTACTGGCATCAGGTGTTACTCCCAAAGGGATAGCCAAGATGTTGGGTCTATCAGAGAAAAGAGTTAGGAATATGTTTCCGGTGAAAGAGATTAGAGGAGATAATCATGAATAATGAAAAAGAGATTATCGAAAAACTGAACCTGTTAGTTAAACTTAGTGCTGCTAATTTAGCTACAGGTAAGGACTTTAAAGAGCAGGTTAGGCTACTATCATCGGTAGGATTATCACCAAAAGACATTGCAGATGTACTAGGCAAAACACCCAATAATGTCAGTGTTACATTAAATTATCTTAAAAAAATTAAAAAGGTGTGAAAAATGGATGAAAAACAGTTTAAGAAATTGTCATCAGACTTAGATGCTATCAAGAAGCTATTGGTGCTATTGTTAAAAAAATATGAAGTAAAAGGCGATTTAATAGCCAAAGCATTAGGTGTATCAGAAGGAAGATTAAGTCAAATTTTCCCTCAAAAGAAATATAAGAAAGGAGGAGCAAAAAATGCCTAAAAAAATTAAAGATAACGAAAAACGTTTAGAAACAATAGAATACCTATTAGCAGGAATCTTGCTTGGAAAAAAGCCAAATATCAAAGAAGTTTCAAAAATAATAGGATGCTCAGATAATGTTTTAACAAAGCTTTACCCTGAAAAAAAGGTGAAAAAAAGTGGCGGAAAAAATAAGAAGTGAAAGGGAATTGCTTGAATCTATAGAACATAAACTGGATAAGCTAATTGGAGTCACCGCTATACAAGGTAAGGAAGATAAACTACGGGCTAAGATTTTAAAGTCTTTAGGTTTTAAATACAGAGAAATAAGCGAACTCACAGGAATCGCTGAAGGAACATTGAAAATATGGGATCATCGATCTAAAAAGGGAGGAAAAAATGCCAAAAATTGAAAAGAATGAGAAAGAAATTCTTGAAGATATCAAAAATCTACTCATTTTGCAGTTAGCTAAAACAGGTGCTACAGATGAAGAAGTTGCAAAGGCCTTAAATTGTGGTACTAGTACACTTAGAAAGAAGGTTTCTTTTGCAGGGAATAAGAAGAAAAATGGATAACGAAGAACTAGTAAAAATCAGACTATTATTAGAATCCTTGGTTAAGAGGCAAACTGCCAAAGACCTTAAAGAATTACCTTCTAACGAAAAAAGAATCTACGAGTTAACTGGCAAAATTGGGCAAACTGAGATGGTTAAGAAATTAAAAATTAGCTCTAAGACCATTTCAAAAGCCTGGAAAAATTTGGAAGAAAAGGGATTACTTAAAAAAGAAGGTTCCAAATATAAAAAAATGATGTAAAATGGTAGTTGACTCCAAAACATTAAAGGATAATGCAATTACATTATTAGAAAAAGCTACAAGAGCAAAAAAGATATTGCAAAAAGCAGACGGAAAAAGAAACTATAAAGAAATTGCAAAATTGTTAAAAATTAATGAAAAGACTATTAGCCCAATTCTTAGCTTAGCAAAAGACTTGGGATTCGCAGAAAAAATTAAAGCTGGAATTTACAAAAAGATAACTTCAAATATGAAGTACATACCTGAAGTAAAAAATTCTCAGAAAAATACTGATCCACTTGCTAGTAAAGTGAAAAGAAAGGCTGATAAAGTGAATAATGACCCCAAATTTGTAAAATCCTTGCCGAAATGCGTTTCTGGAGGGCATGACTTTTTGTCTTTGACTACGAAAATGAAAGATGCATATGAACTACTTTATCTTACCGAGAATTTCCTCCGAGAAATAATCAGGCAAGTTTTATCAAAGTATCCAGATTGGTGGAATAAAAGGGTTCCTCCTGATGTAATATCTAATGTTCAAAAAGAAAAGGATAGGGCCAAATACAATGATGCCTCAAAAAAAGACGAATTGGAATACACCCATTTAGGTGACTTAAACAAGATTATCCTTGATAATAAAAATTGGAAAGAATTCCAACCATTCCTCAATACTAAAGATAAAACTAAATTATCTACTAAATTAACAGAAGCGATCCCAATGAGAAACGCGGTTGGTCATTGTATACCTCTAAGAGCGGGCGATGATCAGAGATATGCCGAAATGAGATTCAAAGATATTCTTAGCTTGTTTAAATAATTCTTGAAAAATTATATAACTGAACTCCCTCCAGTCCTAACGGACATCTAGTCTGCTATGCAGAAATCTATTAGTAGGCAAAAACTACGGCACCAATCGGACTTTCAGCACTAAGAAAACTTCTCAGATCGTTTCACTCTTTTGTTTTCTCTTCTTTCTTTGCCTTGGGTTTTGCTTCTTCAATTACCATTTCTTTTACCTTCTTCTCAGCCTTCGGCTTTTTAGCTTCTTTCTTAGCAGGTTTCTTCCCTTCTTTTGCTGCTGCCTTTTCCTTTCCCCTTAGCTTCTTCGGCTTCTCTGTTTTCTGCTTTGGCTTTGTTGTTATCACTTCAATACCTAATTCCTTGAACACTTTAACAACATCATCATGCGAAGCATTTTTCTCTATTTTTAGAATCTGGCTTAATGGCTCCAAATGAAGGATATTGCACTTCCTTCTCCTTGTTTCGCCGTCAATCAGAACAAACCTACCTTCTAGAATATCTACAACAACACACTTCAGGCCAGCATCCCTTCCTGCCAGCTTCACACATAATCTTCCGATTTCAAACATTTTTTCCTCCGATCTCCCTTCTAAGGAATATGTCGCCAATATTCCAGGAGATTTCTCTGTTTAGTCTTTAATACTCTCTTTTATCTTTAAGCGCATGCATCCTGAGCAAAGCATTCCGCCATACGGCCTTTCCGGCCTTTTCTTACTTTTTCCCATCTGCTTCATCTTGAAAGGCAGTTCCCTAGGAACGCCGCTAAGAACAGTTCCGCAGCCGGCGCAATGCGCCTTAGATGGCTTTCGCCTTCTGTAGTGGAGCACAGTCTTTCCGCCAGGCGTTTTTACAAAAACCCTTCTGAATGTCCTTGACTTTGTTTTTCCTTCTCTGATTGTCATATTGATCAATCAAGAGAAATAAGGGTTCATTTAAAAAGGTTGTGGTGCCTATTTCCTTAATTTCACATACCCGATCCAGACCAACACAATCAAAACAATACCTAGTTCTATGAATCTCAGCAGATCAGGCATGCTGCCCCAATACCTTATTGTGCCGTAAATAACGCTCAAGATTCCGCCGCCCATCAGGCCTGAGCTGACAGAAGCCAAATTCAACACAATTCCGCCGACAATAATTGCAGCCAAGCCGATGATCAATGTAATTATAAACACATTTCTGTTGTATATTTCGTTGCTGTCCATAAATTTCTTGTCGCACATTTCGCAGTAATAAGATTCAATGCATCCTTTATCATCATAATTGGCCAATAAGTTGCCCTTCTTTTCATTGCAGTCATTTGTCAAGTTTTCATCGGGTGCCACATAACTGCAGTTAAAATTGCAGTCGGGTTTTGTTTCTAAATAAGGCCTTGGAAATTCCCTTCCTTTGCAGAAATCATCATATTTCGGGCTTTTGTAGAAAGTAGCGATCCCATAGCCTACAAAAAGAGCAAAGATTATTGCAATGCCGATCGCCAGCAGAACTTGTTTAACCTTTGACATAGGGCATATTATGACTATGTTACTTATAAACTTTTCTTTAAGTTATCGTATCGATGGGCCTGCGAAGCGACTGATAATCTGACACAGAACCCGAAAATCACTTGCTAAGATAGCTTACGAATGCCTGAATTAAATTATCAATAAGATTATACTTTTTGTATTCATTTGGATTGATCCAAAGGTATTCTTCATGATCTTCGCTTAGCGTAATTTTATCTGAGTCAGCGAAACATTCAAAAAAGGTTCCAACAATTTGCCACTGCTCACCTCTAATATTGGGCCTCCATTCATTTACAAAAAAGGGCCTTCCGATTTTAACATTCAGTCCCGTCTCTTCTTTAATTTCTCTCAATAAACTTTCATCAAATCGTTGACAAGGTTCAACGCGACCGCCAACAACATCGAATTTTCCTATATTTGATCCATCACTATATTTTGAAGACTCTTTAAGTAAAAGCACTTTTCCATTATGAACTATGAACGCTTTTGTAGCGGCAAACATTTTATCAACCATGTGAATGGAAAACATTAATGAGTTAATATAATTTTCGGGTTCAAGTAATATTACGCACAACACTCTTTAATCGCATTGCCACTGGACATCTCTGCCCACAACTTATTTAAAGGACAAGTTATTACATAAGTGCCATGGATCCCAATAACACATTAGCTGTATTTCAAGGGAAGAAGATAAGGAGAACTTTACATGAGGGAGAATGGTGGTTTTCTGTAATAGATGTAGTGGCTGTTTTAACAGAACAAGAAGACTTTCAAACAGCAAGGAAATACTGGAATAAGCTAAGCCAAAGGCTGAGAGAAGAAGGAAGCGAAGCGGTGACAAATTGTCACCAGTTGAAACTTCCTGCTGAAGATGGCAAATTAAGGGAAACAGACTGCGCTAATACCAAAAATATGTTCAGAATCATCCAATCTATACCTTCTCCCAAGGCAGAGCCTTTCAAGCAGTGGCTTGCTCAGGTTGGCTATGAACGAGTTCAGGAAATAGAAGATCCCGAACTTGCTCAAAAACGAATGAAGGAGCTTTATAGAGCTAAAGGTTATTCTGACGATTGGATAGAAAAAAGAGTTCGTGGAATTGCCATAAGGGACGAATTGACAGACGAATGGAAGAAAAGAGGAGTAGAAGCTGAAAGGGAATTTGCCATTTTAACAGCAGAAATTTCTAAAGCAACTTTTGGCATGACTCCGAACGAATATAAGAACTTTAAGGGACTGAAAAAAGAGAACTTGCGAGACCATATGGATGATTTGGAACTGATTTTTTCAATGTTAGGAGAAAAAGTATCGACAGAAATCACGAGAAAAGAAGATGCGCAGGGATACACAGAAGTTGAAGGTACTGCCAAAAGAGGCGGAAGAGTAGCTGGCAATGCACGAAAAGACACAGAAAAAGAATTAGGGCGCCCTATCACATCAAGAGAAAACTATCTTTCTGAACCAGAGAAAAAGAAAAAGTTAGAAGATAAGAGTAAAAAGTAATCCTCATATTAATCACTCAATCATTAAAGATTGCAATCAATAAACCTTCATCAGCTTCCTCAGGCCCATGCTGAAGATCAAAGACAGAATGATATAAGTCCCAAGCCAGCCGAATCTTCCTTTTAACCAACCGCCTTCTTGGATGCCAAATAGGTTCATAACAATCATCTTCTCATTCCCGACTGTTATCTTCTTGATCATGCTGTCTTTCAATATGATCTCAGGCTGTTTGTAAGTGCGTCCTTTTGTGATCAGCAATTCATTGCTGTAAGTCTTGTTATTCAGAGAATATGTTAATTTATATTCTCCTTCCTTCCCATTCAATTTAAACATAGCTTTATTATTGACAATCTGCTGCGTTGCATTTCCAAGCACCATAATCCCTTCAGGCATTATGCTTAATGCCGCTGCTCCTGTTGCTCCTTCAACAAGATCAAGCGTCACATTAAAATCCTGGCCAGGCAGTATTGGATGATAATCAAAATTAGCAGCAAGCCATCCGTAAATAAGTATTATAGGCAGCAGAGTGATCAATGTCGGCCTCATCGAATGCGACATATATTTCATATTAATTTCCATTGATTTTTTCTGTATTTCCATAACCCTTTTAGGATCACTCTTATTCTGCTTCATCTCAGCCTGATACTTCTTAAGATCGTCTTTCATCTCTTTCATCAGTTTTTGATTCGTCAGATACTTGTAAGCAACTATTATAATAAGTGAAATCAGGAGAGAAATTATAAAAATAGCCAAAAAAGTATTCAGCTGGAGAAGAGGCCCTAAAACAGGATCTAAAAAGCTCATTTTACACTCCACCTACAAATTTGCGCATCATGGGATTCATGCCCATCAACCTGTCAAAAACCACCATCATAGATATAGGGTATATTGCTACGTTCCACCGCATCAAGTGGTTTTTGAGCATGCTCAAAAAATTTCCATAATGTGCCGATACATTGACTTTCAGCCACCAATGCCGATATTGGTGGAAAATTTTTGACATTTTACAAAAAGCTTGGCTAAAAGTATGCAATGAGGCATTAGCAATGCCTCGGAACGATTGTAGTTGCTGATTCATTTTCATCCACTCATAAACTTTCTCATCATTGGATTCATGTCCATCATGTGCTGCTTTGCAATATCTTCATATAATCTATAAATAATCATAACAGCCAGTAAAATTCCAGTTCCGCTGCTTAATGCGCCAGAAACATCAGCAATCGATGCTAAAAATCCAACAAGAGCAGCTCCCATCACAGTCAAAGGCCATATATACCGGTCCAATAATCTTTCAAGCACTCTCGCATCTCTTCTGAATCCGGGAATCTGCAATCCAGAAGCCATCATCTGCTTTGCCTGGCTTTTCGCATCCATGCCGGATGTCTGGACCCAAAACATTGAAAAGATTATTGCGCCTCCAATCATAAATAAAGTATAGGCCGCAGCGCGCCATATGTCAAATCCTGTCAAGCTGCCCTCAATCAGGCTGCGTACAATATTTGGCGGCGTAACTAAAAGCACAAACCCTGATGCAGGGCTTCCCTGAGATGTGAATGTTCCGAGCAATGGATGCCCCCAGTTCTGCAGCAATGTCGCAAGCAGCTGCACATTGGCCAATAAAGCTGCAACTAAAATAACAGGTATGTTGCTTGTGTAAATGAAATTCAAAGGCCATCTTATGCCGTGCCCTCTTATCCTTCCGAAGCTTAATGGTATCTCTATTTTCATCGCCTGCCCATAAACAGCTATTGCAAATACAACTATTGTTGCGATTATGGATGCAATTGCCAAGCCAGCTCCGATAGGATTCTGCGTAGCCAATGATCTGAAAAACTCAGGAATAGCCCCTACAAAACTCTCAGGATTAGTTACAGGATGCAGCCAGCTTAGCGCCCTTATGAAAATACTTTCTGAAACACCTGCAGCAATAAAAAGGCTGATTCCAGACCCGAAGCCCCATTTTGAAACAACTTCATCCATTAACAAAACAAGTATTCCGCCAAGGAATAATTGAAATATCAGCAAAAGCTCAAGTTGAAAATAAACTCCTGTTCCAATGAATCCGGGAGACGGAGCTAATCCGCCCATAAAAACATAAATCGCAGCTTCAAGCAGTATGAAAAACACAGACAAGACCTTCTGCACGCCCTGGAAATATTGCTTCCCTTCATGCGTTGTCAAATCAAACTTCACTATTCCGGATCCGTTCAATAACTGCAGTACAATTGACGCCGTTACTATCGGCCCAATTCCCAAAGACATTATCGAGCCAAATTTGGCGCCAAGAATAATTGCTAAAAACTCAAATCTTTGAAGCTGGTTCGGCCCCAAGCCAAAAAGAGGAATAAGGCTCAGAACATAAAAAAGAACAAGGATTATCAATGTCCACTTCAGCTTTTCCTTAAATGAAAGCACCCTCTGCTTCGGCCCCTCCACACCCGGAAGGTTCATCAGCAAATCTTGAAAACCAGGCATTTTTATTTTTTAATTATCTCCTCTTTTTTTGTCTGTTTTGGCGGCAATTGCTTTTTTTCAGCTAGAATCACTTCTCCGCCCGCATTTTTTATTTTTTCAACTGCATTGCCGGATGCGTACTTAACATTTATCTTCAATTTTTTTGAAACATTTCCTGTTCCAAGCAATTTATTATATCCAATTTTCCCCAAATCAATATTATAAGTGCCTTTGTCCTCTGTTATCAACTTTTGCGAAATTAAAAAAAGAATCTTTTCCTGCAGGTCATTTAAATTTATTGCATTTATATTCTCTTGCATGCCGTGGTATTTAAATCCTTTTTTTCCGAAATATCTTTCTTTCCAGTAAAGAGTCTTCATCTGATCTGCTCTTTTCCCGGTTCCCGCTCTCCCTCTGCCTCCTCTGTTTCCCGCTCCTCTGTGCTTCTTCTTCGAGCCCCATCCGTGGGTGTGAGAGCCTCTCTGCCTGCTTACCTTTTTTCTTCTATTGACAGTCATCTAAAGCATCCTCTTGATGAGATCATTTATCTTATCTCCTCTATAGCCAAGAGCTCCGCCAACAGCGAAAGCATGCTTTAAGCCCTTTCTTCCATAGCCTTTTTTTGGAGAATTCAGCCTGCAGAATTTCTTGCCTTCTTTTTTTCTTTTTTCAACAAACTTTAAAGTTTCATCATCAATCTCGCCCCATGCAACATAGTTTTCGGCTTTTTTAATCATGCCTTTATTTGCAGGAGTATCGTCAATCACAATGCAAAAATTCCTTTTATGGAGATTAAGCATAGTTAGAGTGTCTTTTATCCCGCTCTTTATTCCAGTAGTTCCCCTCACCCTTACAATTGCCAGTTTTTTAGTCATTTTATTTCTTTACCCTTCCTTCTGCTGCTCCTGTTTCTTCAATATTGCGCGTGCTTGCTTTCATCTTCATAGTTTGCTTTAAAGCCTCAAAACATGCATTAACAAGATTGACCTTTGTCACTGTCTGGCCAAGCGAATCAGACCAAGCATCCTTTATTCCCGCCAGCCTTAATATCTTCTGGCATTCTGGCTCGAGCACCAATCCTGTTCCTTTTGGCGCAGGCATTAATGTCAATCTTACTGATCCGCACTTGCCAACAACCTTAAAAGGAATAGAATGCGGTGTCCTGCAGCCGCACTGCCAGCTTCCGCACCCTCTTCTTATCTTTATCATATTTAATTTAGCGCTTTTCATTGCCTTTTCTCTTGCAGGAACTGTCTCGCGCGCCTTTCCATAGCCCATGCCGATGTGGCCGTTGCGGTTACCAATTATAACGACAGTTGAGAATCTTGGCTTGTTTCCCTCTCTTGTTTTCTTCTGCGTCTGCCTGAAAACCCTTCTCTTACCGCCGCCAAACTTTCCTTTCGACTGGCCGATAAGAAGCAGGTCAATCTCGGCATCAGGCATCAAAATATCAACAATCTCGGGCTCCATTATTTTCAGGCCGTTGTCAATTATCTGGTCAATGTCATTAATCTCCCCGCTTTTCACCTTTTTGCCAATGCTTGTTTTAGGGGTCCATCTTTCCCTGTCAAACGATCCTTTTGGGATTTCCTTCTCAATCTCTTCTTCCTCAGGAACTACTTCTATTACATCTTTGGCTTCTATTTCGAGCTTTTCCTCTTCAGCAACTTCAGGCGCGATTATGCTCTCTTCGGGTTTTTTGATTTCTTCAGTTTTTTCTTCAATATTTTCTTTCTTCATTTTGCCAATATCTTCTCCTTTACACTTGTAAACATTTTTTGAACTTCTTTTTTAGTGTGATCCTGGATGTGCTTCCCGCTTGTCCTGTTCTCGTCAGGCAGTATCTCTTTTGAATGCGGAACATCTATCCCTGCATCAAGCACGCCTTTTAGCGCAGCATATATCCTTGAAGCTTTTATTGATCTCTGCATTCCGATATCGAGCACGACATCCCCGATCTTTTTCTCCTTCATTTTTTTGCCGAACAAAAGTCCGGTAAGATAAGCGGCAGGTATGTTGCCTTTATTAATGTTCCATCCGAATTTCTCAAGCTCGCCCGAATGCGCAGACGCCAGTATCTTGTCGCCTGGAGGGTGATACTCTGCAACCTGCAGGCTGATATTTTTCAATGACGTTCTTATCACTAAGCGGCTTTTATTTGACAGCAGCAAAGCTAGTCTCTTTTTATAGTCTGTTTTTCCGGTTCTCCTTCTTCTGTATCTTACTGTAGATATGTTTTTCATTTTAGTTTGGCCAGTTTATGCTCCTGTATGTACAGCTCAAGATGCCTCTTGCTTCTGAAAAATCCGCCCTTAACCTTGGCATAAAGCTCATAAAACACCGTATTGTCAATGCTTTTTTTAGCCTTCAGCATCTTCAAAAACCTTCTTTGCAGCCTCACAGCATTCATCCATCTTCTTTTAGGAGGCAATCTTGCCGTATTTCTTCCTTTCCTGCTGCCGAATCCCTTGTGCCTTCCCTGCTTTTTTTTCAGATGCCGTGTTTTTGCCTTGAATCTTGAAATCCCTTTTTTCTGCACTCTCACTATTGCATTGTTGTTTATCAGCGACCTTATATCTGCCTTTGTTATGGCTTCTTTTATCTCTTCAAGCCTTTCAACATCAAGCCTTATTCTTTTAGGCGAACATTTCAAAACCTGAGCCGCTAATCTTTTTTGAATTTTAAGTTCCATTTTACATCGCGCCTTTCTTTGTCAGTACTTTTTCTTTTTCAAGCTTCTCCTGCTTTTTCCTTTCATCATCACTCAACTCTGGCGTGATTTTTTCTTCCAATTTCTCTGATTTTTTCTCTTCTTTTTTTGTTTCTTTCTGCTCTATGTGCTTCTTTTTTCTTTCCTTGAATTTATCTTCCTGTTCTTTTAAATAAGATTCAACATTCTTAATATTAAGCACTTTAATCCCAAGTTCCATCGCCTTTTTTAAAATCTCAAATTTCTTTTTCATTCCAACAGTTGCAGCAATCATTGCGCCTTCTGTTTTCGCATTTATTTTTTTAAGGTCATCAACTGTATGCACAAATATCTGCTTCAATCCCGATGGATGCAGGTATTTCACTTCGAGCGGCGAACCCCACCCGTGGGCAACGCACCTTATCTTTCCCTTGAAATGATGCCTCATTTTTGAATGGATCCCTTTTGGCTTTCTCCATTTTCTTCCAAGCTCTTTCTTTTTATGATAGTCCTGCCTGAGAAAAATAGGCTTCTTTGCCTTGATCGCTTTTCTCAATTCAAGCAGTTTGCTCATTTTACTTCCTTCCCGTCTTTTATTATTATATAAATTCCGTCTTGAAAAATTCTCGGATCGTAATTCGGCCTTTTTGTAAGCTGCTCTATATCTGCTGCTGCCTGGCCGGCAAGCTCCTTATTTGCAGATTCAATTGTTATTTCGCTGCCTTCAATCTTTACACTGGCGCCTTTTTTCAGCTTCAGTTTTCTTGGTATTTTTTCTCCCAAAAAATTTTTAACAGTAAGATCGCTGCCGGCAATTGAAACATTCATCGGAAAATGCCCTGAGCAGATCTTTAATTTATACACGTGCGGCTCCCTGATGCCCTCAATAAGGTTTTTGATATGGGCCCTGAACGACCCTACGAGTTTCTTCTCCTTTTTCGAGCTTTTTTTAGTGGTTAATTTCAGCTTATTGCCTTCCAGCACTAACTTTATTTTCTCACTGGCAAGCTTCTTCGACGCTTCGTTTTTCCCAGACTTTAATGTCAATATATCATCAGTTAATTTAGCATCAACACCTGCTGGAATTTCTATAATTGCTTCAATTGCGCCCCTTTTCATTTCAGTAGCAATAGGCTATCAGCCTGCCCCCAAGTTTTTCCTTTTTAGCATCTTCATCGCTTTTCAGCCCCTTGTTTGTTGAAACGATCAATACGCCGAAATTTTTTGCCGGCAGATATCTTTTTTCAAATTTCTCAAAATTATCTTTGCTTACGCTGTGCCTTGGCTTTATGACTCCGCACTTGTTTATGCTGCCGAGAAGATTGACTGTTAGATACAATCCTCTTCTTGTTTCATCTTCTTTGAACGATCCTATATAATTATGTCTATTCATGATATTGAGGACATCTTTAACTATTTTTGAGCCCTTCACAACACATTCCTTTCTGCCTATTTTTTCAGCGTTCATTATAGACGATAACACATCTGAAATTGGATCATTTAATGCCATTTTTTTAACCTCAACTGTATTTTTTCCAGCCAATCCTCACAGCAATATCGCGGAAGCACTGCCTGCAAAGATTTAAGCCATATTTGCCTATGTGGCCGCCTGTTCTCCCGCAGCGCCTGCATTTTTTTGTTCCAATGCCGTACTTTCTTTCTTTCGGCGTGTTGAACTTTGCAAATCTCTTCAGCTTTGCTGGCTTTGCCCTGAGCTGCTTCAATAATTTTTTATAATAGCTTGTAGTCATTCTTCATCGCCTATTTTTATGCTGAAATTTTTTTTCATGAAATTCATTGCGTCCTCTTTTTTAATCTGGTGGTCTTTTGCTATCTTGCCTTTGCAGATTTTTCTTTTTTTAACCCTGAACCCCGGCCTTTCTAAAGTAACGCAGGCTTCCAGGCCGATTACTCCTATTTCTGGGTCATATTTCACATTAGGTATGTCAATATACTCAGGAATTCCGAATGCCATGTTTCCATAATCATCAAACTGGCTTTCTTTCAGCTTATTTGCCTTTGATTCGAGCAGCCTTTTCAGCAGCTCAGTCGCCTTTTTCCCCCTCAATGTAACTTTGCAGCCAATCGGCAATCCAGGCCTTAAGCCCCATGTAGGAATTCTTTTATTTGTAACAGTCTTTATTGGAGCCATGCCAGTCATGCTCTTCAGCAGCTTCACTCCCTTCTCTAATAATGTCTGGTCTTTTCCTGCCCCGATATTCAGTGTCAGCTTCTCTATCCTTATTTCCTTCATTATATTGGTTTGCATTTTGCTCATTCAGTTTTTATTAGCTGCTTTTCCTTTCCCACGACAAAGCAATGCTCTTTTTTGGCTTCAAATTTTTTGCCTTTTGAGTTCAGAGCTATAGTATCGCCTTTTATTTCTTCGATAACTGCCAATTCAGCGGTGTGCTTCCCGCCAGTTGTATAAGCGCTTGCCCCCTTTTCAAATTTCAGCGCGCTGATTATTTTCTGATCAGGCAAATTCAAAACAAGCACATCATTGGATTTATAATCGTTTTTTTCAACTAAAACATTTCTGCCGTCGCCAAGGTTCAGCTGCATCTTGCCGCCGCACATTATAGTTTTGTTTATTATTTTGGACAATTTTATTTTCGCTTCATCCTCGCTTATTTTGGCCAGCCTAAGCCTTCCTTTTTTATCGAGCAATACTCTGAAATTCTCTTTTGTCTCAGGTATTGAAAGGACATCCATCAGGCCGACAAGGAAACGCGGCTCTTTTCTTCTTTTTCCATCCACCAATATCTCTTTGCTGTTCAGGATATGCTTCACTTCCTTGTTGTTTTTTGCAATGCCCAATATATCCTTTAATATTATCGTTAGTGGTGTGCCTAATTCGAGCGAATGAGCCCCGGCTAAAGGCCTTGTAATAAATTTCGTCCCTTTCCTTTTAATTGGCCACGACTTTGGCGCTGCCAGTCTTTTTAGGTGTTTTTTCATTTTTTACTTCATTTATTTTCTTTCTTTCCAGTATCTCCTTTCTTCTTTTATCTTCAAGGTTTAATTCTGTTATCATTAAATTTGAAGGGTGTATGGGGTATTGTGTTTTTGAGCCGTCTCTTTTCAATATATCGATTCCGGCAATGTATGCCCTTTCTTTTTTCACGTCAACTCTTTCTACCTTTCCTTCTTTTTTCTTAAACTGTCCAATCATGATTTTCACTTTATCGCCCGTTCTCAGCCTTATGCCTCTCCTATTGTAGGCTTTTCTTAGCTCCTTAGATAAATGTGCAGCCAGGAATTTTCCTTTTATGTGGAGCGGAGCATTAGCCCTGTATTTACGCTGCTTCCTTGGCTGCTTGCTGCTCTTCCATGATTTTGAAAACATTTTTTAATTCTCCATTATTACGCTACAATCGTCGCTATCTTTGCGACCATTGGCCACCTTTCTACAATCTCTTTTGCAATAGGCCCCTTAAGCAAAGTTCCTTTTGGATTTCCTTTTTCATCCTTTAAAACAACAGCCGCATTGTCTTCGAATTTTACCCTTAGCCCATCAGGCCTTCTGTACTCTTTTCTCTGCCTTACTATGACGGCATACACGACCTGTTTTCTCATTTCCGGCTTGCCCCTTTTAACTGATGCCAGTATTAGGTCAGCAACGCCAGCGCTTACACGCCTTCCTTTGGTATTTTTTGTATTTATCACTGAAACTACCTTGAGCAGCTTGGCTCCCGAGTTGTCGCATACGTCTACAGAAGAGCCTTGCTGAAGCCCCCTATTGACCCTTGCTTTAAGCGCTTGCATTCTTCTCAACCTTCTCGATTATTACAAATTTTTTTGTTTTGCTTATTGGCCTGCATTCAACAATCTTCACAACATCGCCTTCTTTTGCGTCTATGCAAGGAGGATTGTGAACCCTTATCTGCGTTCTCCTTTTTTCATATCTTTCATATTTTTTTATCAGCACACGCCTTTCCCATTCTACTGTGGCGGATTTATTGGATTTTGCAGCAATGACACTGGCTGTGAAAATCCTGCCTCTTGCTTTTAGGCTGCCGTGAAAAGGGCAATGCCTATCATCGCATGTTTTTTCCGGTGATTTTACTTTGATTCCTATGTTTTTGCTTTTATCCATTTCGACCTTTATAAGTGTCTTATTGCACTTCGATTGTTTCTGGCGCGAATCCCAAACGAACCAATGCTTCCTTTACCTTTTGCTTGTGGTCTCCCTGAAGTTCAACCTTTCCGCGTTTTATTGTTCCGCCGCAGGCAAACTGGCTTTTTAGGTTCTTGATCAGCTCTTTCATGTCGATTTCTTTGCTGTCAACGCCCTCAATCACTGTATACACCTTATTGAATTTCTTCTTCTCCAGTGCCACTATTATTTTCTGGGTTTCTTTAGCTATTGTTTCGCAGACGCAAAGTTCTTTCGGCAATCCGCACTTAGAGCATATTTCGCTCATTCGTTATTTCTTAACCTCCTTGGTTTTCAATATTGTTTTTATTCTTGCAATTGTTTTTTTAATGCCTTTTATCTGGCCCGGGTTCTTTATTATTGTCCCCATTGCAACCTGTGAATTTAATTTCATGAGTTCTTTTCTTATTTCATTGCTCTTCTCTTTCAAATCAGCTTCACTCATTAACTTCAGCTCTTTAAATTTCATTTTCTACCTTCGGTTTTTCTTCTTGTGATTCTTGAAAATCTTTTGCATTCCCGGAGCCATCCCCATTCTGCGGCTTTTTCTTTCTTCCCCTTGGCTTTTTTGGTTCTGCTGTTTTTTGCTCTTGGATTTTTTCAGCACCTGCCTCTGTTTCTTTCATTTCGCTTTTTTCTTCAGCTTTCTTTTCCCCGGCTTCCGCCTCTTCACTCAGTACCCTGAATTTTATTTTGTCAGGCAGCACCATATCAGGCGGCATTATTCTGACCTGCACGCCTATTATTCCTGATTTCAGCTGTGCCTGCGCGTATGCCTTCTTTATGCCGGATATTGCAGCATCTCCGCATTTCTTCAGATAACCCATGTAAAATCTCCATCTTTTCGCGCGAGCGCTCGGTAATTTTCCTGAAATCAGTATTTCAATGCCTAGTGCGCCGGCGCCCATCACTTCCATCATTGTTTTGTGGCCGACAGCCTTGAACTTGTTGGCGCCAAACACTTCGAGCGCATTTGCGATCCTCTCGGCAACAATCTGCGGATCAAGGAATATGTTTTCAACCTCTGAAATCTCGATCTGAGGATTTTCCAGATTGAACTTCTTCTTCAGGTTTTTAGTCAGCTTCTTAATATTTGCGCCTTTTTTGCCTACAATCAGGCCGGGCCTTGATGCAAATATTATTATCTTCTCGCCCAAAGGCGTGCGCACCATTTTTGTATGGCTGTGCCCCACTTTGCTCAGATTCTGACCTATAAACTCCTGAATCTGGAATTCCTTTATCCTGTCATTGATTATTTTTCTCTCAATCATCTTCTTGCCATGTGCCTCATTCTTTTGAACGGCCTGAATACCTTCTTTATTTCTTTCGGAGTTCCGCTTTCCAAAACAATCTCGATATGAGCTCTCTTCATGTGCCTTCTTCTTTTTCTTCCATAGTGCCACTGCTTGGCTGCTCTTTGCGGAACAATGCTTTTTATGAAAAGGTCTTTTCCCAGCCCCTTAAATACAGCATTCGCTTCTGCTGCTTTCAGCGTTTCAAGTATATTTTCGCATGTCTTTACAGGAAACCTTCCTGGGCCGATATTTTTTCTGTGAGCAAGATCCTGCTGGAATTTTCTGTAAGGAACAGCTTCCTTTTTTTCGATCACATCCATCAGAGTCTTCTTTGCTTTTTCAACAGTTTTGTTTCTTATCAGATTGCAGACTTCCACTGAATGTTTTAGCGAAGCTGGCAAGTCTCTTCCGACTGCCTTTGCATTTTTCTCGTTTTCAATTTTTGAAGCGTATTTGTATTTTGCCATTAGCGTATTTGTGTTTATTTCACTGATAAGCTCGCGGATGATTTTGTTGCCCCGATTCCAGGAGCGCCATGCTGCACTTTTTTTCTTGTCTGGGCAAATTCACCAAGAGAATGCCCGAGCATCTCATCCTGTATTACTACCGGAACGAATTCCTTTCCGTTGTGGATTTTTATCATCATTCCAAACATCTCAGGCAGCACAAGCATATTCCTGCAGTGAGTTTCTATATTGGGCTCATTTTTTCTTATTTTTTCAAGCAGTTTTTTCTGGCTGTCTGTAAAGCCGCGCTTTATAGTTCTTCTCGGCCTTGAGGGCAGTATCTGCGCCAGCTCATTCAGGCTCATTCTTTTCAATTCTTCAGTTGTTTTTCCTCTGTAAGTGAAATCTTTCTTAACCATATTACCTCTTGTGCCTTCCCGTTCTCTTGGCTGCTATCAATCCAACCTTTCTTCCAGGAGGGGCATTTCTCGAAACAGTAGATGGCTTGTTCTTCTTTGATGACCTGCTTCCGCCGAATGGGTGATTGACTGCATTCTGCGCAATTCCTGAAATCTTCGGATAAAGCTTGTTTCTTGCTCTCTTCCAGTAAAATCTGCCTCCTGCTTTTATAAAAGGCTTGTCAACCCTTCCGCTGCCGGCAACTATGCCAACGCTTGCCCTGCAGTTGAAGTGAAATAATTTTTCCTTCTTTGAAGGAAGCTGCACCAAAACATGATTTTTTATTTTTGAAAGTATTTTTGCGGATGCGCCTGATGCCCTGCAAAATTTTCCTCCGTCTCCAGGGATTACTTCTATGTTATATATAGATGTTCCCTCAGGGATGTCTTTTAAGCTCATTATGGCTCCTGGTTTTACCTCAGCTGCCTGGCCAACCTGTATCATATCATTCACCCTTACGCCTTCTGGCGCAATATTATGGCCGTCTTTTCCGTTGTCATATTTTATTTTCAATAAGGGCCCTGAGTGGCCGCTTGAATGGATTATATCTGTTATTTTTCCTCCAGTAATATTTTCAGAGAGCGGCAGGTACTTAATATCTCCTTCATAGCGAAATGCTGGCGCCCTGTAAGTTGAGCTTCCCTTTCCCCGCTTTTGCTGAATTAGATTCTTTCCCATTTTGCCTCAATCACATAAGCCCGAGCTTTGTTGCAACATTTATTGCTGGATTTTCCCTATTGAACTTGATATATGCCTTTTTCTTCCCATCCGGGCCAATAAGCGTGCTAACATCATCAACCTTGACCTTGAACATCTCTTCAATTGCCTTTTTTATCTCCGCTTTTTTTGCCTTTCTATCTACAACAAAAACTAGCTTGTTCTCTGAATCCATCAGCCGTATCGATTTTTCTGTCGACAGCGGGTATTTGATTATTTGGTCTGTTTCCATTTTACATGAATAATTTATTTTTATCAAACTCATCTATTGCAGCTTCTGTGAATAATACTATCCTCGGCCTTATTCCCGGCGCCAATAATTCTGCATTTATGTTTCTCACTTCAGCTATATCTGATCCTAAAATGTTATTTGCTGCGCTCATCAGCTCGCATTTTTTTGAAACGACAAAAAGCACGCTTTTCTTTGTTCTGTATTTTCTGCCGCGCATTTTTCCCTTGCCCGCTCTTATTGTCCTTTCTTCTGCTCTTTCAAGCTCATTTGAAAAGCCAAGCTTGATTAATGCCTCGATGACATCTTTTGTCTTCTTTAATGATTCGAATTTTGTTTCAATTATGAATGGATAATTTTCAGGAACATGTTTCACAAATTCTTTGCTCATAACAGCAGCCAATGCAGATCTTATCGCTTTTCTGTTCTCCTTTTTGTTTACTTTTTTTGTCCAGTCTTTCGAAGGCTTTGGCGGATGCGCCCTTCTTCCGCCTACAGTTCCTGGAGCAACTGCTCCAACCCAATTCCACCTGGAGCCCTTTCCGCTCATTATCTTTCTCGGCACTCTTGAAATTCCTATGCCATAAGATCCCTTGTAATCTCTTCTTCTTCTTGACAGCTTTCCCACTGCCCGCTGCCCAGCTTCAAATTTAGCTCCATAAGGCTGTCTTTTATTTGCCTGTATTGCAAGCACTGCCCTGCCTATCAGATCAAATCTTACAGGCTCATTAAACTGCTGCGGCAATTCCTTTTTGCCAATTTCATTATTGGTTAAGCTCA
This sequence comes from Candidatus Woesearchaeota archaeon, assembly GCA_030651135.1. Classification (NCBI taxonomy): domain Archaea; kingdom Nanobdellati; phylum Candidatus Woesearchaeota; species Candidatus Woesearchaeota archaeon. The sequence continues at coordinate 394,883 of JAUSCS010000006.1, forward strand.
ATATTGGAACTTTCATTTCATAATCACTCTTTCGATTTCAAATGACTCTTTTGCTGCTCCCGTGGTCGGCTTCAATGCACGAGTCAAAAGCAGGATTCGTTTGGCAGGCCCCATAATAGAACCTTTGACTAAAACATAATCATTATCAATCAACCCATATCTTAAAAATCCGCCTCTGGGGTTTATTGTCTTATCATCCGATATTTTCAGCAGCATTTTGTTGTATTCTGTCCTTTGATGAAATCCCATTTTTCCGGCATGCGCAACTCTCCACATGAAATGCTGCTGGCCCATCCATCCGCCTAATGATCCTGGCCCTCTTTTTGTTTTTTCTGCCTTGTGCGACCTTAAATTTACTCCGAATCTTTTTACCGGGCCCTGATAGCCCTTGCCTTTTGTAACAGCATGAATGTCAACCAGCTGGCCATCTTTAAAAACATCGCTTATCCTTATCTCTTTATTTATGTGCTCCTTGATCCAATTGAATTTGTCCTGCAAACTTCCACCCAAAGCAAGCTCAAAAACATCAGGCTTCTTTTTTCCAATGCCTGTTAATTTCGGCTGCGTGTAAACAAGCGCTTTTACATCAACATAGTCGTTGATATTGATATTCTCAATAGCAGTTTTCTGTTCTTTTTTTGGAAAAGGAATTTTTCTTCTCAGTTCCTTGTCAAGTGATTTTGATAAGATTTGTGTAGATGGGGCAATGCCATATCCGAATTTTCTGTATAGAACAACTGAAGCAATCTTGATCGGAGGGCATTCAACAATTGTTATTGGCACAGATATCTTCTCGCCCTTTGTCATCGCATCAGGCGTGTTGTTGGTTGCTGTAGCATGAGCCATGGCCACTTTATATCCTGCAAATCCTGCAGGTTTTGCATCGCTGGGCAAAGACCAAGTCCTGACTCTAGCTAAAATTCTTCTGGCCCTTTTCCTCGGCCAAAACTGCAAGCTTCCCCTTCTCGGCGCATGTGCTCTAGGCATTTGACTGTTCCATCTATTTGTTTTAGTTTATTATTAAAAAAGCCTTTTTGCAGAGCCTTTTCTTAGAATACGTGTTATTAAACTCGTACTGAAAAGACCCCTTTTCAGGCTTGTTTTTAATATTTAAATTCAATATTTAAATATACGTTCAGAATAAGGGAGTTATTTATAAAGGTTGCTCTTTTTTATCTCTGCTCACATATCTTGCCCTCTTCTTTGCATAATTCACTGGATTCTTTATAGTCTTGCATAGCTCATCAGGCTTGCACACCCCGATATCGAGATAATATCCCTTATTTATGCAGTTCGGCGGCAGTATCTTCTTTTTCTGCTGTTTGTGATACCTCACTTGGCCGATAAGATACACCTCTCTCAGTTCTTCCCTGTTGTTTTTGTTCCATTTTCTCAGCAATTCTTCTATCTTTTCATAATCCCAGCCAGCAGATGTCAAAAAATTAACCAAAACAAAAAGCGACCTTTTTCTTCCATCTTCCACTCCCTTTAATATGAGTTTTATGCACGGCGGAAAGAACTGCTCTGGAATTGCCGTTGTTATTTCTTCGAACTTTCTCCCTGTTTTTTCCATTTGCTCTTCTTTTTTAATGCCAAAATCAAATGCCTGCACTATAAGGCTTTTAGCTTCTCCATTTTCCGCATTTGTTTTATCTAAAAACCTAAAATTTGAAACCTTGACATTTTCAGGCTTTGCTTCTTCTTTGTCGAATTCCAGTATTTTATCAGGATCAACTGGAACAGAAATCAATCCTGATTTTTCATTGAAGCAGTAAGGCATTCTGAAGAGGTGCCGTGATGAAATAAGTAAAGTGTCGATTTTTATTATTTCAAACGGATTGAAAACATTATTTTTGACAAGATCCTTGTAGCTTTTTTTTGTCTGCTTTGCAACTTCGTTGATGTCATATTTTTTGAGCATTGCTTTTGCAAGAGGTGATTTTATCATCTCCTCGAGATAAAGCGCCATTTTTCTCGGCCCATCGGGAAACAATGTTTTTGTATCCTGATTCTGCACCTTCTCAGGAAATGATTCAAATGGAAGTGCAATATGAAATCCGTGATTCCCTGAGAATTTTACATTGACATTTTTTATGCCGTGGTGTTTTATCGCCTTTACAACCAAATCAGCCGCTATCTTGCTGTAATCCAGCATTTCACAGTCAATATCAATAACTAAATCCCATCCGATTCTTAGCTTATCCAGATCGCTTCTTTTCAAAGTCGGCTCTAGCTGCAAAGGATTCTTCCACAGCTCTTCAGATGCATGAAAGCTTGTAGCTCCCTGCTTCACAAGTTCAATTACATCGCTTGCGTAATTCAATGCATCAGGCCTTTTTCCAAATCCCTTATCGCTGAATTTTACAGCTACCTCTCGGTCTTTCGACAGTCTTATTATTTCTCTCTGTATTTCAGGCCTTTTATAGTAATTGAACAGCGCTATTGGATCTATCATGCTTCCCCTAATTTGCAGTATATTTATATATATTATTAATCTTATGCTTTTTATGGAAGATTTAAATGAATGGGTGGAAAAAATAAATGACGATGGCTCTTTGATCATTGTCGAGGGCATAAAGGATAAAAAGGCATTGGAGGAGATTGGGGTTAAAAACAAAATAATGATGTTGAGCAAAAAGCCCATATTCTCAGTCATAGAAGATGCTTCTGCCAATAAAAAAGCAGTCATACTGACTGATCTCGACAAAGAAGGAAAAAAGCTTTATGGGATATTGAAGGATGGCCTTTCAAGGCACGGCGTTGTAGTTGACAACAAATTCAGGGAATTCCTGTTCAGGGAAACCAAGATAAGGCAGATTGAAGGGTTAACTTTATAAATAAAAAGATAATTATTCTTTTATGGGGTTTTTCAACCAGTTCAAAACCGCAATCTTATTAGGTATTTTAGCAGCCATTCTCATCTGGATCGGCTCTTTTTTTGGAACGCAGGGATTGGTCATTGGCTTTGCATTTGCAGTTCTCATTAATGTATTGACGTACTTCTTTTCAGACAAGCTTGTTCTTTTAATGTATCAGGCAAAGCCTGCTTCTAAAAAAGAATATCCTGAACTGCATTCAATAGTTGAAGAAATTTCACATAAGGCAGGAATCCCAAAGCCAAAAGTTTACATTATCCAGAATGAAAGCCCGAATGCATTTGCAACAGGCAGGAATCCTAAAAATGCAGTTGTTGCATGCACCACAGGAATTTTAAAATTATTGAATAAGGAAGAATTAAAAGGAGTTATTGCCCATGAAATATCACACGTCAAAAACAGGGATATCTTGATTGCAACAATAGCGGCAACAATTGCTGCTGTGATATCTTATCTTGCAATGATGGCAAGGTATGCAGGAATGTTTGGCGGAAGCCGCGACAGGGATAACGGCAGAATGTTTGAATTGCTTGTTTTAGGGATTTTAACTCCAATAATTGCAACATTAATACAATTGGCGATTTCAAGGTCAAGGGAATACATTGCAGATTCATCTGCTGCAAAAACAATCGGATCAGGAACAGGATTGGCATCTGCATTGGAAAAGCTGAAAGAAGGAGTTAAAAAAGTTCCGTTCAGGAATGCGAACAAGGCTACAATGTCCTTATTCATTGTAAATCCTCTTTCAGCCCAGGGATTTTTAAATTTATTTTCTACTCATCCGCCATTGGATGAGAGGATCAGTAGACTAAAGAAACTATAGGGGTGGTTAAAAATGGGTTTAGTAGCAACAGGAACAGTGGACAATGTTGTTGATGCAGAAAAAGAGGCTATAGCAAACCAAATAGAAATATGTAAAACTGGCGAAATAGATTTGGCAGAAGTCTATAAAGGCAATCCAACAAGATATTGTAAATTCACCCAATTTTCTTGCGAACATGGTGAGGGAAAAGTACAGACTGCATCAGGCTACAGAAGATATTGCACAAGATCCTAAACCATTTAAAAATAAAGAGGGGCAGGCAGATTCCTCCAGATGATTTGCTTGGTGATATGAGGGGATTATTTGATTAATCTGTTGACGCCGCTTATTTAATAATTGTTACATGAATCGCAGAATCCAGTTCTTCAGCTTCTAAATTAGCGCAGGAAATACGGGATTGCCTGCTTTCCTTTGCTTCAATCAGCAGCACTTCATCATATGTGATATGAGGGAATGGTCACATCAAATGAGCGAAGCAATATATTAAGAACAAGAATTAAAGGGCAGTTTTCCATTTTAATAGTTATTATCTGCTATGAACAATTTTGTTAATTCCACTTTGAATAACTCCTATGCAAATTGGAGAAAGTATTGGTAAAGTCAAAAGACTAAAATATGGGATTACACCAAGTATTCTATTTGTTAAAATAAGACCTTTGGGAACTTCGTGTTTTATATTTCTTAATTTTAATTGTAAATTTATCCTATCAACAAGTCGCAACCAGAAAACGAATTGCCAATATAAGTTAAAAAAAGGTATGAACATAAAACCTATTGCTCTTCCAGCTGAAAAATCATTTTGTTTAATCTTTGGAAATTTGGAATGTGCAATACCATAATAAATAAGTGAAAAAAGTCCAAGAGTAAAAATATGTAACAAAACAGCACCTGCGACAGGAAAATCTTTAAGTGCCGTTCGCATGAATTCTTTTTTATCGTCAGATTTAATTTTACTTAAATCAAAAAATTCAGAATAAATATCTTCATAATTGTTCATACTATTTAACATATAAATGGGCTAATTTATAAATATATCGAAAGGAAAGGCAGCGCTGGCTTGTTTATTGCCCCTTATTGTGGTGATTGCAATATTCTTGTTTTTTATATTTCGCATTATAATGGGCTTGTTTTATCTGTTCTGAGCTTTATCTCAAATATGTGCATCTGCATAATATATGTTGTTGATGCATCTGTAAATGCTGGAGCACCAATAGTTGCCGCAGTTAATGGTAAATCTTTAATGTAGAATATATGCCGTGCAAAAAAGATGTCTGAGTTACACTGGTTACCAATCAGGCAGTTCATCTGTGGCAAGATCAGTTGTTATCCGATGAATTGTAGGTAGTTCATCTAGATTTGTTGTATATCTGGTGGTGTATATGTCACTTTCATCACCCAGTTCCCAACTTGCATAAAAAACAACCTGGCTTCCATCAGGTGAGTAACGCGGATTATAACAACCCACTAGTGGCGTGATTCTTTGAACATTTGACCCGTCACTGCTATTCATTCTATACATGGCCTGTATCCCATTTCGTGAAGAGTGAAACATAATCTCAGTTCCATCAGGAGAAAAGTCCGGTGATTCATTAACTTCATCAGTGCTGTTTGAAAATGTCAACTTTCGCCAATAGCTTCCCCTGCTATCCATTGTCCAGATGTCAATCTTGTCATATTGCCTTAAAACACATGCAATCTTATCTTCAGTTGGAGACCAAGTTGGTTGCGAAGGATATATTGTGTCAGGATAAATGGCGGCAGAAACAATTGTCGTGATAGATTTGGTGCCTGCATCTATTATGCGCAGATCGCAATTCCCTTCTACGCCTGAAAAATATACAATTTTTTTTCCATCAGGAGACCATCCGCCAGGAACATTATCCCTTACACCGCTAACAGCGTCATATGTAAGGCGTGTTTTATTGCTTCCATCAACATTCATAACATATAATTCCAATGTTAATGGATTCTCTTCTTCAGAGGCATAGGCAATTTGAGTGTAATCGGGAGACCATACAGCACCCCCATCACCTACGCTGTTATTCGTCAATTGCTCAAGCTCGCTTCCATCAGAATTAACCTTGTGTATTTCATAATCGCCATCACGATTGGATGTAAAAAGAATTTTCCCCTCACCCGAGATAATTGTTGAAGCATTTAAAAAATTAATAACCCAATCAAAACATCCACCCGACTGAGCAACAAGATCGCCATGGTTTGTGCCGTCTTTTGTATATGATTCAATTGACTCCGGAGTTTCTCTTTGAATCGGACTGCCGTCATCAATATGAACGCTGCTTACAGGAACAAGCCCATCATCATCTCCTGCAATCCACCAACTGTCAGAATTGCCCGCCACTGTGCAGTATTTGGCGCTTATGCCTCCGATGTTTGTATTCAAGTCATTTAATAAATACGAGCTTCCTTCTAAAAGATCTTTGGCACCGGGCGACCATGGCGGCGTTATTGCAGCCAGAAAAGCGACAATGCCGTGCATTCTCTGGTTAAATGCATTCTCGTAAGCGCCAGCAGGCACTCCTTCATTTGGCGCGCCAAGCGCAGCCAACTTTCTTACACGGCTCTGATTCCTTCTTGCGTAATCTCTCGCTAAAACCCCACCCATACTGTGCGCAACAATATCAAATTCAAATTTTGGATTCAGGGCATTTACTTTTCCCTCAAGTGTTGCAACATTTGTTCTGGCATTTTTGCCGCTCGGATAGTCGAATGCCCAGATTCTTCCGCCATATATACTCTTCAAGTAAGACCTTAGCGTCGTTGTATCGGAATCTGTTCCGAATGCCCTCAATGTGCTATCAGTAAAGCCATGTATAAGCAAGCATACGGGATCAGCAGAATCAAGATCTGTTTGGGTAAAGTTATTTGTATCAAGATTTGCAGTCTGCACCAGATTCGGGATTGAAGCAGTGCTGCATTCTATGCGGTCCATCGCCTGATTATACGAATATGAAATAGTCATAAGGTCTTTAACAGGATCAAGAGTCATATTATCCATGCTGAACGTATCACTATTGCGGTTGTAGATTATTCCCACAAGGCTGTCTAGGAAATCTTGTGTGCTGAGGCTTTCAAGTGTTTTAGATTTTGTCTTGGATGAAGACTGCGAGAAAGGCAGAGTAATATAGATTTCTGAATTCAAGGAGGAGTTATTCAAGTCTACATAAAGCACGTCGCTTGTGGCATCTACACCCTCAACTGTCGGGAATATGTAAGTGGATTTGCCAATTTCTGCAGTAGTATCATACTTTAATGCGCCAGGAGGAATTGTTAGTCCATAATCTTCCATTTGTAATGTGGCACCTTCTTCTGCTTTGACAAATGCGCTTACGCTTGTTTCACTGCCTCCGCCACCACCATTACCGCTGCTTCCACCTCCGCCTCCTCCACCGCAGCCTATTGCAAAGCCAATAGCGCTCAAAAGAAAAGTTCCCGCAATTATTCTTTTTTTAACATCCTCTGACAAATTGGAAAAGAAATTGTGAATACCCCGGCCAACACCACTAATATCCCCTATTCTTTTTTCGAGACTTTTCATATCAACATATTCCGCCATAAGTCATATATAAATTTATCTCAAATACACATTCCCGAAATCCTTATGGTAGAAATAATCATCTTCTGTCTGCGCTGTTTCCTTTATTTCGCGCATCTGCAGAACTTTTGCATCAAGCTCGTCAGCGTAATATATTGTTAATGCTTCTGGGAATGATGGCAGCTTGTTGCTTCCATACTCCCCCATATGCGTTATTATGATGTGCAGGATTTTCAATTTTATTTCTTCCGGAGTTTTTAGCTGCTCCATTGCCTTTAACAGCATCTCAATTCCTATTGTAACATGGCCGAGAAGCATTCCTTTTGTCGATACTTTGATGCTTGTTGTGACAGCGAATTCCTCTAGTTTGCCTATATCGTGCAGGATGGCTCCTGTTATCAAAAGATCCCTGTCCATTCCGTCATGAATCTTAAAAATATCCTCGCACAGCTTTACAACGCTTAATGTGTGTTCCAGCAATCCTCCAACCCATCCGTGATGTATGTACATCGCAGCAGGGCTTTCCCTGAATCGTTTTGCAAAATTTTCATCATTGAAAAAATATTCCAATAGCTTTTTTAATTCCTTGTTTTCTATTTTTCCAACATAACTCATCAGTTCCTTGAACATTTCTTCAATTGGCTTTGAGCTCATCCTTACGAAATCCCTTATATCATACTCGTTTTTTGAAAGGATCTTGATTTTGTTTTCCTCATTCGCAGATATTTCAAATTGGCCTTTCCATTCATTTACTCTTCCCTGCGCTAAAACAACATCATCCGGCTTGATCATATCATAAAGAAATTTTACCTTTGCCTCTTCAGGCGGGCCCCAGTACTTGTACATGATCTCCCTTGAGCTGTCTCCCAGCCTTAATTCAAACTTGTACCCGTTCTTGTAAGGCTCGATCGGCTTTTTGAACTTTACAACAAAGATGTCATTGACTATCTGATCCTGCTTGAAATCTTTTATGAACTGCTTTTTCCTTATTATTTCTGGCATTTTACCCCCTCAATATATGAAAAGTTGACTGGTTATTTAAAGGTTTTCTTAATTATTCAATAATGAAACTAGTAAATTTGGTTTTACCAAAACATTTATATACAGATCGTATATACCATATATACATATGATCCAAACAAGAGTAGTGCAGCAGATAGGGAATGGAGGCCACATCTACCTGCCAAAGGAACTGGTAGGCCAAAAAGTAGCAGTCAATCTGGTGGAAAAAACCATGGAAGACATTGAAGAAGAAATACTGAACATGCTAAAACCGCACCTCAAGCATATAGAGGGAATTTACCTGCACGGATCTTACGCAAGGAATGAGCAAACATCAGGCTCAGATATAGATGTCTTAGTAATAACAGACGGAAAAATAGAGATGAAAAAGAGAGTAAACGAATATGAGATTATTTCTGCTACATCGGAGCAGATAGAAAAAACAATAAACAACAATGCCGTCCTTATACTGCCGATGCTGAAAGAAGCAAAACCAATATTAAATCAGCAATTGATGGAAAAATACAAAAATGAAAAGCTTACGAAGAAAAATACAAGATGGTACATTGAAACAACAGAAAGTTCATTAAAACTTGCCAAGGACTGGATTGCTGATAAAGATATTGGCAGCATTCCCAATATAGTATACCCGCTGATTTTAAGATTAAGAGGGGTATACCTTATTGAATCGCTAATCCATAACAGAGGCTATTCCAATAAAGGCATTATGAATTATTTAATTAAAAAAGGCATCTCTCATGATAAAGCAGAACAGCTTTATAAAATGTACAGGGAACATAGGGATAACAAAACCATTTCTGAAAATGTAGTAAATTACGGAGATATAGAAAGATTATATGATGTAGTTTACAAATATTATTTAGAGGTAAAATCATTATGGGAAAAGCTAAAATAAGAAAGAAAGTAGGAGGGTATGAAAAACAGCTAAAGAAACATATCGGGAAATTCAAAGAAGCAGAATCAAGGGGAGATGTCGGAAGCATGAATTATATGGCTAGGGAAATGAATGATTATCTGAAAAGAATGGTTAAATTAAAATCCAGATTATTGCCTAAAAAGAAAAACAAAAAGGCATAATTGCGCTTGTCCCTAAAAGTACCTATGGGAACCTTTAAATATAAGCTCTCATTAATACTGAGTATGGAAACAAAACAAGTCAAGTTAACATTGCCAAAGAGCCTGTATGATGAAGGAAACGAGCTGGTCAGGGAATTTGGCTACTCCAATCTGCAGGATCTGACTTTAGAGGGCTTAAGAAAAGAAGTAATGGAGCTAAGAAAACAGCAGGCGTTGATGAATTTAAAAAACATTTTAGATCTGTAAAAGCCAAGCCATTGACAGAAAAGCAAAGGGAAAAAATAGCAGAAGAGTATGTAAAAACAGATACTTCAAAGATATTCAAAGAATACGGTTTGCATTAAGTTCTCGGAAATACGAATGGAAAGCTTTATATATAACCTACGATATCATATATAACATCAGAGGTTATAGTAATGAGCGAACCCATTATTGACCAAGACATTCCATTAGCAGAAGATAAGAGACTAGTAAAGAAATTATGGAAAGTTGACAAAACTGATTATTTCCCGCATGGCTTGGAATTTGCCTATCAGTTTTTGTACTTTAAAGATAACGAGTGGATTCAGGTAGCAAGGATCGATAATCAGCTGCACGAAGGAAAAGCAGGCGTGCATATCCACATTTTAAAAAGAGAAGAAGTTAGATGGGAAGAGTTGACTTTTGAGCAGGCTGAAGAAAAGATACTGGAAATTGGAGAAGGTATAGTTAGAAATATAATAAATAAGATATAGGTGATGAAAATGAAAATCGAAATTGTAGAAAACATAAGGGAAAAGATGAAAATAGACAATAAATATGTCGGGAATATTTTAAAAGGCAAAAAAATAGATGGAAAAAGAGCGGAAAAAACAATAGTCATAACTCCCGAAATATTCTCTAAGATCTTTTCCCCGGAAAGAATAAAATTGATGTTGAAAATAAAAAGAAATAATATAAAAAACATTTACCAATTGGCAAAGCAGCTTAACAGAAAGTATGAGGCAGTTTACAGGGATATCAAGCTTTTGGAAGGCCTTGGGATCATAAAATTGAAAGACAAGGACAGGAAAAAGATCCCCCTTATGGACGAGCCCATTACAATACCTGAATTGGCAGCTTGTTAAAGGGAGAAGCCGCTAATCTCAAATAATTATCTTCTCCCCGTTCTTCACAATCTTAACGTTATTGTGAAACTCTTTAAATGCTTCAGCGTTCTCTGTGTGAATTGGGATCACCATCTTGGGCTTTATCTCAGTTACAATCTTAATAATATCCTGCTTAGAGGCATGGCCTGAGCAATGCGCTTTGTGGAAATTTATTTTAAAATGCTTCATCCAGTTCTCCAGGACAGTTTTCATTTCCTCATTATCTTCCCCTTCAAGAAAATGCTCTGACATGGAATATATGAAATCAGCGTTTTTAGGCTGGATATAGACCAACTCCATCAGCTTGAAGAATCCGAGAAACATGACATATTCTTTTGGGTTTTTCTGGATATCTTTGTATGTGATCATCTTTGAGCAGTATTCCCTTTCCCATTTGTAATAATCTGTATCTTTAAACCCGCAGCTTTTTGAAATCCTGAAATAAATCCTTATATTGGGATCTGTCAGAGGATCCGGGAAATCAACTTTATCCTTCATCTGCGACATGATGTAAGCCAGCCTGGTGTCAACCACCATGATCCTTTTATTATCAACAGCAGCCTTGTAAACAGAATTAAACCTGTCCACATTGGACATTGAAAAATACGCGAAAACAGTGCCTTTTGAATTTTTAACTATCTGGTCAATCTTCTTATTCACTTCCTCTTCAGCCATATTATGCTCTGTTTCATAATTCATCCGCGTTCCTTCGCATAATAGCAGATAAGGCTTTGCTGCAGCGGCTTTTGCAATAAATTCCTCAGTGAATTCTTTTTTGGGACCATGCAGCCTCAAGTCGCCTGTATATGCAATATTCCCTTTTGAAGTTTTAATGATAAAGCCATAAGCTCCCGGAACAGAATGCTCAACATGAATTGGCGTTATCTCAATGTGCTTTATTTTGAATGTTTCGCCTGACTTAAATGTTTTCAGGCTGATATGCTCGCCGTATTTCTGGAACTGGGGATACAGAAACTGGTATATATCGAGCAGCTGTTTGGTGCCATGGCCCATAAAGACAGGAATAGCTGGATCAATAAACTGAATGTGGCTGTTATGGTCTGAATGGGAATGCGATATTACAATTCCATCAACATCGGGCTTTTCATACTTCAGGTCTGCCAGCCTGAGCATATCTTCGCTGTACAGTTTTGGCACTTTCGGTATAAGATCAAACTCAAAATAAACTTCCATCCCATTGGCTGATCTTGGCTCTAAATATTCATAGAAGAAATCTTCCCCGAAATGGAAGCACTGGCCAAAATCAAGATAGATCTTCACTCCTTTGTCTTCCAATAGGATCTTGTTTCCTCCGATCTCTCCTGCTCCTCCGTAAAATGTTAGTGATGTCATTTTAAACTCTTAAGACTTTCTTTAAGCAACCGTTTTTCTATTTTCCAATATTCATGACGATCTACAATGCGATTATTAACTAAATATTCTTCGATTGCCAGTAATCTATGGAGAACTATGTCTAATGTTTGGTTTAGATGTATAATTTCTTGCAGTAAGAACATAGGAGCGGCATTCTTATGAAAATTTGTTCTTGTTTTTATTCCTAAGTCTAACTCCAGATTTCTCCTCTTATTGCTTAACTCATCGATTGATTTTTTCCTTTTAATTTTAACCACCGAATTCATTTATTCAGCCGTAAAAGGTTAATGATGTCTTTTTTATTACGCCAATATTCTATGTCTAAATATACTCTATAATGCCCCTTGCTTCTTGCTATTTTAGTAGCACATTCTTGAAATATTTTACTATTTTCTTTTTCTAACTTTTTTATTGACTCCCACCTAGGTAGTTTTTTATTTGTATGCTTTTTTAACCCCCTAATAACATCTCCGTCTAAAGGAACTTCTAAATAAGGAATAATTTTCAACAGATTGTAATGTTTTGATAGAAAATAATTCATTGAAGCTTGAAAAAGAAATATGTTGATAGCTTTTCTAGCTGCACCAAAATCATCTACTGGAAACTTTACGTTAAGCTCGGAAGTACAATCATCTAATACCTTATTAAATTCGATTTCGTTTTTTATATCAGAGAACCTTTTTAAATCTAATATCTTTAAGTATTCTCTGGCGGTTTCTATCATATTTTTCGCCCCTTGATTTCTAAGACTAGAACCAGTAACTGCAAGTTCTGCAATATACTTCTGGAGTCGCTTAATATCAGGACTTTTTATTTTATCCTTCATTCTAATACTATCTCCAACTCCGCCGTAAAAGGTTAGGGATGTCATTTTATTTTTTCCCATTTATTCTCAAAGCAATCTATATGCGTATTTATAAATCCCTCGCTAGAATCTTCATTACTAGTCTGCTCTTTATATCTTCGAGTATGTTCTTCATGTGGATTCCATTTTTGCACATAATTTTTCCAACTCTCTTTACTTTCGAATATCTTAACACTTCTACGATGTTCTTCTGGTTTATAATTATAAGCTACAGGAGGAATATGCTTTTTAGATTCCTCACTATCGAAAATAAAAAATTTACACGTGTGATCCTCGTCTTCACCAACAAGTACAAGATACTTAAATTTATCAGGGTCAATCTTGCTCCATTCCCAATAAGCTCCTCCTGTTGCTCCTTTTTGTTTACGCGAATACTTGATTTCAATCTTAATATCGGGTTTTAAAAGAATATCATAAGCATACCCTCCGCCAACGTGCTCCACAGGAAAACCTTTTTTTAATAACATGGACAAAACCTTAAATTCTGCATAGTCTCCGCCAAGCGCTTTCGGTATTTTTAGATTCTTTTGTTCATATTTTGATTCGAGTTGTTCAATTTGAGTCAATAGTTCCTCACAGTCGAGATATGATAGTTTAATTGGACTTCTCATTTTTTATCCTCAATCTTTATTTTCTCCACAACTCTCAATATATTTTCAATCTTCTTTATCTCATAATCCGCTTCCACAAATTCTCCCTGCTTGTGCTGATCATACCCGTATCTTGCAAGGCAGGTCTTCATTCCGGCTTCCTTTGCTCCTTTTATGTCTCTTTCAGGCCAGTCTCCGACCATTAAAACATCAGCAGCATCAACATTCAATATTTCCAGCGCCCTCTTAAAAGGAAGCGATGACGGCTTGTGCTCATTTGTATCTTCAAAGCCAACAACAAAATCAAAAAAATCAACCAATCCAGTGGCATCTAATCGCATATATGCCTTTAATTTGGGGGCATCTGTCACAATACCGAGCTTCAGGCCTTTCTCTCTGAGCTTCAATAATGTTTCCTTTGCTTTGGAATAAGGCTTCAGGAATTTGTACTTTGTGATCAAATAAGCATTCAAAGCAGCTGCAAATGTCTTTTCAGAAAAGGCATTGTGATCCTTCAAAAACTCCTGAAAAATTGTTTCGCCTTCGATATCTTTTATATAACGGGAAAACAATTCCTTCTCAGCTTCAACAGGATCCATCTGCAACCCAGCCTTGACCATTGCCTTTGCTGCTGCATCTGACGCTTTCTTCTTGAATTTCATGAAATCAACCAAAGTCATGTCCAAGTCAAACAAAATTGCCTTAATCATTTTTTCAAAACCCTCTTCACCAGCAATATCAATATGGAAAATTCAACCAAAACCAATCCAAGATTGATTTTGCCAAATAGGATCAAAATGCCTGCTGCAATCGAAAGCATCCCTGCTATTATATTGATTATATCTGTGTGTTTATAAATCTTCATCATGTTTGTTTGGCGTTTTGCTTTCTCCAAAGCCAAACTCCAGCTCCAATTAAGGCCATCATCAGTATCGGGATCAAAAACACATAAATGAAAATCCCCAACCCTATGCCTATAAACAGCCACATTCCTGCAGGCGATTTAATGAATTCCTTTAACTTATTTAATATTTCGTTTTTTTGTTCAGTACCTTTCTTCTTTTTCAAAATACTCCTCCTCCAGGTTGCTTTTAAGCGCAAAAGCGCGCCATATTGCTTTAAAGACATTGCTATAGCTTTCACTTTGCTTTTTTATTGGAAAGCGAAGTCCGCCTCTTCCAAAAGAGCAGGATTCCAGTTCAACAGCATATTCTCCTTGTTTCCTGATTACTGCAATAAAAAACACGCCATTTGTAAAAACAATATATTTTTTATCCCAATTTGTGGCATCAACTTCATGAGGCGGGCAGGAAAAATGATTAATAAAATGAGAATCCGCAGTTAAAGTGTCCAATATCTTTAAAATTGTTCTTTTCTTTCCGGGATTTTTCTTTATCATCCTTTTGCAGAACAAAATTAATTTGGGATTCAATCTGTCATGTTCTTTGTTCAGATCAAGATTTTTCATTTTACCCGCCCCTTCCTGCAAAGCATTTCTTCACTTCTTCTTTAAACAGATCAAAAACTGGCTTTTTCAGCTTTATTTTTATTGGTTCATTTATTGTTTCCAAGCCGTCTCTTTTATCATTGCAGTAAACTTCCATTGTGCTTGTTGCTGCATCATAATCCATATCGCAGCCAATGTACTCAGGATAATGCTCAATCACATAGCTTTTGATGAATTTGTCATCATTAATGTCAAGATTCTTCATAACATTGCCGTTAACTGCGCCATATACAAGGAAGCCTATCAGAGTTCCAGCTAAAAGCAGGCCCATGACGGCTACAACATCATCTTTATCTTCATTTTTTCCTTTCATTTTACCGCCATCAAGCTCAGCTGCAATTTATCAACATCATCAATCTTGTATGCAAATGATGTCTTTCCGCTCTTTGGGAGATATTTTAACGCATAAGTCCATACATAGTCAAGCTCGTCAAACGTAGTTTCTTTATTGCCTGTTAAAATCAGTATTGCATTATTCATTCCCTTGAGTTTAGACTTCATCAGCTTATCAACATCATTGCTGCCAAAGTCGCCTATTTCAGCAGAATAAAACTTTGCTTTCCTGGCGTTATTTGTTATCATCTTGAAATCTTCCAAGCTGAGATTAATTAATATATTCCCGTAAATTGCATTGAATATAGCCGAATAATATATATTGTCGATCTTATGTTTTTCAAGAAATTGCTTTATATTCCTGATATTGTAATCTTTTGTTTTACCAGCGCCATAGAGTTGGTCAATCCTTTTTTCAATTTTGCATCTTATTGCATGTTTAAACACAGTCAACAGCCTTTCAACATCCTCTTTAACTCTGAAATTTATTCTGTTTACGTTAACAGCAAGTGTTCGCAATTTATAGTAATCTGATGATTTATTTATCAGATCCCAGTAAGGCTTAATTATGTTCGTTATATCCTTGGCTATTTTCGGATTGACTTTGCTTTTATACCTGCAAATATAATGCCTGTTATTTTTCATTTTAACCTCATTTTTCAAAATAATCGCCTTCCAGCATTCCATTAAGCATAAATACCTCAAATATCGCTTCAAATATGTTCGTATAAGTTTTTCTTGTCTTTTTTATGGGAAACTGCAGCTTTCCTTTTTTGAAATAGCATGATTCCAGCTCAACCACATACTTGCCCTTTTTCTCAGCCATTTCGATAAAGTATACGCCGTTTGTGAAAAGAATGTATTTTTTATCATAGTTCTCAACCATGAATTCGTGCGGCGGATTTGAAAAAGGGAAAAAATAAGACTGCTTTGTAATTTCATCCAGCACTTTCAGTATGGGTTTTTTGTCAGACGGCTTCCGTATTATCATCCTTTCACACATACGCAGCAGCTTGGGATTCAGCCTGCCATAGGTTTTGCTCAGATCAGGGTATTCCATTTTAGTTTATATAATCCGGAACATCTTCAGTTATCGGAATATCATTGTCAAAATACCTTTTCACTTCAAGCAGATCGATCTTTTTCCTGTTTTTCTTGACGCCTATTGTAAATACAACTGTGTCACCCATCAGCTTCTGTATCTTTCTCATTTTCAGAGCCATTTCGTCCTTTTTCCCTGTATCCTGGTTTTTCTCCTTCATTTTTTCACCTCTTTCCTAAGCCTTTTCTGCCCCTTTTTGCAGAAATCAAAAAGCATTTTCCTGCCTTTCTCATCAAATTTCTCGCATCCGATGCTGGTGTAAAGCTTGATCTCATTGCCGCAGCGGCACATTGTTCTTATTTTGAGCCTCATTAAAACATCACCCTAAGCAGGGGTTTTCCATTCATCTTTATTTTTTCAATAAAGAAATTTTTAGAGGAATCATCATCAAAGCACTCATCTGGCCTGTAACGGACTGATCCTTGCCGCAGCAGCAGATCAACAGCTTTCGAATATAAGTGAAGCTCCAAGCGGTGTATATTGTCCTCTTTTAGCTTTTTAACAAATAATTTCAGCAGCTCCTTCTCATCAATGTACACAGTATCAACTCTCTTTTTCTTTTGCTGCTCAGTATTGAACTGGTTGTCTTCCCAAAAAAAAGAATTAACATTGTTTGTATTTTCCAAATCCACAATAGCTGCTCTGAGATAGTCAAGGTATTTGTTCAGTAAAAATCTGTCGTGCCCCTTCATATCATCTCTTCTGTGCATAACCATCAGCATCTTAACTTTTTGGTCGCCGTACTTCATAGCCATGATCTCCTCTGCGCTTCTAAGTGCCTTTTCATCATTAAGCCCTTTCTTCAGGCATTTGCCGCATGTCATTGCCTGCTTGTTCTTTTCATCATGCTTGTAATAAGTCTTGCAGTGAGCGCAGAAGAATTTTTCAGTCTTGTTTTTTGCTTTCATTTTTCCTCGAATCATATTATCTCTATTATCTCTTCCTCTTTCTGTTTCATTATTTCCCTGATAACCAAAAATGCTTCCTTCTTCTCCACAGAATCAATAGTGTTCAAAAATTCAATGGTGTTGTTCAACAAATTCTTTAATTTCACTATATTTTCAGATTTCATTTTCCACCTCTTTCCTCATTCTGTTTTTGGGCGATTTTCAGAGCCCTGCACGTATTTATTTTAATCCAATCTTCACAGCTATTAACTGCTGAATGCATCATTTAATCCTCCGTCAAGCTGCTTGATCGCTTTTTCAAAGAACTCTGCTGCGCTCTTGGCATCAAGAAGCTCTTTCTTCAGCTTTACAACATTAACCCATTTCCTGCCCCTTGCATTGCTGGATTTCTTCTGCTTCACTTCAACAAGATCTTTATTGTAAAGATGCGAAGCATACCTGCTTACTGTGTTCAGATGGAATCCAGTCTGCTCAGAGATCTGCTTATATGTCAGCCCTTCAGGATGCATGCAAAGCGCAACTAAAAGCTTGAATGGAAGTTTTATTTTTTCCGATTTAATCATCTTTATCATCCTCTTTCTCATAATCCTCGTCATCAGGATTAAAACATTCTTCAAATTTATGGCCTTCTGGACAGCTAACTGCTATGCCCTCATCAGTATTTTCTGCTTTGCAGCTTTCTTTTTTGTAAAACTTATCACAATCTGTGCAGAAGTAAAGGGTTCTCTCATTACCATATATTTGATTCGTTCCTCTTTGTTCATACCACCTATGCCCTTTAGGGCATGTAATATCTACCGGGAGGTCTATCGCGTCGCTTTCAAAGCGGCATTGCTTATGCCTATAATATACTCCGCATTCTGAGCAGAAACAATAGTTTGGTTTGGATTTTAAAATTTGTTTGGAGCTATCAAGCCGGTCCCTTTTATCTTCAATCACTTCATACCTTTCATCAAGCTTTTCAATTTCATCATCGATCTTCTTTATTTTTTTTGATAGTTCAGGGTCAATCATTTCTGCGCCCTTGGTTTTTGCCATTTCCTCTTCTTTCTTTTTTTCTCTCATTTTTTTCGCCTCCTAAATGATATGAAGAGGGGCATTATTCATAAATGTTTCCATAAAAAAATAAGAAGTTTCCAATAAAAAGTGGAAATGTATACTTCAAAACAATAATCTTTAAATACTGGCATAATTATCCTATATATGAAAATGCCAACAACATTAATATCAACAATCCATAAAGGCGATGCAGTTGAAATTGCAGTCTATAAGTTCTCTCCTGACAAGCTCATTCTGCTGGATTCAAAGACAGCAGATCCAACGAAGAAAGCAGGCATAGAAAGGATAAAGAGCAAATTCAAAAGAATAGATGTGGCTGTTGAAAAGATTGAAATTTACAATATTCCTGAGATTGTAGCAAGGGTGTGTCAGCTGATTGATGATGAAGCAAAGCTTGGGAATGAGATAATCATCCATATTTCTGAATCAAGAAAAACGCAGAGCATTGCTTCAATGTTCGCTGGATTTATCAAAAAAGACAAGATAAAAGGCATTTATTACATTGAGGAGGAAACAGCTGATCTTGTTCCTATGCCTCTGCTTGATTTCAAGCTCAATAATACAAAAACAGCCATTTTGAAGGCAATTAAAGCCGGATCTAAAACACCAAGGCAGATTCTTAAAAAAGTCAGCAAATCAACTGCGATGGTTTATGCGCATATAAAAGATCTGAAAAAAGACGGCTATATTAAAGAAGGGGAGGAGCTTGCGCTTACTCCGTCAGGAGAGATCTGCGCGCTTCAGCCGCAATAGAAATGAAATCGAAAATAAGATATCTTTATGTTTTTTCAGCCTTGTTTATTTTTGATGTAATAACCACGCTGATCAATAATCCCGCCAGCGAGATAAATCCGATTATAAAAGCCCTCTGGCTGAAAAACCCGCTTTATATGTTATTGTTCAAGCTGTTTCTTTTGCTCATCATAGCAGGCGCATATGCCTTTGCATTGAAATTTGGGACAACAAGGCAGATCAATACTTTCCACAATGTGCTGAAGATTGGAATTGTGGCTTATGTGATAATTGCGATTCTCAATATATTGAATTTTGTGAATGTGTTTTGATTCGGAATATTTTCAATAAGAAAATCACTTAACAATCTCGCCCAAAACCCTGACAAAATCCTTTGATTTCTCCAAAGGTATGGAAAAAGAGCTTTCAAACTGCCATTTGCCATCCTTCAGCTTGCTTTTTTTGATCAATAAGAACTTATCTTTTTCTGTTTGAATTATGTTAAACCAGATGATCTTATCATCAAACCTTAATTTATCTGACTTCAGTGTTTTATAAATATGCGGATAATAAACCCTTACAGGGCCATGCTCCCTTACATACAGCTCATTTTCCCTGACTAATAGCTGCAAATGCTTTTCCAATGTCTTTCTGCTTATCTTCGTGGCTTTTTCTATATCTGTTGTTGTCAATCCTTCTGTATGTGTTTTGAAGAAGGTTAGAAGCCTGTCATGGATTTCCTGCTCTTTCTGGAAAGGTGATAGATTGGTCATTTTGCACTGGACACAGTGGACAACTGTGGGCACAACCCTTATATATATGTTTTGGTACTAAGGCTGATATACTGACTAAAAGCGGGAAAGCCGAAGTAACAGCTTTGCTGAAGGTTTTTCCCTACCTTTTTGTTGGTGCCTCGATTGAAATAAGAACCGAACAGGAAAGAGGTGAGGAAAATGAGCATAAAATGGGAAGTAAGTATAATAGAATTAAAAGAAAATGGGAAAAAGTATAAGGTAACAAGGAGAATGCCCGATATGAATATTGCAGAGACGAAGGTGTTTGATTCTAAGGAAGATGCTATTGCACAGTTTGAAGAATGGACTCGTCTAACTTAGATTTTAGCAGCTCTTTAAGCTCAGGCTGATCAAAATGGTAAATATCCGGAATATTCATGGAAATGATGCGTTTTTGCATGTATTCTTCAGGAAAGCGTTTAGCTATCTCAGATCTTTGGGCGTCTTCCATAGTCACTACAATATCAGCCCATTGAATCTGCTTTTTTGTTACTGGATTTTCATTATACAATCCAGCGGATTTAGTCTGGAACCTGTCTTTGAAAAGACGTTCAGCAGTTTTGCTTCGATTTTGGTTTTGGTTGCAGATGAAAAGGATGTTCATGGTATAAAGGTTATTTGTGATAAATATAAAGGTTACGGAAAAAGTCAGACATTGTCTGACCAACTAACATGGAATCATTGCCGGTTGCTTCTTAAGGCAGATAAAAACAGAAATGTTTATATATATGACTTGATAAGTCATATATTGAGGGCGTAAATGAAGACTCTCATTGACGACCTTAACGAGTTTTACAGTGAAAAGGTAAGGCTCGTAAAGACTCTTATGAAGAGGGAATCTGTCAATGAATACCCTGAGCTTTTGAAATGGAAACTTCAAATGCTCTTTTTTGACGGAAAAGAGTGGGTAGAGATTTGCAGGATTGACAACTATCCGCATGAAATCCAAAAAGGAAGCCACATTCATGTTTACGGGAAAGAAGATGTGAAAAGAGCCGAAATGACTTTCCAAGAAGCAGATAAGGTAATAAAAGAAATTAGCGCAAGAATATTGAAAGAAAAGTTTAACGAAGATATTTAGGAGATGATGAAGATGAACTGTGAAATCAAGATTGTTGAATCAATAAGTAGATACACCGAACAGATTAATCAAAAAATAAAAAACAACGCTCTTGACAAGCCTGAAAGGGGACTCGTGATGACTCCTGAAACTTTCAATAAGGTATTCAGCCCTGAAAGAATAAAGCTGTTGCAGAGAATTTACAGGAACAATGTCAAGAATATCTACCAGTTGGCTAAAGAGCTTGATAAGCCTTATGAAGTGGTGTTTAGGAATATAAAATATCTTGAAGGTATTGGCTTGATAACGATAACTGATAAAGGCAATAAGAAGATTCCCCAAATGCCTTGTAAATTGTCAATAGACATGTTTTCTAGAGAAGCGATAGAAGCTTAAGAGGCTGTTGACATGATGCTAAGAGAGATTGCTGTTTCGGAAAGGCCTCGTGAAAGGCTGGTTTGCAATAGTGTTAATATCTTGAGCGATGCTGAGTTATTGGCTGTTATTCTTCCTGCGCTTCTTTAAAATCATCAATATAATGCTTTGCCATCTTCCCGCTCAGATAGAAATAATAGACCAAGGCGAAAAAGGTCTTTTTATGGACTCCGATTTCAGATTTAACCTTTAATCCCAATTTGGCTAGTAAAGCTCCTGCAATGTAAAACATTGAATAATAGGAACTGTTGATTATCCATAAATAAGACTCAAAATCATCATTAATAAAATCAAACTCAGCCTTAACAGCACCATCAGAAGAAACCTTATTCAGTATTTTTGCAGTGTTCAGGGAAGTCAAGGCATTCTCAACATAAAAATCAACCAATTTCTTGTTCTTTTCATCTTTTACAATTTCATCATCATTCCTTAGCCTAGCAACTTCTTTCTTAATCTCCTCCAGTCTTTTATCATCTAACATCTCTCTCACCTAAAAGCGCATAGTATTGCTCAGCCCCGTATAACATCACATGATTATTAAACGTTTCATTAACAACATTCATTTCATCCCTTTTGCTAAGCATCTCTTTAAAACTTTCTTCACCAATAATGCTGATATGAAACTTTTTATTCAAAACCGATAATCCGGACTTTAATTCTCTTTCAAATTTTTCATTTTCAGAAGGCAGGATGGCCAATAAGTCAATATCGGATTTTTTAGTTTCCTTTCCAGCCGCATATGTTCCAAAAACAAGCAAAACAAAAAACTTGCCAGAGCATTTCTTAAGAAAAGTCTTAATGTGAATTTTGATTAAATCGTGCTTCTTGAAAAAATCCTCTTTCCTAATGTTCTCGATATAGGCCAAATCCCCGATATTTTTTCTGTAATTCAGCCTTAAGCCGCCCTTCTCTTCTATGAAAAATTCTTCTGCCTTTAACTTCTTCATAGAAGTATGGACTATTTTCAAATCCTTTTTAATTAATCTTGAAACTTCCCTAATCATAAAACTATCTAAAATCCTGGAAACAAACAATTCAAGCACTTTTATTTCGGTTTTGGTGAATATCATTGTTGTATTTATATACTACAGATGTTGTATTTTAGTACTACAATATAAATCTTTTGATTTCAGATGCACAAGCCAAACTATTCTTCATACTCCTTATCAGCAACTTCCCTGATCTTCTTCGCTTTCTCAGGCCCGATCTTCTCAACATCCTGCAGATCATCTTCAGAAGCATTTACAATGCTCTTCACAGTCTTGAAATGCTTCAGCAAAGGCTTGGCCAGTCCTGATCCAATTCCAGGAAGAGATGAAACAACATACTCCTGCTGCTCTTTCAGTGTCAATGGCTTCTTTGATCCGTGCATTGAGAAATCGCTTCCAGTCTCTTCCTGCTCACGTCCAGCAATCATCTTCAAGAACAAAGCAGTCTCCTTGAAATTACGCGTAAACAATATCGGAATCCCGTAAGAAACAGCAATGGTTGCAAGCATCCCTCTTATGGCATTTGCATGCACATTCCTTATAGAATAAATATCCTCAGTTCCTTCAACAACAACAAGCGGCCTTTCATAATTCTGCTTCAGATCCTTCAGCTGCTCCAGTAATCTTCCGTCAATTATTGAATTCACAAAATCTTCAACATTTTTAAATTCCACCGCGCATCTTGAGCTCAACAAATAATCTGCAGTTTCAAGCTTCTCAAGCTTAAGATCGACATTTAAGTCAACCAATTCTTTTATAACCCCGGAACCCTTTTCCCTGTAATCAGCGTATATCCTTATTTTTTCCATTTTAACAAAATTATTAAGCGGCTTCTCCTGCCGAAGCACAAAGCTTATCTTTTCTTTGATGTTATTTAAATGCTTGTACATTTTTTTCTCTTTATGATGTGCGCTCCACCTGTAAGCTTCATCCCTTGTATCAGCAGTCATCAGCATCACAACCTTTCCTTTCTCTAATCTTCCGGTTCGTCCCTTCCTTTGTATTGTTCTTATAGCAGAAGGAATCGGCTCGTAAAAGATAACCAGATTTACAGATGGCACATCTAATCCTTCCTCGCCAATTGAGGTCGAAATAAGCAAATTAAACTCATCATTCCTAAACTCATCCATTATCTTCTTCTGCTCTTTCTGCGTCAATCCAGTATCGCCTTTCTTCAGTTGCCCTACAAATATTTTCGCTTTAACACCTTCAATTTTGTTCAATTTATAAGCAATGTCAACAGCATTATCTCTGTATTGGTTAAACACAATTATTTTTATGCCAGCCTCATCTTTAACTTCTTTCTGAACAATCTTCTGCAATTCAATTAATTTAGGATGCTCAACCTGCTCGTCATAAAGCTTCTGCGCTTTAAATAATGCGCTCTTAAAATCCTCGTCTTTCACAATGTTCTTGATCGCCTTTGTTTTTCCCGCTTTCTCTTCTTCAAGCAGCTTTTCAAAATATTTGTGCAACGTAATTATTCCCTGTGTTTCCAAAAGCTCAAGAGCATGATAAATCTTCATAATTTCAGCTAAAACAGATATTGCAGTCAGAACAACAAAATCCTTGTCTCCGGAAAGCATCCTTCCCCTGAGTTCGCCCTGCAGCATAATCAAATCCTTTTTACTTACAAACCTTAACTCTGTTCTCCTCAATATGCCCCATTTCTTCAGATTCTTCAATCTTTCATCAAGAAAATGCTGCAGATATTTCTGCACTTCCTTGAATGGCGGAGGCAGTTCCACTTTAACCCAGTCAATCTTAACTTCCTGTATGTACGGCTTCACATCCTCGCTTTCATTTGTCCTTACTTCAATCTCTTCTATAAACAGATTTTTGCAGACTTCTTCTATTTTCGCCAAATCACTTCCTGGAGAAGCAGTCAATGCCAATATTCTGGGATATTTTGCCAATTTATTGTACATCTTTGCAATAAAAACATAAGCATAATCACCAACAGCGCGGTGCGCTTCATCAACTCCCAGCAGAGAAACTTCAGATAAATCGATCTTGCTGGAAATCACATCATTTTCCAGCCCTTGCGGAGTGGAAAAAATGATTTTTGCATTCTTCCACAGCTCTGCCCTTTTTTCAGGAGCTACAAAGCCAGTAAAAACAGCCATCTTCTCCTTCTCAATCTCAAAATGCTTCTCAAAAACAGAAAGATACTGGTCAATAAGAGGCCGAGTAGGGCCAATAAACAATATTTTAGAATTTGGAAACTGCGTTAATCTGTGCGCAGCCAGCATCAGAAATATATTTGTCTTGCCCATTCCAGTCGGCAGCACAACTAATGTATTCTTCCTCGATGCTGTTGCAAAAATAGTCTCCTGATAGAGCCTGGGAACAAAGTCTTTTATCATTTTACAACTCCAACATCCTCGATCAAATGCCCTAGTTTTTCTTTTTTAGCTTTAAGGTATTTCTCATTGTTTTTATTCGGCTTGATCAATAAAGGAATCCTATCAACAACCTTCAATCCATACTTCTCCAATCCTTTTATTTTGTGCGGATTATTTGTTAATAGCCTTATTGTTCTCAAGCCAAGATCAGCCAATATCTGCGCCCCGATTGTATAATCTCTTTCATCTGCCTTAAACCCAAGATTCTCATTCGCTTCAACAGTGTCCATTCCCTTATCCTGCAGTGCATAGGCTTTGATCTTATTCAATAATCCAATTCCTCTTCCTTCCTGACGAAGATAAAGCAGCACTCCGCCTTTTTCAGCTATGATCGAAAGCGCTTTCTCAAGCTGCTCTCCGCAGTCGCATCTTAAGCTTTTAAAAACATCTCCGGTAATGCACTGCGAATGCACTCTTACAATAACGTCTTTTTTATTCGCAACATCGCCTTTTACCAGCGCAATATGATGATCTTTTCTTTTTGTTTCATAAACTATTATTTTGAACACGCCATATTTTGTTGAAAGCTTTGCCTCAGCCTTTTTTATTATCAAGCTCCCCATTTTAAGAAGTAATTAAAGTCCATTTAAATAGTTTATGAGCAAATTTATAAATAAGTAAGCTATCCTCTAACATATGGTCTTAATAAAATGTCGGAAATTTTCCACCAGTTTAAAACTGGTGGCTGAGAGCCAATCTCCATTCAGATTGTGTAAAATTTCTGAGCATGCTCAAGAACCACCATAATGCTGTAAATGACGGCAACATTCCACCCATCTCTGCTGGGTGGTTCTTGACAGAAGCAAAAACAAAAGAAGAAATGCTGCAAGTCATTTTTCTGAGAAGAAAAGTGCTTGTTTCTGAAAATAGATATTCAATACTGAAATCAGAGCCTGATAAATATGATCTTACTTCAAAAATCTATGTCGCTAAACAAGGCAATAAAGTGATTGGAACTGCCAGAGTAAGAAAAGAAGGGAACATTTACAGGATACAAAGAATGGCCGTATGTAAAAATTACAGGAAAAAAGGTATGGGAATAAGAATAATCAAAAAAATTCTTAAAGATTTTATAAACAAAAGAATCTATTTGATGAGTCCCAAGTCATCTGTTTCGTTTTATGAACAATTCGGCTTTAAAAATGTCAGAATTTTCCATCCAGTCTTTGACTGGTGGCAGAAAGCCAACCTTTTTGTATGTGGAAAATTCTGAGCATGCTCAAAAACCACCTGATGCGATGGAACGTAGCTACATGCCACCCATCTATGATGGGTGGTTTTTGACAAACCAAGAAGACACAAAAAGGAAAACATCAAACTTATTACAGGCTGCAAAACTTTTAGTAATCATGCCCTGGCGCCAGTATCTTGAAATTATACCCAAGCAATTTCACAAGCGATTTCTTGATCTTAGACGGCACAGAAGTCGGCAGATCAGTTCTGCCAAGCATCTTCTTATTGAACAATGTATCGCCTGTAAACAAAACAAACTGCTTCGGATAAAACAAGCATATTGATCCGCGTGTATGCCCTGGTGTTTCAATTATTTGAAAAAGCTCATCAGAAACAGCAGCTTTTAATTCAACATTAAACTTCTGCACCATATCATCATCCAATATTGCCGCTTTTTTATCTCTATTAAAATCCTCAATCTCAGCAGCACCGGCAAAAAACTCTGCATTCGCAAACAAATCAAAATTCCCGATATGATCGTAATGCAAATGAGTAAAATAAACCTTCTTCACCTCATCTAAAGGCACAACTTTATCCAGAAATCTCAACAACTCACTTCTCTGGCTTCTGGGTCCTGTATCAACCACAATCTTCTCATTCTCAAGAAGATAAACATTCGAGTCAACACTTAGCTTATACACATTCTCGCAAATCTTAACAATCATCTTACATATCCTTTTTCATGCGCATAATAACTTATAATATTTGCCAGAATAAACAGGATCAATATCGCTATCACACTCCCATATCCCCTGATAAAAACACCAAGTACAAAGCCAACCAAGAAAAATATAAATCCAAGAACAAAAGGCACCTTTAATCTTTTTTTCCTGTAAAACCACATCCTTCCAGTCATCAGGCCGCATAAAAATACTGTTACATACTGCAGAAAAGCAGAGCCGGCAGAAGCTGAAAGATAAAATCCTGCAATAAGCACAATAATTGCAACAGTTTCAGCCCAGTCCGTATAAAAATCATACCCTTTCTTATTTTTGAATAATTTCATTAAAACGTCTTCCTCTCAAATGTTACATAAAATATGAGCCAGCACACAGCGCCGATTAACAATGCAAAAATAAAGGAATAGACATTCAGCCAAGCGAATAAAATCGCATAAGCAATTATGCTGGTCGCTACAAAAACATATATCAGCCGTGAAGCAAAGAAAATCCTGCTTCCTGCCAAAGGCGGAATCGGCAGCAATTGATAAGCGCCGTAAATAAGGCCGATGAGGAATATCTGCTGTATTGCAGCTGAATTAAGATGGAACCATAAGTCTATGCTCTTCAAAATTGTGCCAAATAATATTCCGGCAATAGGCCCTGCCAGAGATGTATGGCTGAATAAGTTTGTGTTTGGCCCGTAACGGAACTTGCCCAGCCTGTGCTGAGGCAGCATATGGATAAAAATTCCTCCTGGAGCTAAAAACCATATATAAGGAAAAGCCGGAAAACCGCGTTTCATAGATGCGCTCATAACTATAAGAAGAAGCCCGATAAGCAGACCGTACCACCACATTTTGTACTCTACTTTGTAGCCAAAAATCAATCCAACAATTCTATGGCCTACTTGGTTTATCAGAACTATCAGTGCAACAAGTAATATTGAAATAAAGAAGTTTTTCACGCCAGTCATCAGCTGAAATTCCGTGCCTGTCCCCCATTTATCGAAAGAAACTATAAAAGCAACAACCAGTATGGAGATCATCAGCGCTTTTGTTTCTTCAGCGCTGAACTTGAAATACCTGCTTATCTTATCTCTTAAATCAACCAGTTCGCTCATTTCAGCATATCACTTTGGGAAATAGTATATAAAATTTTGGATTTTAAGCCTTTATCAACCCAATTATTTCCTCTTCATGCCCTGCTCCGACAATCGCAACAATCTTAGCTTTAGGATCTTCAAGCATTATTTTCTTAAGATTGGCTGCCATTACTTCATTCCTTTCTGTAACAAGCACCCTATAAACATTAGGGTAATTCTTTTTCACTTCATCTGTCAGTTTCCTGATAATCTCTTTAGAAGGAACTTTATTCAGGTCAAATTCCAATTTCCTCCTCATAAAAAATCCTTTGAAAATGTCCTTTACAAAATTCCACTTCTCCTTCCAGCTTAAGCTTTTTGAGAATTTCCTCAATGTAACTTCAATATCCTGGTCAATCAAGGCAACCCTTATATTGTTCTTTTTTGCCAGCCTTATCGCAGCAACCATCTCAGACCCTGGCTGCACCCCGACAATGGCGCCAAGCTTCTTTTCAGCCCAGGCACCAAGCAAAGCAAACAAATAGCCTTTAAACCCGATCCTTCCGATGTCGCTTATGCTTACTCCTCTCTTCTCCTTCTGCAGCAATGCAAAGAAGCGCCTCCTGTCAAGCTCCAATGCAATTATGGCTGGTTTTTCAATTTCTATTGCGTCTTTAACCTCTTTCAGGGATTCTTTTGCTATATGCGAAGTTCCTATCACTATGAGATTTTTATATGCCATTTCCTATGAAAAGCCCTTTTGTTTTATAAAGTTTCTCTTGTAGAGTAGAAAAGTTTAAATAGTTGAGTAATTTTAGAGAAAGTATAAATTTTAATTAAAAAATTGGAGGTAGATTTTATGTTAAAAATGAAAAGGATTTCTGAAACATATGATATGAAAGTGTTCACCGACAGCGGCGAGTATTTTGGCGATGTTGAAGAGAGCATTCTTACACAGACAAAAGTATTTGGATGGAGAGTCAGGGCAACTAAAAACTCATTCCTTAACAAAGTTCTGGGCAGCGCAAAGGGCGTCATAGTTCCGCATCAGCTTGTCAAATCAATCGGCGATGTCATGATCATCAATAAAGCAGCTGTTCCAAGCTACAATCCTGAAGAGGAAGAAAAGGCGTAAATTTAATTTCTGATTTAAGAAACAAGGCCAGAATACATATATTCGTGAATCTGTTGTGTCGTAGTAATATCCTTTGCCCTTGTTTTATCTTTTCGAAGCTGCTTAAATGTCGGAATTCTTAACGAGTGCGCCCTTTCATTGTCATAACTAAGGCCGCAGCTATGCCAGTTATCAGTATAAGTTACGTCTTGTACTTGTATCTCCACAATTACAGGATCTCCCTGCGCAATGACCAGCCTTTCAGGTATTTTTCTTCTTATCTTTGACATCGAAGGGTTAAATGCTATGCCGCTATGAGCTTTTACAGTTTTTTCATAATCCCCATTAACATTCACAATATTTTTCACTCTTTTGCAGATCTCTTCCTGATCTTTTTTTGCGCCGACTTTCACTTTTGCCAGCGTCTCATATTTCCCTGTTTCCCCATTATAGCTTCCAACCAATATTGCTGAAAATGGCTTTCCTGCTTTTCTGCTTTCAGGAGTTTCATAAAAGCCAAGGACAACAAGATCAAGCGTTAAAAATTCCTTTAATTTTATCCAGTCGCTATCCCTGCTGCCGGGAATGTAAAAAGAAGCAGGATCTTTAACAACAAGGCCTTCATAATTATTGCTTATTGCCTGCAGGAAAAGCTGCTGCAAGCTCTCTTTATTGGTTATGTCCCATTGCTGTATCAGGCCCAGGTTTTTTGTTCCATCAACAACCTCTTCCAATATTGATCTTCTGACCTTAAGCTGCCTTGAAAGCAATGGCCTGTTTTCAATTATAAGTGCATCAAAAATATCGAGCTTTAGAGGGTACTTTTCAATAAGCTCTTTTGTTAAATTTTTTACGCTTGTTTTCGGCCTATTTTCAACTGCTATGAATTCATCCAAGGAAGTGAATTTTTCATGAGTTGGAAGCCCAAGAAGCTCTCCATGATAATAGCCAGAAGGAAGCTTCAGCATGCTTTTTGTTATTTCAGGAAAACATTCAGGATCCCATTCATTCAGGCTGCTTGAAAACATTTTTATTTTTTCATTGCATTTGCGGTCTATGCTGAGCAAAACGCAAAATCCGTCACTTTTCTTTTCTGCTATTGTGTTGCCTATTGCTATCGGATACTGAAATGTTTTTACATCGTCTTTATCAAAGCTGAATTCATCAACTTTTTTTGGAGCTATTGGCGCATGCAGCCTGATTTTATAGTCTTCCAGCACTTTAAGCTCATTTGCCCTTCTGAGCTCTTTTTTCTCCAGCTCTCTGTCTATTTTTGTTTTCATCTTAGTTCAAGCTGACATACCTTTTCGGCAGATGGCCTGAATCCAATTGCCTTCCAACCCGCTGCGTTGTCAATAAGCCGTTCTTTATGCTGTCATAGCACAGTATGACTTCCCCCGCTAGAAACTCTATCCTTGCTCTCGTTATGTCTGATAATTTTTCATCCTGGCACAGCAGAGTAAGCTTGTATGAGAGGTCATAAGCACTGATGCCCAGAGGGCTTTCCTGCCTTATTTGGTCTGCAATCTTTTTATTAAGCCCTTTTCCATCATACCTGTCAAAATAGCCATTAAGCTCGTTAAGAGTGAAATATTTGCTTCTGCTTTCATCAATTCTTCCTTCAAGCTCTTCTGCCAATGCTGTTAATTTTATCAGCCTTTTAGCAAGGTTATCATCCCCTCTATGAACAATCCGGTTTATGCCTTTTTTCAGCACTTTGTCAAGGAAGATTGTCCAGTTTGAGCACGCACGATTATACCAGCTTATGCCGCAGCTTATTGCATTTAATCCAGAGCCGCCATAAGTCCCGTAATCGCCTGTGTTTAGAACAAGATTCATTCCCTTGAATCGCGTGTTTAGCGGAAAGTTCAGCTGCAGGCTTTCATTGTTGCGGAAATATCTTATTGTCGGCCTTATTCCAATTAATTTTGATGTTTCTTTTACAATCTCCTGCGGATTGATTTCCAAAAAGCTGTCTGTTACAACTGACAATGGCCTGCTACCTGCAAATCTTAAGTACAGATCTTTATCAGCATTTGTCAATAATATCTTTTTTTCTGCTTCTTTTTTTGTAATGCCGTCTTCGCTCGCCTTTATATCAATGCTGCATTTTTGCAGAAATCTTCTGTTTAAAGCTGATGGCACAGTAAGTTTGCTGTAGATTATGTCCTCATACCCCGGATTTCCGGCTATTACCGGCCTTTCCTTCGGCACCCTAATCATTCTTGCCTGTTTTACAGGGATCTTTTCCAAAATTTCAACCATTTTTATCGCCTCCGATATCAATTATCATGCTGAATAGGATGCAAAGAAAGCTATATTAATTATTGTGGTGATATGAATCACCATAAAATTTATATATGGGGATCAATTAGCCAATATCATGGACGAAAAATTCCTGGAAGACGCTGGGCTGACAAAAACAGAGGCAAAAATTTATCTTGCATTATTAGAGCTTGGTCCTTCTTTGGCTGGCGAAATAACAAAAAAATCAGGCATACACAGGAGAAGCGTCTATGATGCAATCGAGCGCCTGATACAAAAAGGCCTTGTTTCTTATTTGAAGACGAACAACAGGAAATATTTTGAAGCTGTGGCTCCGGAAAGATTAAAAGATATTTTGAATGAAAAGGAAGACAACCTTAATTCCATAATGCCTGAATTAAATCTTAAATATGGCTTATCAAAAGAAAAGCAGGAGACCCTTTTCTTCAGGGGGAAGCAGGCATTAAAGACGATATTCGATGACCAGATAAAAGAGGGAAAAGAAATCCTGATCTTCGGCGCCTCTTCAAATGCAGATGAAATTGTTAAGTACTATTTCCTACATTATGACAAAGAAAGAATAAAACATAAAATAAATGTAAAGGCGATTTTTAATGAAAAAATAAACAAGAAAATACCTTTGTGCAAAATAAAATACCTACCAAAGGAATTCAAGAGCCATGCAGCAACAAACATCTATGGCAATAAAGTCGCTATCATCCTATGGTCAGAGAACCCATTTGCAATATTGATCAAAAACAAGGAAATCGCAGAAAGCTATAAAAACTACTTCGAAATCATGTGGAAGATTGCTAAATAAGCGGCTATGGTCTATCGGTATGATGCGAGCTTCCCAGGCATTTTGCAGAAAAAGCTTGCGAGCCGGGTTCAATTCCCGGTAGCCGCATCGGCGGCTAACGGACCAAGAACGAGCGAAGCGAAGTGATGCTGCCCGGTAGCTGCACGAATATATAACTTAGGAACAAATAGAAAAAATGATCAAAAACATTATTTTTGACTGGTCTGGAACATTAAGTGATGACTGGGATAGCGGTCATACTGCCGCAATGCGGGTTTTTAAAAAATTAGGATTGAAAGTTTTAAGTTCAGAAGAACACAAAAAGGAATTTATTCTCCCATATATGAATTTTTATAAAAAATATAAGAAAGATATCGGTAAGAAAGAAATTGACAGATTATTCTTCAAAGAAATAAACTTAGTTAATGAGCCAAAACCATTTCCCAAAGCAGAAAAGATATTGAACTTTTTTAAAACGAAGGGGATCAAGATGGCCCTTTTAAGTTCACACCCGCAGAAAAAACTGGAAAAAGAACTGAGAAACTACGGTTTTCAAAAATTTTTCATAGAAGTAAAAGGAAGCGTACATGATAAAAGAGAAGTGATATATGGGATAATGAAAAGAAATAGGTTCAATAATAAAGAAACTGCATATGTTGGTGACATGGTTCACGATATAGATGCAGGCAAAGAAGCAAAAGTAACTGCAATTGCTGTTTCTTGGGGCTATCAATCAAGAGAAAAACTGTCAAAGGAAAACCCGGATTTTATCATAGATGATTTGGATGAACTTAAACATATTATTCGCATAAAATGAAAACTGCTCTAAAACCAAAACAACGAGAAACAAACTTCAAGTATTTCGATATAATCCTTGGATTATTTGTTGCTGTTTTATTGATCTCAAACATCGCAAGCTCCAAAATCCTGAATCTTGGCCCATTCACTTTCGATGGCGGCACGATCTTATTTCCATTGGCGTACATATTCGGCGATGTTCTGACAGAAGTCTATGGCTATAAAAGATCAAGAAAAGTGATCTGGACTGGATTCTTTTCCATAATTCTGGCAAGCGTAATCTTTTGGATTGTCGGAATTCTGCCTCCAGCAAATGGCTGGGAAAACCAAAAAGCTTATGATGCAATCCTTGGAATTGTGCCAAGAATTGTTTTAGGATCATTAGTTGCGTATTTTGCAGGCGAATTCTCAAATTCTTATGTTTTGGCTAAGATGAAAATATGGACAAAGGGAAGATGGCTCTGGACAAGGACAATAGGCTCAACAATTGTCGGCGAGGGTGTTGATACATTGCTGTTTGTTTTGATAGCATTTTTGGGAATTCTGCCATTATCATTGTTAATAGCCGTTATAATCTCAAACTATGTTTTTAAAGTTGGAGTTGAAGTTTTATTCACCCCTGTAACTTACAAAATTGTCAAATTTTTGAAAATAAAGGAAAATGAAGATTATTATGATCGTAAAACAAACTTCAACCCTTTTGCAGCGAAATGAAGCTCTCTGATTTTGATTACAAGCTTGAAAAAAGTTTTATTGCGCAGCATCCTGTCGAGCCAAAGGATCATTCCAAATTAATGGTTGTAAAGAACAACAAAATTGAACACAAGCAGTTCTATAATATCATTGATTATCTGAAAAAAGGCGATGTTTTGGTCATTAATGAAACAAAAGTACTGTCAAATAGAATTATCGGAAACAAAACAACTGGCGGAAAAGCAGAGCTAATCATAAATAAAAAGTTAAAAAATAATATCTGCGAATGCCTTATTAAAACAAGAAAGCCAAAAACAGGAGCAGAATTTATTTTTAAAAATAAAATAAAAGGAAAAATAATTAATAAAAAAGGCAATCTGTTCATTGTACAATTCAATAAAAACATTAATAAAATAATAGAAAGAATTGGTGAACTCCCGACTCCGCCATATGTTAAAAGTAAAATAAAAAAAGATACCGAATATCAAACAGTTTATTCTAGTGTTAAAGGATCTTTGGCAGCGCCAACTGCAGGATTGCATTTTACAAAAAACCTGTTAAAAAAACTAAAAAACAAGGGAGTTAAAATAGCAAAGCTGACATTGCACATTTCTTTCAGCACATTCTCGCATATAAGGGAAGAGGATTTTACAAAGCACAAGATGGATCCGGAATACTTCTCAATCAGCAAAAAGAATGCAGAAACAATAAACAAAAGAAGAGGGAGATTGTTTGTTGTCGGGACAACATCATTGAAAGCATTGGAATCCTTGAATAAAAATAAAAAAATAACTGCAAAGTCAGGCTATTCCAATCTGTTCATTTACCCGGGATATGCATTTAAAAATAAGGTTGACGGCTTCATAACTAACTTTCATCTTCCAAAATCTTCCTTATTGCTGTTAACCTGCGCATTTTACGGAAGAAAGAATATGCTGAACGCCTATGAAGAAGCAATAAAGCACAATTACAGATTTTTCAGCTTCGGGGATGCAATGCTGCTCCTTAAAGAAAACTCGCATCCGCAATAATTCTGCCTGTAAAGATCATATTTCTTTGACAGTTCAACTGAATGCCTAAACCCCTCCTGTTTTTTGAAATCAATATCCAAAAATCTTATTCCCCCGGTTTCCAGCTTTTTTCCAATCTCAAAAATCTTCTTTGAATCCTTGTGCGGGCTTATAGTCAATGTTGTTGTAAAGCAGTCAAAGCCCAATTCCCTTGCTTTCTCAGCAGTTTTCCTCAGATTGAATTCAAAGCATTTCCAGCATCTCTTGCCTTTTTCAGGCTCATCCTCAAGGCCTTTTACAAACTCAAGCCATTCTTCGTGGCAATAATTATCAATAATTAATTTTAAGTTAAAAATCCCCGTAATCTTTTTTGCATTCTCAGATCTTTTCTTAAATTCTCCTTCAGGACAAATATTTGAATTGGGAAAAAACAAAACTAAATCATACTTTGATTTCAGAAATTCAATTGCATGCGTCGAGCATGGCGCGCAGCAGATATGCAGCAATAATTTTTTCATAATAACAGAAATTCAGAGCTTTATTTAAACTTTTCATTAATTTCTTCTTCAGAAATAGGATCAACTATTTCAAACATTGCTTTCAACCCGGTTTTCAGGGATGCAGTATCTGCTATCTGGGCATGCACATAAGGATGTATGATCCATTTATTATCCAGGTTGGAAAACGGATTTACAAAATAAAAAACAAGCCCCTTAAACTTGGAGAATTCATTAAAATGCTTTGCAAAAAAAACAAAGTTCTCTTTTGTATTGAATGTGACAATGCATTTATTCTCGCTGATCTTCTGCATCAGCCCGTCACTCAGCTTCGGCTCAGCCATATAAGCAATTTCTTTGTCCTTGAACCTGACTGTCAGCGGATTTTCAATTACTTCAACAATGTTTTTAGCCAAAATATCCCTGTGCCTTGCAAAATTGATGATCCAGTCTTTAAGGAAATCATTCGGATTCATATCCTGGAAAGTTTGAACTGTATTTATAAACTTTAATAGAAATCAAAGAGTGATAAAATTATAAAAAACCAAACCTCGACTCATAATCCCGACGTATTGCATTAAGGCTAGTCTCATACTGGCTCTTTTCTTCTTGAAATAAAAGAGTATTTGCAAACCAAAAACAAAATTCTTCTTTCTCTTCTTGAGCCAGTTTTTCAATAACATCAATAGCATCATCAAACTTTTTACTGTCCTTGCTTGAAGGATTTTTATTTAAAAGAAATCCATCTGCAGCAATGATGTAATCGCTTAGTCTTCTGTCGACTTCCATGCATAATGTATTTTGTAATTTTTTCATTTTATCTTAACGTGCAGAATTATTCGTTCTCAACTCTTGGCGCAAGTATAAATGCAAGCTCAACCTTATTGATCGTCCTGTAATCAAGCTTCAATGGATAATCCTTGTTGAACTGTATTGAAACTTCATCTGCTATTTTAGAGCCGCCGATCATCTTCTTAAGGTACTCTATTGAATATTTTGCCTTTACATTATCCTTCACGTCAGAGATTATCTTGATTTCATCTGCTGGTTTTATCTCGATCCTTGCTTTTGACAGGTCGCCTTCAGCAGAAACAACAAATTTGCCGGATTCAAGCGCAAAACTTACAGACTCGCCGACAACATCAACATCATCTATTGCGTTATTTAAAACATTGCACGGCATTTTTATCGAAATCGGAAAATTCAGCTCAGGGATTCTTTGCTCTCTCTCCTCAATGTCAATAACGGGCAGCGAGAATATTCTTGTCGATGCGCTTTTTAATGTTATCTTCAGCCGGTTATCAGAATCAAGCTCCATTGTAAGCATATCAGAAGGGCCTGCTCTCCTCAATATCTGCTTTAGATTGCTCATGTTTATTGCAAATTCCGTTGTTCCCTTTACATCATACTCAACAAAAGAGCTGCTCAGCAATTTGTAGATCACCATTGCAACATTTGCAGGATCCATTGCAACCAGCTCGATCGCATCCTTTGTGACTTTGAATCGTGCTTCATTAACAAGATCAGAAATTATGGATATGCTTTCCTTAAGGTATTTTGGCTCAGCAAGTGTAAGTTTCATTTTATCCCCCTAAGCCGCTGTTATATCTGGCTTCTTTAAATAGATTTCGCTTTTACAAAGAAAGCTTCCTGCCATCCCGCATCAAATGAACATTCTCTTTTTTATAGCCCATCTCGATTGCCAAGTCCATCAAAGAAGAAAGCATTGAAGGCTCTCCATGCGCTGGAATTATGTGCTTCGGCTTTACAAGATTGATCATATCTCTTAAATCTTCCCTTGCAGCATGGCCGCTTACATGAATATCTGTGAAAATCCTGCATCCAAACCCTCTTAATTTTTTTTCAAGAATTGCCCTGTCTTCAATATTTGTGGGAGTAGGAATAACCCGCGAAGAAAAAATAACGTGGTCTTCTGAATCGAAAATAAATGGTGTTTTCAGATCAGCCATTTTCGACAATGTTGATTTAAGCTCGCCTTGGTGGCCAGTTACAACTAAAAGATATTTTTCCTTTCCTTTTTTCATTATTTCACTTAATTTTCCCTTCACCTTGCTGCCGAATTTTACTATTTCAGTATCTTTTGAGAAATAAGCAATTCCAACATCCTCTGCTGCATAGCTGTACTTTGCCAGGCTTCTTCCGAGAAAAACAATCTTCCTCCCCATCTTCCTTCCAAACTCAACTATTGATTTAAGCCTTGCGATGTGGCTTGAAAAAGTTGTAATAATAACTGCCTTTCCTTTTGAATTGGTGCCGAGCAGAACATCCTTCAGCATCTGCTGCGCAACTGATTCAGAAGGCATTTTTTGCGCCAAAGACGCATATGTCGAATCGACAATCAAGGCAAAAACACCTTCTTTGCCTAGTTCTTCTAGTCTTTCAAAATTCGGTTTCTGCCCCAGCGTAGGGTACAAATCAAACTTAAAATCATTCGCATATAAGATAACGCCTTCTTTGGTGTGCAATGCAGCAATTATTGTCTGCGGGGTGGAATGAGTTACATTTATGAATTCAACTGTGATGTCATCCGACAGTTTTATTTTAGAATTTATATTCAGGGATTTTATTTCATTTCTTAAATTTATTTTTTCATCTCTCACAATTGCCTTTATGACTGCTGCTGTAAACGGAGTGCATATTATCGGGGCATTATACTTGTTGGAGCAGAATGGAATCGCGCCGACATGGTCGAGATGCGCATGCGTCGGAATAATTGCTATAACTTCATTCCTTAAATTATGTATTTGCGTGTCGTCAGGAACAGCCCCTGCCTTTCTGAGATCAGATTCCTTTAAATTTTCAATATCTTCATCTTGCGTGTATTTTATATAGCTGTCCAGATGTATGCCCATATCGAGAATGACAATCTCATTGCCGACTTTAATGGCAGTCATATTCTTTCCAACTTCATTATAGCCGCCAATTGCAAAAATCTCAACCATTCATACAGTGAAAGAAATACTCTATTTATAAACTTTATTTAATTTTCATCACGTGCAGCATCAAAATAGAAATCTTTATAAATAAACAACCTTTCCCCTCTTTATCCAAAAATAAACATCACCTCCAAAAAAAGTTTCTGCTTTTTAAATGTAACAATTACCATGTATGCTCGATATTGTTATCGGGCATGAATTAGGGCAATGATATTAATAAGTTAGTCTGCGATTAACTATAATTTCCGTTTATCCTGCGGAAGATCGCTGCTATTAGGGTTCGACTAAGCCATGCAAGTCTTGGGATTCGCAAGAGTCCCGGCAGACTGCTCAGTAACACGTCGATAATCTGCCTTATGGTCGGGGATAACCTCGAGAAATTGAGGATAATACCTGATAGGGGATTGAGGCTGGAATGCGCTTTCTCTTAAAAGCAATGCCATAAGATGAGTCGGCGGCTGATTAGGTTGTTGGTGAGGTAATGTATTTCTGAAGGAAACTGTTTAAATTCCGTCAGAATTTTATATGCTCACCAAGCCGGAGATCAGTAGGGGCCTTGAGAGAGGTAGCCCCGAGAAGGGCACTGAGATACTGGCCCTAGCTCCACGGAGTGCAGCAGGCGCGAAAACTTTACACTACGCGAAAGCGTGATAAGGGAACCCTAAGTGCTTATGTTTTTACATAGGCTTTTGTCAAGAGCAAAAATCTTGGAGAATAAGTGGTGGGCAAGACTGGTGCCAGCCGCCGCGGTAATCCCAGCACCACAAGTGGCGATCATAATTATTTGGCTTAAAGCATCCGTAGCCGGTTTGATAAATCTTTTGTGAAATTGTTAGGCTCAACTTAACAACGTGCAGAAGACACTATTAAACTAGGGACTGGGAAGAGTCAGAAGTATTCAATGGGGAGCGGTAAAATGCTATAATCCATTGAAGACTACCTGTGGCGAAGGCGTCTGACTAGAACAGCTCCGACGGTGAGGGATGAAAGCTGAGGGAGCGATCCGGATTAGATACGAGAAATTTTCTAAGAAATGTCAGAAATCAAAAGGATGCTTAGAGACGCAGTCTCTGGCACCGCTAAAGCGGTTTCTGAGCATGCTCAAAAACCTTCGGTTTTTGACAATTTCTGGAGTTAGACTCGTAAATTTCGCTGTTAAACTACATTTATGAGTTGAATCTGGAATTAATGAAAATTTACTCGCTAATTACCCGAGTAGTCTCAGCCGTAAACTCTGCGAGCCAGGTGTTGCATATTCTTCGGGAATATGCAGTGTCGTAACGAAGGTGCTAAGCTCGCCGCCTGGGAAGTATAGTCGCAAGACCGAAACTTAAAGGAATTGGCGGGGGAGCACTACAAGGGGTGCGGCGTGCGGTTCAATCGAATTCAACACCGAAAATCTCACCAGAACCGACGGCAGGATGAAAGTCAGGCTGAAGACCTTACTTAACAAGCCGAGAGGTAGCGCATGGCCGTCGCCAGCTCGTGCTGTGAAGTGTCCTCTTAAGTGAGGTAACGAGCGAGACCTGTACCTACAATTGCTAACGAATTTTGTGATCGAGCACATTGTAGGGACTGCCTTGGAAACAAGGAGGAAGGTGCAGGCAACGGTAGGTCTGTATGCTCCGAATGCTCTGGGCTACACGCGCGCAACAATGGTAGGGACAATGGGCTGCAACTCCGAAAGGAGAAGCTAAACCTCTAAACCCTATCTTAGTCCAGATCGAGGAATGTAAGTGTCCTCGTGACGTTGGAATCCCTAGTAATCGGACGTCAACAGCGTCCGGTGAACATGTCCCTGCTCCTTGCACACACCGCCCGTCAAACCATCCGAGCAGAGTCTAGATGAGGTTTGGTTTATTGATTAAATCGAATCTAGGCCCAGTGAGGAGGGTTAAGTCGTCACAAGGTAACCGTAGGGGAACCTGCGGTTGGATCACCTCCTTTTTTATTTTTATGTTATCATTAATATCGTTGCCCTAAAATTCATAATATGGGCCCGTAGCTCAGACTGGTAGAGCATCGCCCTTGCATAATATTAAAGAAAGGCGGGGGCCTCGGGTTCAAAAAATCATGTTTATTATGGCCCAATGGACCATTTTTGAAAGTCCCGACGGGTCCATTTTTAATCAGATATTCGGTATTGTAATATCGAATATTAAAGGTCGAAAAATTACATCTTAATCCTAGTGTAATGATTATGAAGCCATGCATAGAGTGTTCAGAAAAATGTTATTAGGTGGAGGACTCGGCTCTAACGCCGAAGAAGGATGCGACAAGCTGCATTAAGCTCTGGCTAGCTGCATGTAAGCTTTGAACCAGAGATCTCTGAATGAGACTTCTCATTAGATCCGAAAGGATGGGCAACGCAGGGAATTGAAACGTCTTAGTACCTGCAGGAAAAGAAATCAACGAGATGCTGTTAATAAGAGCGACTGAAAACAGTAAAGAGCAAACTGAATCTTTTATTGAAAGATAAAAGAGATGTGGTGTTGAAGACTGCCTTTTAGTCCTACTGTTTGACTTGAACTCTTCTGGAAAGGAGGACGCAACAGGGTGATAGTCCCGTAAAGGTAAAACAGAGGATGTGGCAGTATCTTGAGTACTGTTTACCGGATACTAAACAGGA
The DNA here is from genome assembly GCA_030651135.1 of Candidatus Woesearchaeota archaeon. Classification (NCBI taxonomy): domain Archaea; kingdom Nanobdellati; phylum Candidatus Woesearchaeota; species Candidatus Woesearchaeota archaeon. The sequence goes on from JAUSCS010000006.1 coordinate 435,253, forward strand.
ATTTGGGTGGCATCAACATCCAACTCTAAACACGTATAGAGTCCGATAGCGTAGAAGTACAACGATGGAAAGTTGAAAAGAACCCTTAACAGGAAGTTAAAAGAACCTGAAACCTAATAACAATGGTGGGGTGCGGCTCTTAGGAGTTGCACCATGCGTTTCGAATAACGTGCCAGGGAGTGCATTTGAGTGGCGAGGGTAATCTTACAAAGAGAACCCGAAGCGAAAGCAATTGCCCGCAAGCAATGAGGGGCAAGGTGTGAAAGTGCCTTTAGTCACTTGAATGCGACCCGAAGCCAGACGATCTAACCCAGGGTAAGGCGAAGCGGGGGTAAAACCTCGTGGAGGCCTGCAACTCTGCTACGAGCAAGTGCTATCCTAACCTTGGGCTAGGGGTGAAAAGCCAATCGAGTCTGGTGATAGCTGGTTCCTGCTGAAGTTGGCCGCAGTCAAGTCTCGAGTGAGATAGCTAAGATGGTAGAGATACTGATTTTGGGTTTAGGCTTCGAAAGAAGTCGACCCTTTGTCAAACTCCGAATATTTTAGCGTCTAAGACCTCGGGAGACGGGGATTCGGGGTAAACTTGAATTCCGAGAGGGGAACAACCCAGACTATAGTTAAGGTCCCAAAAACCAATTAAGTGTTATAGGCTGAAGAGCGTCAATAGTCTAAGACAGCGAGGAGGTTGGCTCAGAAGCAGCCATCCTATAATAAGTGCGTAACAGCTTACTCGTCAAGACTATTGGCCTCCAAAATGGACGGGGCTAAATTGGTTACCGATACTATAGACCATCTTCGGATGTGTGGTAAGCAGGCGTTCTATGAGGGCAGAAATATTCTCGCGAGAGGATGTGGACCTCATAGAAATGAAAATCCTGGCGTCAGTAGGATCATAGCAGTGTTAGAATCACTGCCACTGAAAGGGCAAGGGTTCCTTGACAATGCAAATCAGTCAAGGGTAAGTTAGTCCTAACTAAGCTCCCAATTGGAGTTTATTAGGAAAGGGAAAAAGGTTAATATTCCTTTACTGTTCAAGTATGTGCGGCAACGCAAGTTCAGTTTCTGACATTTTTGGCTGGACCAACATGGTTATTTATCATGTTAATCAGAATAAATCTGGGGAGTATCGTAACGATGAGAACCAGATTAAATCTGAGATGAGTATTCCTATGGAGTATTTGGTTAAGGCCAGGAGTCCATGAAAAAGGAACTGAAAAAAATCTTGAATAACTATACCCAGAACCAGCACAGGTGCCCCTAGGTGAGTAGCCTAAAGTGTGAAGGATTAATTCAATTGAGGGAACTCGGCAAATTAGCCCCGTAGCTTAGGTAGAAGGGGTCCCTGCGGTCGTGTTGAATAAATGCGATTGCAAGGTGCAATAACAAGGAGGGTCCGACTGTTTAACAAAAACTTAGCTTTCCGCTAGCCCGCAAGGGTGCGTATGGAAGGTGACGTCTGCCCAATGCTTGTATCTCAAACCTCTATTCAAGGAGGCTAAGGACAGGTCAATGGCGGGAGTAACTATAACTCTCTTAAGGTAGCGAAATACCTTGTCGTTTGAATGACGACGCGCATGAATGACGTAACGAGATCCTCGCTGTCCCCAATTGAAGTCCTCTGAACACTCTTTTCTGGTGTAAAAGCCAGAGATTTCCAGTGGGAAGTGAAGACCCCGTGAAACTTTACTGTAGTCTGTTATTGCAACGTGAGTTTTGGTGTATAGCGTAAGTGGGAGTCGTCTGAAGCTTAATCGTTAGGTTAAGTGTAGACGCCAATGTAACACCACTCATTAAGACTTACGTCGCTAATTAACGAAAGTTAAGACAGTGATAGATGGACAGTTTGGCTGGGGTGGCACTCTGCTGAAAAAGTATCAGCAGAGCCCAATGGCTGACTCATTCGGGTCAGAAATCCGAAGTTGAGTGCGAGGGCAAAAGTCAGCCTGATTGGATTTCCACTAAGAAAGAATCCAAACATGAAAGTGTGGCCTAGCGAACCTCTATGTCCTCCTTGCTGGGGGCTAGAGATGACCGAAAAGTTACTCCGGGGATAACAGAGTCGTCGCGCCTGAGAGTTCACATCGACGGCGCGGCTTGCTACATCGATGTCGGCTCTACCTATCCTGGCCGTGCAGAAGCGGCCAAGGGTGCGGGTGTTCACCGATTAAAAGGGATCGTGAGCTGGGTTCAGAACGTTGTGAGACAGTTTGTTTAATATCTACTGGAAATGCTTTGTGTCTGAAAGGAAGAATGCTCTAGTACGAGAGGAACGGGCATTCGAAGCCTCTGGTGAATCAGTTGTCTGTAAAGGCACGCTGAACAGCTACGCTTTTAAGGGATAAGAGCTGAAAGCATCTAAGCTCGAAGCCCTCCTTGAAAATAGACACAATGAATACGAGCAAAAGACTCGTTTAATGGAATCGATGTGTACGTGCAAAGCTTCGGCAATGCATTCAGCATGCGATTTCCAACAGTTCGACTCTTGAATACTCTATGCATGGTTTTTCTTTATTTTTTAAAATTTGTTCAGATAGTGTGAACTATATATGTTTTTTATTAAAAATGTCGAGCAAAGTTTTATAAATGAATTAATACCTGACAATTACGATGATATCAAGTGCATTAGCCAAGTATCCTTTGGACTATATTGATGAATTTGAAGGTGATTTCATCCAGCTTATTAGGATGGCCCTTGAACTTGATAAGGAGCTCGGTGTTGTTGATGAAAGAGCTACACGCAATCTTCCGGTTTATAAGAAGTATGTTGAGTTATTTAACAATAAATACAGCGGATTGGTTGCTAAGTTCAAAGAATCAAACACAGAACCAATGCTAAGATTGTTCATCCGGAATGAGAAAAGTGTAAAGAGGATTTTTGACGAGGTTATTGCAAAGGTAGAGCCTGACGGTAGAGTAGTTCCTATAATCGAGGGCTTAGATTCTATCGGGTCCGATATTCTTGAGATGGACAACATCAAAGACAAGAGGGAGTTTATACTTGAATACAACATGATGAAAAGCAAGCTCTACGTGCAGTATTGTTGCGGCAAGGAAAGCATATTTTTGAAATACAGTAAAGATGCAGACATGGTGGAGATCATATATGACCCCCTGCAGCTTATCAAAATGCACTCGCATTCATCAACATTCATAATCTGTTGCTATTATGCATTGCGTGGCGAATGGAAACACGGCCTCGATATAAGGGGCGCTTCTGTCAAGTTTTCATCTAGCGTATCTGCTTCAGGCAATATAACCGGTAAACCTTTAAAATAATCTGAGGTTATTTACAATAATTTTTTAAACACAGAAACGTTTATTTTTGTCTCACAGTTCCAGCACCCTTGGCCTTAACGATATGATGAATCAGCAATAAATTATTTAAATCAATCGAGTTTCTCTTGTATCATGTCGCGACTTTATAAGAATATGGAGGTTTTTAAATTAGGTTACGAGCTTGTATTGCATGTTTATGATATGCTTGATAAGCTTCCAGAGAACGAGCAGGACAATATCATTTCTCAGATGAAACGATCTGCGACATCTATTCCTCTTAATATTGCTGAGGGAAGCGTTAAGAAGTCTGATCGTGAGTTTTTAAGTTATTTAAGCCATGCTTATGGTTCTGCTAAGGAGTTTGAGGTTTTGCTGTCTTTATCAAAAGATTTGAAGTATATTTCCAATAAGGATTATGATTGTCTGTTTGTTAAACTAGATAAGCTAATGGCAAAGCTTTTTGGCTTTATGGAGAATATAGAATCAAGATTTGAGAAGAAAAAACAATTTTTTACACGGTTCAGGATGGAAAAATGATCTGCCTCGGAATAGAATCGACTGCCCACACATTCGGGGTCGGAATCATAAACGATAAAGGTAAAATATTAGCAAATGCCAAAGATAGCTATACAACTGAGAAAGGAGGCATACATCCGAAGGAAGCGAAAGAGCATCATTTAAGAGTTAAAGATAACGTTGTTGAAGATGCCTTGCTGAAAGCAAGTATTTCTCTGAAAGACATCAATCTGATTTCATTTTCACAAGGCCCTGGCCTTGCTCCATGCCTTATCGTCGGAATGGAAAAAGCGAAAGAGCTTTCGAGAAAATTGAATGTTCCTCTTGTTGGAGTCAATCATTGCATATGCCATCTTGAAATCGGAAAATTATTGACAAATGCAAAAGATCCGGTTCTGCTTTATGTTTCTGGAGCAAATACGCAGGTCATTGCTTATGAAGGCGGTAAATACAGGATTTTTGGCGAAACGCTTGACAATGGCGTTGGAAATTTCATTGATGCATTTGCCCGCGAGCTTGGGCTTGGTTTTCCAGGCGGGCCAAAGATTTATGAGCTCGCATTAAAAGGAAAAAATTATATTGAATTGCCTTATTGCGTTAAAGGAATGGACATTTCTGTTGGCGGTATTTTGACAAATTTAAAGCAGAAAATAAAATCTGGATTTAACAAAGAAGATCTTGCATATTCGTGCCAGGAAACTGTTTTTTCAATGCTTGTCGAAGTTGCAGAAAGGGCAATGGCGCATTGCGGGAAGAATGATCTATTGCTTGGCGGCGGAGTAGCGTGCAATAAAAGATTGCAGGAGATGTGCAAAATAATGTGCAAGGAAAGAACTGCAGAATATTATTGCCCTGAAAATTCCGTGCTTGTCGATAATGGGCTTATGATCGCCTGGCAGGGCATCTTGGAAAGAAAAAATGCAGCAAAGGATTTAGATAAGATTGACATTAGGCCTTATTGGAGGACTGATCAGGTTGATGTGGATTGGAGATAAAAAAATAATTTCACCAAAACCTTAAAAACCCTTTTTTCTTCTTTTTGATCGAGCTCGGCTTTGCCTTTTTCGCTGCTTTTTCGCTCTTTACTTTTTGCTTCTTCGCCTTGGCGGTTTTAACATTCTTTTTCGCTTTTTTAGAAACATCTGCCTTTTTTGCCTTATCAGTTTTCGCTTCCGTTTTGATCAAAGGTTTTAGAATTTCAGATGCCTGCTCATACTTTGCCTGCTGCTCAGGGGTCAGCTCTGTGAATATGGCTCCGCAGTCCTGGCAGATAATTTCAGCCACCTTTTCATTGTAGACAATATTATCAGTGCCGCATTCCGGGCAAAACTTAATTTCATCAAGCCTTACTGCCATAATACTCACCCCTTAAGGCCATACTTTTACAGCTGGTTTAAATAAGTTTCGGAAATGTAAAGTAAAGTTTTAAGCTTCATAGCCGCACGCCACCACAACGGCAGCTGACGCACAAGCTCATTACATTCGCTCGTGCTACCTGCCACCCCGTAAGGGACAACCCCCGTCAGGTCAGCGCCGACGTGGCGTGCGGCGAGGCGAGGGTTGGCTCCTTCGGAGTGCCGAGCAGGGCAAAACGAGCATAGCGAGTTTTGACCGTCGCACCGCCATAGTCGGCGCTCTTATTATCTGGAAAGTTCACTTAACAGAAAAATTACTACATTTACTGCTTCATCCGCCTTATCCTTTTCAGAAGCCCTTCTTTTCCTTTCCAGTACAATGCCTGCTCAAGGACTTGGGAAATGTTCTCAACCGGGATGATCTCTATCTTTTCAAGCTTCTTTTTATCAATAATTATGTCCTGCATGTTTGATTTTGGAACAATTACTTTTTTAATTCCTGCCTCAAATGCCGCCTCCACTTTTGAAGAGACGCCGCCAACAGGCAATACTTCGCCGCGGACAGACAGGCTGCCCGTCATTGCAACATCCTGCCTAATAGGGATATTTTTCAATGCAGAGATTATTGAAGCTGCAACTGCTATGCTTGCTGAGTCGCCTTCAACACCTTCATAAGTCTGCAGAAATTGCACATGTATATCATAATTCTTTATATCTTCGCCAAAATATTTCTTTATTATTGCAGAAACGTTTTTAACAGCTTCTCTCGCTATCTCGCCCAATTTTCCAGTTGCAATTATTTCTTTTTCCTTTCCGCCGAATGCAACTTCAGATTCGATAGGCAGTATTATTCCTGAATAAGCGTCTTCTGATCCGATGACAGCCAGGCCATTGACTCTTCCTATCTTTCTGCCTTCTGTCACAATGACTTCATATTCTTTTTTCCTTTCAATATATCTGTCAGCCATCTGCTGCTCTAATGTTCTTGCAATTTTCTTTGCTTCAACTATATGTTTCTTTTCAACAAACTTGGCATTCTGCTCTTTTGCAATATCGCCTGCTGCTCTTATCAGTCCACCCAATTCTCTCAATCTTAATGTCAGATGGCTTTTTCTATTTGCTTTATAGCGGGCTTCTTCAATTATTGCATCAACTGCTTCCCTGCTGAAGTGAGGGATTTTCTTGTCTTTTGTAACTTCCTGCGCAACAAAAACAGCAATCTTGTCTCGGTTTTCAGGAGTATCCTGGATTGTTTCCTTCATGAAAACTTCATAGCCATAGCCTCTGATGCGTGACCTTAATGCAGGGTGCATTCTTGCAACTGTTTCTGCATTTCCTGCAGCAACTAAAATAAAAGTGCAAGGCACAGCTTCTGTTCTGACCATTGCTCCTGCAGACCTTTCGCTCTGCCCGGTTATAGGATATTTTCCTTCCTGCAGCGCAGTCAGTAATTCCTGCTGTGTTGCCGGCTCTAATGTTGCAATTTCATCCACGAAAAGAACTCCCATGTTTGCCTTGTGTATCATTCCAGCAACCACTCTTTCATGCGCAGGAGTGCCTAGTCCCCCGCTTTGGAACGGGTCATGAAGCACATCGCCGAGCAAAGCCCCTGCATGCGCTCCTGTTGCATCCATAAATGGCGCATGTTTTTGATTAAAATTATCTACAATAACTTTAGGGACAGATTCCTTGACATTAGAACTCATTCTTTTATTTAGATTAAGGAAAAGCATGAATCCGATTATGAAGATTATTCCTGTCATCATAGATGCTGCAAAAATAACATCCGATATCTGGCCCATTCTCCAGAAATAATAAGGCAGCAGCGAGACTATTAAAACAACAATAAACAAAAGGATTGTCTGATTCTTGAATGAAGATGTAGTTTGAATCCTTGCCCTGAAGACAAGGTCGCGGCCTTTTCCTCCAGGCATTGTTCTTATTAAAGGCATATTTTCATCATTTGGATTAGGGAATGAAACAGTATCAACAAGCTTTTCCTTCGGCAGCATTTCAGCCAGACCAAGCCCTAACATTGATTTTCCAGTTCCTGGCTCCCCTATAAGCAGAACGTGGCGCCTTTGCAATGCAGCCTTTTTCATGATCTCTACAGCAGATTCCTGGCCGATAACCTGATCTATTAGTCTTTTTGGGACTGGAATTTCAGATGTTGACTTGAAATTAAGCGGCATATTTTTCTGTAAGAGGGGAATATTTAAAAATGTTGCGAATTATGTTAGTTTATGGCCAGTAAATTGCTGAAAATAAGCTTTATCGGAGCAATAGTCGGGATCATTTTATTGTTCATCATATCTGAGAATATCAGCATAGCGAAGATTCCGATTGACATGATCGATGAAAGCTATATCGGCAGAAGCGTAAGGTTTTCAGGCGAAATAACAAAGATAAGTTCGTGGGATAAATTCAGCTCTATTGAGGTTAACGGCAGGATATTAGTTGTTTTGTTTGACAAGGTAAATCTGACAAAAGGCAATAAAATAGAGGTGATTGGGAAAGTTGATGAGTACAAAAATAAAATAGAGGTTGTTGCGGATTCGATAAGAATTATAAATTAACCTGCTCAATCCCTGTTCCTGTATTTAATAAAACACGCGTTCTTCACCCAGCATGCATGGCATTGCTCTATTTTCTCATAGTTTTCGCCATAGCACTTGTCACTTACATATTTGACTAATTTTGTTTTCATTTAAATTCCACCCATTAATTTCAGTATAATCATCGCCGTTAAGGCAGCAACCAGTATATGCTCTGTAAGTGAATTTGTATTTATAAAACCTTCGATTTTCAGCTTTGAAAAAGGGTATAAAAAGTTAATCCCCTCTTTTGTCAATGAATCGAGAAATAAGTGAGAAGCATAGCCGAGTATTATTGCATAAATTATTGCTTTATTTATGAAGCCAAAAAGCATAAACAAAAAAACAAGCAATAAAACTATAAAAAACAAGCTGTGGAACAATTTTCGATGGCTGAATACGGAATTTATAATGTTTGACAGCGGCCTTGTTCTTCTGCCGAGCTTTGATCTTGGAGTATCAATATCCGGGAATATGGAGAAAAACAAGATTATGATCAAAAATATGGCATAATTGAGATAATTTAAATTAAAAAAATCCTTAAAAAATAACGAGAGCAAGAATGCAAACAAAATATGGGTTATGAAGAGCATATGCAATATGAAATTTCAGAGTTTATAAAGATGGTGAAAAAATCAAAACCCCAAACCTTTAAATAGTAGCTGTGCATTTAAGGTGTATATCAAGTGTATGTGAGGTGTAAAATGGAAAACAAGATGATCTCGGCGAGGATGCAAGTGAATGAGTATGCCAATAAGGTGCTGGGTGTGATAAAAGCGAAATTCGGTCTTAAAGACAAATCTGAAGCTCTAAATAAGTTTGTTGAAATTTATGGAGAGGATGTAGTTGAAAAGGACGTCAGCGATGAATACGCAAAGAAAGTAATGAATATTGCAGACAGGCATTTCAAAAAATATGGAAACAGAAAGATGAGCCTAAAGGAACTGGATAAGCTTTGCGAGGCATAATTTCATGTTTGACTTTGAACTTTCTGATGAGCTTAAATTTAAAATAAAGAAGCTGATCAAGAGGGATAAAAAGAAAGTAGACATAATAAACAAGAAAATAAGGGAGATTGTCAGCAGCGATGAAGGTTCTGTAAATTATTATAAAAACCTAAGGCACGGTATGAAGGAATTTAAGGCAGTTCACATTGACAGCCATTTTGTATTAACATTTAAAGTGGATATGCAAAAGAAATTCATCTTGTTTGTTGACTTTGACCATCACGACAATATTTATTGACAAATTATTTCTAAAACCCAAAACTATAAAAACCAAATTAAAAATAAGCGACCATGCTTTTACTGGAAATAATAATCGCTGTTCTTATCGGCATCTGCTTTGGCATCATCACTGGCATAACCCCTGGCATTCACATCAACCTTGTTGCCTTATTGCTGCTCAGCTTTGCCCCTTTCTTTTTGGGGTTTACAACTCCTTTGGTCCTTGCTGCTTTCATCATTGCTATGGCAATAACGCACACTTTCCTTGATGCGCTACCCTCGATCTACCTTGGCGCTCCAGACTCTGACATGGTCATGGCGGTTCTGCCCGGCCATAGATTATTGTTAAAAGGCCAAGGATATGAAGCTGTAAAATTAACCATAATCGGATCAATGGGCGGCCTGCTCTTAGCGATAATTTTAGTTCCAATACTTATTCCACTGACAAGCTTCTTTTACCCTTTTATAAGCGATTATATTGGATGGTTTCTGCTGCTCGTTGTTATTTTTATGATTTACAGGGAGAAGAACAAGCTTATGGCATTGTTCATTTTTTTACTTAGCGGCATACTGGGAATAGTTGTTTTTTCAACGCCAAACTTAAAAGATCCCCTATTCCCGATGCTGTCCGGATTGTTTGGAATAAGCATGCTAGTAACGAGCATTTTTGAAAAAGTAAAGATTCCAAAGCAGAATATAACAAGCAAGATAAAAGTGCCTAAGCTTGAAACAATAAAAGCATTGTTTTCAGGGACATTTTCAGGATTTTTAACAACAACATTTCCTGGATTGGGGCCTGCACAAGGAGCAATTATCTCAATGCAGCTCACTCCTAATTTAAGCGAGTATGCATATCTCATACTTGTTGGCTCGATAAACACAGTGAATATGATTCTAAGCCTTGTGACTGTCTATACATTGGATAAAGCAAGAAATGGGGCAATCATAGCTTTAAAAGAAATTATCGTCAGCTTAAGCCTGCAGGACATGATAATATTGTTTGCATGCGGCCTTGCTGCAGGAATTATTTGTTGTTTCCTTGCGATGTGGTTTGCAAGATTTTTTTCAAGCATAGTAAGCAGGGTAAATTACGGAATGCTCTGCCTGATCATTATTCTGTTTGTTTCAGCCCTTGTCTTTATCTTTACAGGCTGGCTTGGAATGCTCGTCATGATCACAGCAGCATTTATCGGCCTGATGGCTCCGATTACAGATGTTGGAAGAGCTCATGCAATGGGCTGCCTGATGCTGCCTGTGATTTTGTATTTTTTATTATAGAATCAAGCAAGGATTAAACCAAAAATGTCAAAAATTTCATACTAAACTGATAGCTGAAAATAACCACATTTCGGCTTGTGGAAATTTTTGAGCATGCTCAAAAACCACCTGATGACAGAAATGGAAGCAAAAATACCATGTATATGACTGGGTGGTTTTTGACAGAAAGCTTTTTAAATTAACCCTTATTTTGATATTTTATGGAAGGAACAATTTCAAATTACAGGGGAAGCAGAAGGGTGAAGAAAGGCAACCACATGATCATTGTAGTTGAAGGCATAGATAATAAAGAGAAAGCTGCTTCTTTAGTGGGCAAAAAGGTTGTGTATAAGACTGAAGGCAAAAAGGGCAACGAGATCATTGGAAAAGTTGCTGCTGCACACGGCAACAGCGGCGCAATAAGAGCAATTTTTGAAACAGGCATGCCCGGTCAGGCAATTGGCAAAAAGGTTTTGATAGAATAAGATTAATGTTTTCTGAATTTTAATACAATTAATGCAATTCTAACAAAAAACAGCATTATTGCAACCCATAAAAACAGCCAGAACAATGCTCCGATATCGTAATTAGTCTTTAATGCTCTGTAAAGCCGCCGATTATCAGCAGGAGCCCTTCAAGTGTGATCAATATCTGATACGGCGTAAGGCTTGCGCCGAGGAAAGGTATTGAAAATGGAATCACATGGAATTTGTTCAATATCGGAATCAATCCTATTGCAAGCAGTATGATGCCAATGCCTATCAAAAACGGATGCAGCATGTTCATCTTCGGCTCTATAAGGCCGTCTACCACAACATAAGCTCCGCCGACTGCAACAACCCATATCAGTATTTCTGCAGGCAGGCCTGTAAGAAATGCAGGCAGTATAAATTTTAGAAGCCCTATTGCATTTAACAATGGAATTATTCCATATAATGCCAATATCGCGCCAACAACAAAGCTGATCGAGTCCCTTGGCCTTGTGAAGATCATCCCTTTTTTGTTCATAAAATCACCTCTTTATTAAATTACTTCTAACGAAATGCCCTTGATTCCACATATTGTGCTTCTGATTTAAGCTCCTTAAGATCCCTTTCCTCCTCTCCTTTTACTTTTTCACTAATTTCCTTTAAAAAGTTTTGGACAAATACTGGAGGAAAACCCTCTTTATTTAGTTTGTAGAAGAGGTTTACAAACTCATCAATATCTTTGTTCGTGTAACCAATTAATGTAACCTGATCGTAAAATAAAACTTTCATTATTCTTTCTTCACTTTCGATGAAAGGTTTAAGGTCATTCATATTACGTTTTAGCTGTTCAAATTTTTTCGTAGTTGTAACTGCTTTTACAGATGCTGCCAATGCGCGTATTTTATTGACAAATGCTTGTGCCTTTTTCGCTTGACCCCCTTCAGTTCTTAATAAACCAATAATTTCATTAAAAGCCCCGCCTGCAGAAATATTCTTCACACCAAGAAAAATCTTGCCTCCCTTTACCTCTCGTTCAATCATGTTTATTTCTTTATCAAGCAAATTAATAATATATCCATTCAGAATTTTCAACTGGTTAATTCCATCATTTATGGATCTTTTTGATTGTTGATCAGCAGAATTTACTATGCCTTTTAATGCACTTATTACTGCATTGATCTCTAATACAAGATGATATTGCAGGATAAACTGCCTGTGCATGCACACATACATTTTTTTTATCATTTTTTTTAACGTCTTGACCAATGGATGCTCTAATTTTATGATTTGTTTCATGCCACCTTTTGCCTCTGCTTCTAAAAACCGTTTATGAATTTGAGTTTCTTTTACATAATATCTGCGGACCGCTCTTGTTGAGCCGCGTTCAAACATAGCAATCATTTTATCAGGCACGACTGAAGAAAGCCTTCCGAAAATCTTGTTCCCGTACACCATTTTCTTCACCTTTTTGGTTTTTTAGTTGATTATTTGATTATTTTTAATAAATTTTTCTGATTTTTACCTTATTTTATTATCTTGGAATAGTTAGTATTTAAAGTTTTGGTTGTTATTTTGTATGTTTATGCCAAGCATCTATTCTCTCATCTAAAAAATCAGATATTATCTCTGCAATCTTAAATACTTTTTCATAAGTATATTGTTCATATCTTCTTAATTGAGCTTCATTTCCTGAACTCTGCGCTTTATAAATTGTTTTAATGGCTTCAAGATTATTTTTAAACCTTGATTCTTTTAAAATACGTTCACATTCTTTAATATTTATTTTTTGAAGTATTTTGATTTTTTCATCTACATTATCTATAAGATCCTTTAGATCTTTCAACATTTTTTTATCAGCCCATTTAACTGTTGCTTCTGCTGTTTTGCTTCTTATAGCCCTTTCCGCTTCTTTCTTAACCGCAATAGTTTTCTTTTTTGATTCTTTGATTTCTTTTTCTATTCCTTTTTTGATAACTTCAACAATATACCATTTTGTATCATGGCAGAATTCTTCTGTGTAATATTCCTTATTTCCTGGCTTTAAAGCCGCTGCTGTCAGCTGAATATGATAAATTCCTTGTGCATTTTTAGGTATTTCAAATTCTATTTGCACCATTGTCCCTTTCGCCATAGTTAATTCCATTAAGCGCTTGCTATTATCTTCCCTAACTTCTGTAAAGTCTCCTCTAACTAATCTTTTGATTTTCAGCTGCCATTGTCCAGCATCTATTTCTTTTACTTGGCGCGAAGCTCTTAATTCTCGGTAATCCAGATCTGTAACATAGTTCTCATAATTTTTGTATAAGTTCACAAAAAGACGGACACGCGCTTTACCGCCATAATTTTTTGTTTTAAATATTAAATGATCGTATTTATCACCAGCTGTTAACTTCTGTAGTGTTTGGCTATCTAACTCAACTTTAATGTTAGGAAGTTCTGTTGGTCTTGGAGGCGGTGTTCCTCTTTTCTTTAATGGAACAATTACACCTTCGACTGGTGGAGTGTTTTCATCAATTTTAATTGGAATCGATGGATGACCTCCTCTATCTGTATGTTTCCCTCTTGGCAAACCCTCTACAGATTCGTAGTCATCTGCCTCCCCAAAAACAATATAAGTGCCAAAGGGAACATTAAACTCAAATTCGCCATTTCTAGTTGGCTGCATGGGCGGCAAATTACGATCTCCTTCTTTTAAAACTGCTGCTCGTGAATTAGTCAGGGGCATAGGATTATTTATGTCTGTTACATCTACAATTTTGCCTTTTATTTTGCTTGTTTGTGTTGGAGGAAGAGGAACATCAAGAACAACAAGTACATTTTTTTCTTCTTTAGTTCTATCATCAAGGTTTATTAAGTGATCTGGTCTGCCACGGACCTGATTCTGCCAACTACCGCCCATGTGCGTATTCCACTTTCCACCTTTCTCTGCATAAACTAATATGTTTGTCATTGGTAAACTTAAATCTTTAAACGAGAATTTTCCATTTTCAGAAACTTGCGGACGTATATTTAAAATGCGGGGCTGGTTATCTTGACCCAGCATATAAAGTTTAACTGTTGCTCCGTCTAAGCCAACTTCATGTCCTTGTTGAAATTCAGATAAAATAACAACCATTCCTTCTATTGTTCCTTTTTCAGCACTACTGGATTCCATTTCGATATTATGCTCTATTCTTGCTTTGCCTGTAACTTGTATTGGATTTGATCTGTAATCATTATATCCCTGTTTTGCTGCTGCAAGAACATACTGCCCAATAGGAACTGTAATAGCATAATTGCCCTTAGGATCAGCAAGGACAGCATATCCCGCGCATTCTATTCTGGCATGCGGAATTTCGTGTTTTGTTGCTTTATCAGATACAACCCCATATATTGTTCCATACCCTTCCGGTGGTTCAGGCGGAACTGGCGGCGGATGCGGCGGTTTTGGCTCTCCGTTTTCACCAAACTTAAATCCTCCTGTAAGCACTGTCAGGATCAAAGCGATCACAAACAGCACAGCTCCTATAGTTGTAATTGTCCTGTTTTTTGAAATAGAGCCGTACATCACAAGTATGAATGAAAGCACCCACAATAACGCTGTGAGCCCTTTAAGATTGCCGCCTTCTCCGCCCTCTCCTCCGCCAAAGCCAAAACCTTTCCCTTTCTTAAGCGCAAAAAACACCACTGCTAAAATCAATAAAGCAAGCAGAATCCATCCCCATGATCCAACTCTGTTTGTGAAGAATCCAGATGCATAGCTTGCTCCGCCATTTCTTTGCACATAAGCAAAGATGGATAAAGTTGCAATTGCTGAAAGCGATAATGCAAATATCTGGCCTGCAGGCCCGACATTGCCGCCGCTGCCTTTGAAAAACGGTATGTACTTTGATAAGGCAAAGAAGACGGAAAATAAGAAGATAAAAGTCACTAAAAACATTATTGTGTAGAATGCATACTGGTTTTCAACTAATCCGTAGAAGTTCTGGAAGAAATCATTAACAGTCAGGGCATTTGCAAACGGCATTAAAAGCAGAGACAGCCCTAGTAAAATTGTCAGTTTTGCATTTATTTTAGCGTTCATTTTAATTTTTTTAATAATTCCTTGTTTTTTTCTATAAACTCCTTCAATGCATTTTCAACAATCTTTGATCGTATCAGGCCAAGCTCCTCGCAGAGCAGAGAGAAATCTTCATAAGTTGCTTTATCTATCAGAAAATTATACCTTTCTTTATTCTTCTTTTCCTTAGGCATTGTGTGTATTATTATATACCTTTACTTATTTTTAAGTTTTATTATATTTTCTTACTTAATTCGGAGTATTTTAACTTAATATTAAGTATTAATACACACACAACTTTATAAAGATTTCGTTTTAAAAAACAAAAGGTTTAAATATTTGAACCAATTATTCTATTTGTTTGATACAAATGGTTCAACTAATTGAAATACTTGGAAATAAAAAACTAATAGAAATATTGTCTTTTTTTATTACAAGCCCTGCTGCTGAGATTTCCCAAACAGCTTTAATCAAAAAAACAAAAATAGCAAAGGCAACTGCTGTGAAATGGATGGATTTTTTAGTAAAAAATGATTTCTTAAATTGTAAAAAGATCGGTGTAACAAATCTTTACAGGCTAAACAATGACAATTTAATAATAAAGCAGCTTAAAGTAACCAATACTATCATTCAACTACAAGATCTAAGCAGATTAAAAGACAAAAACATGGAAATATATCTCTATGGCTCGTCTTCCAGGGGTGAAGATATGGAAAACAGCGACATCGATTTATTGATCATCGGAGATGTAAAAAGAAATGAAATAATCAATTTAATAGATGATTTATCAAAAAAAATCAATAAAAAGATAAATTTCAATATTTTTAAGTATATTGAATGGTCGATGATGCAGAAAAAAGACAACGCATATTATGAAAGGGTTGAAAAAGACAAGATGAGGCTGCTATGAATATAAAAGATTGCTTGGAAAAAGGGTATTTGGTAAAAACAAAGCCTGATGAAGAATTGGGCAATAAAGAATTGAATGAATCAAAATATGACCTAAACAAGGCAGAAGAGGCATTTGAAAATGAAGACTCTAAGTGGTGTATTGTAAAATGCTATTACAGCATGTTCCACGCTGCAAAGGCTGTTTTATTCAAACTAGGGTATGTTGAGAAAAGGCATATTGCTATTTTAATTGTTCTTGAAGAATTAAATAAACAGGGGAAAATCGAATCAAAATTTATAACCAATTTTAAAGCTTCGATGACTGCAAGGGAAGATGCGGATTATCATTACTCTTATTCCAAAGAAATTGCAGAATACGAACTGGATATCGCAAAAGAGTTTGTAAAAGAAATGGAAAGGATATTGGGGCTCATTTAGCACGTAGAATGCATTATCGCAGCAACTTTCTTCTTGTTTTTCAGAAGATCATTATATGTTTCGCATGCCTCTTTTGTCTTCAATATGATCAGCTCGATATTCTTTTCTTTTGCCAGGTTAACAACCTCGTCTCTTACTTTGACTAACCCTGAAAATCCTATGCCTATAACAGCAACAGCAGGCTTAGAGTCAAAGATCTCAAACATGTCCTGCTCTACAACAGCATGATGCTCAACATGATGCCATGGAATGATCTTATTGCCTATTATCTTGATGTCTCCGAAGCTTTTGTTGTTAATTACGATTGATCCGAATGAGCAGGATTGTATCATGATTTTGGGATAATGCGCATATATAAAAATCTATTGCATTGTAGGAATTTTGCTTGAAAAAAATACTAAACTTAAATTATCTTCTTGCCTCTACATATTGAACGGTAATGGACGGATGCTCGCTTGAAGACTGATTGGAAATAATGTATAAAGAAACTTCCGTACCTCTTGGAAGACCTTGCCTATAAGGCGCTTCTAGTTTTGCAAATTCAATTGGCTTCTCTCTCCAATTAGGGTGAATATCATTTGCAAGATCTATTTTAATTGGTTCTCCGATATTTCTTTTTACTCTGGCAATTTTTTTGGTGTCAGCCCACACAAATGTATTTTTATGTTCTGACTGAACAAGTTCTGTTATGGTCATTTTAGTTGGAAATATTAATTGATTTTTAAACTTTACTGTATCTTTTTTTAAACAATCCGTTTAGAATAAATTTAATGGACATTAAAAGAAAACTTTTATATATCAATAGACTTAAATTAAACAAAAAGAGGTGAAAAATGGAAGTCAAGCTGAGCAAGAAGCCAAAAAATCCAATTATTATCGAGGGTTTTCCCGGCTTTGGCTTAGTCGGCACAATTGCAACTGAATTCTTGATAGAGCACCTTAAATGCGAGCAGATTGGAAAATATTACTTTGATGACCTGCCGGCAACAATCGCGATCCACGAAGGCAAGGTTGTCGATCCTATCGGAATATTCTATAATAAAAAATACAATATTGCCATTATTCATTCAATATCCGCTGTTGCAGGGATGGAATGGAAAGCTGCTGATTTAATCATCGAGATTGCAAAGCAGCTGACTGCAAAAGAATTAATCTGCCTGGAAGGAGTTGGCGGCCTTAACACTGAGCTCAGTGAGGAAAACAGGGTTTTCTTCAACTCGAACAATGCAAAAATCAAAAAGGATTTGGAAAGCACAGGAATAAAAGAACTTAAAGAGGGAATCATAATCGGCGTAACATCAGCATTGCTGCTCAAAGCTGAATTCCCGCTCGCATGCATATTCGCAGAAGCCCATACAAATCTTCCGGACAGCAGGGCATCTGCGCAGATAATAAAAGTTCTGGACAAATACCTTGGCTTGGAAGTCGATTACAAGCCATTGCTTGAGCAAGCCCATAAATTTGAGGAGAAACTAAAAGGCCTGCTGGAAAAGAGCCAGAAAGCAATGACAGATCAGGAAAAGAAGCAGCTCAGCTATGTTGGATAAACTTATTTCTTATTTAACTTTTTCCTTATTTAAATGAATAAATATCATCCCGATTACTGTCAAAACTGCTCCAATTACAACCAATATAATAAAATCAACTGCTATGTTGCCTGAAAGCTTTGATATCACCGGAAGAAGCGCTGCGTTTTCTTTTGGCAAAAGCAAATTAGTCAAAAAGCCAATTATGAAGAATGTTGCTCCTATAGTTAAGCACCGAATTCCGATGCTTCTTACTTCTTTAAACCATTTTTCCGCAATAAGGACGGATATTACTGCAAAAACTATAGTTACAATAAGAAAAATATTAAATAATTTCCAAAACATCGCATTTGTAGCAGCATTAAACAAAACAAGCATATTGCTCTTATCCGGCTTTACAAGGCATTCTATTAATGAGCAGTCATATTTTTTATTGTAAAGCGAGTCAAATAATGACAATATAAGAAGATTCATCAATCCGGAAGGAGGAGTTGCATTGAGTTCTGCGCAATTCACTGAAACATCCATTCCTGAGAATTCCCGCTCTATTGCTTCCTTGCCCCCGCATTCCTGTACCAGCTGCGCATGGGCGTCATTCAAATTAACATCTCCGATTCCCTGCTGAAGCTGCACTGTCAGAAGATCATTTATCACCGGCTTAATCGCATCCTTATTTGTCAGCTGAGCAAAGGAAACAAGAAAGATCGTTAAAAATAAAGCAATCACAAAAACAAGCTTTACAACGAATCTTGAAAACCCTTTCCATGCCATTCTCTATTTACAGAAATAAGAGATATATAAATCTTTGCAGAATCTGAATTATAAAACAATTATTGCCGCTTTCCCCGGAGCTGCATTGTTCGCTTTCTGCTCTTTTGAATCCTCTGCTTTCACAACTTCAATCTCGCAGTTAAATTCTTTTCCAATAGCTTCCTTGTTTTTCTCCAAGGCTTCAAACTCTGTTTTCTGGTCAAGCACAATAACAGGCATCTTTCCCATGTCTTTCGCAACAGCAGGGATTATTCTTGAAACTTCAGAGCCATGCTGCTTGAAATCCTTCATTAAAGCAGTCATCAGTTCTTTTACATCATGCGTTGTTTCCATTTCTTTTTTCAACGATTTAAAGAAATCATATTTCCATTTAGGGCTTATAATTAATGTTATTTTGCCTGGTTTTTCTTTTTTAATAAGCGTCAAAACATTCCTCGCATCTGAAATTGTGTTCCTGACAAAGTTCTCAGAAGCATCTAAGCTTTCATCAATGTGTTTTTCATCATAAGAAGGCCATTCTGCTGTTGAAACAAACCCCTTGTTTCCAGTCATTTCCCATAATTCTTCAGCTAAATGCGGCGCAAAAGGCTGCAGCATCTTTACAAACGCTTCAGCAGCTTCTTTCGATGCACCATATTTTGCAAGGTGATCAAAAAACTCAGATAGCTTTATTATTGCTGTATTGAATTCAAGAGCATCCATATTGCCTGTAACATCCCGTATTGTTTTGTGCATCTTATTCAATAATTCTTTTGAGCTTTGCTTTGAAAGCGTTGCTTCTGAAACAAAAGAATAAATTTTATTCACAAATCTGTACATCCCCTCTATTCCCTGATCGCTCCATTCCACTTCCTTGTCAGGAGAAGCGACAAACAGCAAAAACAATCGCGCTGTATCTATCCCATATCTCTGGGCAATTTCTTCCTGCGTTACGACATTCCCCCTGCTTTTGCTCATCACAAAGCCGCCTTTGTGCAGCATTCCCTGGTTAAACAGCCTTGGAGCAGGCTCGTCAAATTTTACCAATCCCAAATCGCGCAAGAACTTTGTAAAGAATCTGAAATAAATCAAATGCATGCATGCATGCTCTTTTCCCCCGATATACAAATCAATAGGCATCCAATAAGCTGCTTTCTTTTTATCAAAGATTTCTTTTTCATTTTTTGGATCGCAATATCTCAGGAAATACCAGCTTGAATCAACAAAAGTATCCATTGTATCTGTTTCCCTTCTTGCTTTTCCTTTGCACTTTGGGCATTTTGCATTTACAAATTCGCTGACATTTTCCAGCGGATTTCCCTTTTCGCCAAACTTGACATTTTCAGGCAGCTTTACTGGCAGCTCTTTTTCCGGAACAGGAACAATGCCGCACTTCTCGCAATAAACAATCGGGATCGGGCAGCCCCAGAATCTCTGCCTTGAAATCAGCCAGTCTCTGAGCTTGTACTGCACAGTTTTATTTCCAATGCCTTCTTTCTCTAAAAATTTATTTATCTCAGGAATAGCTTCTTTATTGTTCATATCATTGAATCTGCCTGAATTGACAAGATATCCCTCTCCAATAAAAGCCCTTGGCATCTTATCCGCATTCAGCTCGTATTCTCTTGGATTAATTACAATCTTTATTGGAATCTTAAATTTCTTTGCGAATTCAAAATCTCTTTGATCATGAGCAGGAACTGCCATTATCGCGCCAGTTCCGTAATCAAGCAGAACAAAATTTGCAATATAAATCGGAATCTCGGCATTTGTCAACGGATTTATTGCATACTTTCCAATAAACATTCCTTCTTTTTCCTTGTCTTCAGCTGTTCTTGTAAATCTGTCCTCTATCACAACCTTTTCTATGAACTTTTTGACATCTGCTTCGTACTTTGTTCCCTTTACAAGCTCCAGTACTTTTGGATGCTCAGGAGCAAAAACCATGAATGTAACTCCATATAATGTATCGGCCCTTGTTGTGAATATCTGGATTGCCTCTTTGCTGCCTTTCAATGGAAAATCAACCAATGTTCCCTCGCTTCTTCCGATCCAGTTGCGCTGCATTGTCTTGACATCTTCGCTCCATTGCAGATTATCTATGTCTTTCAAAAGCTCTTCAGCATAATCTGTTATCTTGAAGAACCACTGCTCCAGATCCTTTACTTCAACAGCAGTATCTTCATGCCTCCAGCATTTGCCATCATGCACCTGCTCATTTGCCAGAACAGTGGCGCATTTAGGGCACCAGTTTACAACGGATTTTTTTCTGTAAACAAGGCCTTTTTCATGCATTTTGAGGAAGATCCATTGATCCCATTTGTAATATTCAGGCGTATGCGTTTCAATTTTTCTTGTCCAATCATAGCTAAGGCCAAGTTCTTTTTGCTGCATTATGAAATTTTTAATGGCATTCTCCACGAATATTTTAGGATGCGATTTTGCTTTTATTGCAGCATTCTCAGCAGGCAATCCAAAAGAATCATAGCCCATAGGATAAAGAACATTGAAGCCTTGCGCCCTTTTAAAGCGAGCAACTGCATCACCAATACAATAATTACGGGCATGCCCCATATGCAATCCCGAACTTGACGGGTAGGGAAACATTTCTAAAATGTAGCATTTCTTTTTATTAGGGTCTTCTTTAACTTCAAATATCTTGGTATCTTCCCACTTCTTCTGCCATTTCCTGCTTATGTTATTGAAATCTGCCATACAGGAAAGAAATAGTAATAGCTTTAAATTCTTTATGGTTTATCCAACAGCATATTTTGCGGGATTCTTCCTACCCCTATTTTTTTATGAGAACTATTCTTTACTTAACTCTTTTGATAAATTCTTCTCTTAAGATTTTTCCTCTTTTTGTCAAATCATATACCCTTGACCTTGTTTCATTAGGAGTTAAACACTTGGCCAAGCCTCTCTTCTCAAATTGAACTAAAACCCTGCTTGCATTAGTTAAAGTCATTTCTCCATCTTTCTTTACTTCTGTTGGTGTTTTCGGTTTATCCATTAGTTTTAGTACTGTTCTTCTCTGCTTTCCTCTTACTACCCAACTATAATCTTTCCATAACGTATCTGCCATATTTTAAAAGAACTACTAACTAAATATTAATGATATCCTCAACAGATAGCCATCAGATAACCAAAAGATTTAAAAATAAAGTCATGTATCTTACGAGAAAGGGGGCACGATATGGGAATTTTAAACCAAACTATATTTGGAACAGACTACTTTTATTTTTATAGCGACAATCCATTTGTAGAAATTTTATTTATCTTCTTATTGCTTCTTTTCATATTCTTGGCTTATCTTTATTTCAAAAAAAGAAAGTTAAAAGGTGAGAAAAAATGAAAAAACCAATATTATTTGGATTATTCATAGTTGGAATTTTAATTATTGGTGGTTGTGCTCAACAAGCAAAGCAACAACCAGTTATTTGTAACTCTCCTTATATTGAAATGGGAACTTCTTGTTGTTTGGACCAGAATAATAATGGGATTTGTGATAAAGATGAAAATTCTATAAAGAAGCAAGATGAGGTTCAATCAACCATCCTTGCTAGAGAGGGTTCCTTGAATAGTGGATGCTGTGGACCTGAAATATTAGATGTTAAAACAAAACCTTTTCGTAGCAGTACCACTGGCTCAATTATTGTAGTAGCGAGAAATAATGCACAGAATAGTATGTCTGGATTTGAGATTAGAGTCCAATGTCCAAGCCCATTTTATGTACTGATGACGTCGGGGGACATTTATGGTCCTGGTGAAACCAAAGAAAAGACTATTGCAATAACAGGGATGATGATGAACGACGTGAATGCTATATGTGACGTAACCGTACAAGATACAGAAAGTTTTAGTCAAGACACAAGAAAATTTACTATATCGATGATGGGATCGGGGTGATTAAATATGCCAGACATTGGAGGACTTCCACCCGCAGTATTGATTGGCAGTGGTGTATACCTTATTGCGCAAAAACCCGAAACTTGGTCCAATTTCGTACTTGGACTTGTACTAATTTCAGTTGGTTGTTGTACACATATATACTATATAATTTTTAAAAATAAAAAATAGTAAAAATAGAAGAGGGTCACCCATATGGAGTTTAATAATAGATTGTTGAGTTTATTGTTGTTTTTATCTTTATTATTTATTCCAAATTTAGTTATAGCAGCAGATTTCTCCATTACTTCAGTTCAACAATTAACATCCAATCCGTATAGAGGGGATTTGGTTCAATTTAAAGGTGTTATTCAAGCAGATCCAAATAACATTTGTGAGATAGAATGTTCATATTCTGTAAGTTCGAATACAGGATATGTTTCTAACAGTGGTGATTCTCCAGCAACCAAATTAGGCAAAGGCACACCTCAAGAATTCCCTTTTTCGGTAATGGCAGAAGGTTCTGGGCAAGTAAATACTAATCTACAAATTACTTGTGTGAGGGTTGCAAGTTGGTTTCCTCCATGTACTCCATCTACTTTGCCTACCCAAAGTAGACAAATTTCTTTTAATTTTTTATATCCCGGGGATGGAAATTGTACTTCCTTAAAAGAAAAATGTAGTTCATATTTAACTTATATAGGTACTACTGATTGTTCTTGTCTTTCATCTAAAGAATGTAGACCTGACGGTAATAGGGATCTTGATTCCAAAGGATGTCAAACATATTGCGGAAATAAAATTTATGAAGCTCAATATGAAGATTGTGATTGTGCCACAGACTTTACTTGTCCATTAATAAAGAAATGCAAACCAGACAATGGAAGAGCTTTAGATGATGATGGTTGCGCAACTTATTGTGGCAATGGAATATGCGAAAAAGAGTCTGAAAGTTGTAGCATATGTCCTCAAGATTGTAAAAAGTGCGATTTAGCAAGTTGTTTTCAAAGTTTTGAATGTGAAGGTGGTTATTGTTTGTGGAGTGTGTGCTGGTATGCTTCCACAAGAAAAGATGATGGTCATTGTGACAATGGAGAAAATTGTGCAAATTCCCCAAATGATTGTGCTTGTCCTTCAAGTCAAAAATGTGGTGATTCAAAGGTATGTGAAACATATTGCGGTAATAGTGTTTGTGAGGAAAATGAAAAGGGAATATGTAAGGCTGATTGTAAATGGTGTGGTGATGGTTCATGCAATTCTGATAAAGGCGAAAATTGTAAGACTTGTGAATCAGACTGCGGCGTTTGTGAAAATCAAAAATTAAATCAGGAAATATCAGAAAAAGCCAAAGAAGTTGTTAAAGAGGGTTTAAATGAAGCTTCACAAAAACAAAAAATAATAACCTTTTCGGCTTTAGGTTTAATTGGTATTTTTATCATAGGTTACATTCTTTTTAAACTAATTCTTCATAACAAATCTAAAAAGATAGAATCAAAAAAGAATCTGAAAAAGAAAAAATGAAATTCTCCGAAGTGGAAATTATCGTTGGAGTCATCCTCGCAATTATTGTTGTAGCATTTTTAGTTAATTTTTTTTGGATAAATCCGTCACATAAAGGTTTTTGTGGCGACGGCATATGTTCTGAAGATGAAAAAAATTCTTGCGAATTAGACTGTAATTGGTGTGGCGATGGCTATTGTCAAGAAAATGAAGATTGTTCTTCATGTTCAGGAGATTGCGGCAATTGTAAATCAAAAGCATATTGCGGCGATGGTCTATGCAACCCCGGTGAGTGTAAGACTGCCTGTTCGAAGGATTGCAAAATTAGTGATTGTGTAGACGGGTTTTGTGATTCAAGAATTGGTGAAAATTGTAAAACCTCGCCAACAGATTGTTCATGCCCAAAAGGACAAATTTGCAGTTTAAGTGGGCAATGCAGTGGAGGATATTGCGGTAATGGTATATGCGAAAATAATGAAGATTGCTCTTGTTCTGATTGCCCATGTGAATCTTCTAAGAAATGTAACCCAAACAATGGAAGAGCTTTAGATAGTAATGGTTGTGCAACTTATTGTGGTAATGGAATATGTGAAAAGGAATATAATGAGTCTAAATCGACTTGTTCATTAGATTGTGGATCAGAAGCATTTAAAGAACATGCTGTAGATCCAAATACCAATTATCCAATAATCTTTGTACATGGGCATAGCGTTTCAAAAGAAGAAGTATCTACGTTCTCTATTAATGCATTTAAAGATTTCCAAAGTAAATTGGACTCTGAAAACTTATATATAGATAAAGCAGTAATTTTACCTAATAGCGAAATCTCGGCCTTCGATAAAGGAGAATGGGGGAGATTAGTAGAACCAATATCAGTCAGGACTACTTATTACATTGGAAACTTAGACTCCTCTGGAACTTTTATAAGGGCTGATGAATCTGAAAGATCAATAAATGAGTATGGTCAAAGATTAGGTCAGGTTGTTGATATTGTTCTGCATCATACAGGTAAGAATAAAGCGATTATAATTGCTCATTCCATGGGAGGTCTAGTTTCTCGTGCATATATAAAGAGTTATGGTGGTCAAAGTAAAGTTGATAAACTCATAGAAATAGGGAGCCCAAACCATGGAATCTATGGGTGGTTAATCAGTGGTTTGTGTGACAATGTACATCCTGGGCAAGAATGTAAAGATATGCAGCATAATAGTTCATTTTTGGATAATTTAAATGCAAATGACGAAACCCCTGGGAGTATAAAATATATGACTCTTGCAGGTGATTGTTGTTCTACTAATGGAGAGAGGTGGGATGAAACAATTAGAGTTAATAGCGTAAGACTTGAAGGAGCTCAGAATATTATTATAGAGGGCAATGAAGTTCCTGGTATTTTTGACACTTTTCACGGGACACTGATATCTCCTTCAAAGGTACCGGAGGTTTATACTCATGTTAAAGAATTTATCAAATAAAAAATCAACACTATGTTGAGTGCAATGCTCATCGCTGCCGAGTTATTTTCCGACATTATAATTTTCCCAGCTAAAGCTCGATTTTATCATAGCTATACCCTGTTTTCAACTCGTCTTCAATAGGTTTGCCAGGATCACCATTATCAATATATTCTTTTCTCTTTCTTTTTATGCCTTTTATGCACATTATCACACCATTCTCTGTTGGGACATATGCGATTGAATGATCGTACTTTAAAATGCAGTTCTCTTCTCTTAGTCTTTCAGCAAGGTCAGAATCAACTGCATGTACTGCTATTATGCCAGTGATCCCCGAACCATTTCTTATCAGAATATGCTCAAAACCAGGCAACACTGAAACTATTGTTCTAGCTCCGTTGTTTAAATTAATCATATCTTTGCCGTACTTTTCCAACAATTCTTTCAATGCGCCATTTTCCATTTTTACCTCCTTCTGATTTTTATTTTTTAAAATTTTTAAAGAGAAAAACAAAACCATAAACAATGATGCAAAGCCCGAAAAACAAGCTGAGCTTTACAATAGCAATACCACTAGCACAAGAATAAAGATCGCATTCTGCATAGTGGTTTTAATGTTCATAATGCATGGAAAGAATAGCAGATATTTAAGTTTTTCGTTAATTTAGGCACTAAAAAACTTCCAAATCCTCATAAACCGGTCCTTCTCCTGTTAACGTGCTTTTTACCAGTTTGAAATTTTTGATTGTAATTTCCTTCGGCTCAATCTTTATCTTGCTGATCAGATCCATAAGCGCCTTTTTATCCTTGACAAACTTAACCCTGCAAAGCGTAATATGGGCTATAAAATCTTTTTCTTTTTTGAAAATAGGAGCTAAAGCTTCGTCAATCTTCTGCTGCAGTTCCAGAATCTTATCATCTGGCTTAAGCCCGACCCAGACAACCCTTATATAGTTTTCATTAGGAAAAACTCCGATTTTATCAAGTTTTGTTGAAAAAGCAGTAAATTTCACACTTCTCAATGAACTTTTTATAGAATCAGCATTTTTTTCATCAATCTCGCCGAGAAACTTCAAAGTCAGGTGATACTTTTTGGTCAAGGTGATCTTTGCATTATCGCTTACGAGTTTACTCTGTATTGCTTTGAAATAATCCTTTAATTCTTCAAGCTCAAGCGCTATGAACAATCTCATAGAACATCAATAAAAATAGAGATATAAATAATTAACTAAAAAAATAAGAAAAAACAAAAATTTTACTTATTACTATTCGCCGAAGTTCTCGCTGTCTTCTGTTTCTTCTTCTGTCGCTTCAGAAGCTTCTTCGCTGGCAGGCTCTTCTGCAGATACAGATCCTTCTGCCTGCGGAGTTCCTTTTCCAACAACTTCAGCAAAGCCAACTTTTCTGAGAACTTTCGTAACTTTTATCTTGACTTCGTCGCCTGTTTTAACACCCGGCACGAACAAGACAAAGCCGTTCTTCTTGGCTATGCCGTCGCCTTTCTCGCCGACAGCTTCTATCTTTACATCCAACTCGTCGCCAACCTTAACTGGCGCAAAACTTCTTTGTGGCCTGTAGCCACCATTATCATTTCCGTACATATTTTTCCACCTATATATTTATTATATTTATTTTACACCACTGGTGTAATATACCTGTAAAATGCGCTTTTATTTATAAAGGTATGGGAAAAATCACAGCTTTAACAGCCCAGCAACCTCTCCGGCAGCATATCCAAAATGCTCTAGAACAAACGCCAAAAAAACATGAAAGGTCAGGTTAATTCTGCCTTTTTTAAGGCAAAGATAAAAGCTGTACAAAAAAATAAGCGGGAAATAAAGCAAAGGAATTAAAAATAATCCATTTAAAAACCCAAAAAGACTTGCGAGCATTACAGCAATAAAACTTATCGGCAGCAAATAAATGAGCTTGAATTCTTTCAGCCTTTTCATCAAAAAGATCCTGCCCTTTCCATAATCATACATGTTCTTCAAAAATTTCATAGGCGTGCTTCTCAGCTTGTGCCATACAAAGCTGTTCGGCAATACAGCGATCTTATACCCTCTTTTTCTTAATTTAAAATTAACATCATAGTCTTCGCACATATTCCTCAATGCTTCATCAAAGCCGCCAACTTCTAGCAATAGTTTTTTGCTGTGCAGCACATTGCAGCAGGGCAGGCTCGGGACAAAAGTTATTTTGCTGAATGTTTTTGCCTGTGCGCTTCCCAAAGACCCTAAAAAAGAATCAAAGGCAATTCCAGCAGCAGCCATGAAGTTCGGCGCATTTTCAGGCGGAATATTTGCTCCGCCAACAGCAGCAATATTTTTTCCTTTCAGCTTTTCATAACCATCAACTAGAATTTTAAGCCAATCTTTTGGAACAGTGCAGTCTGCATCTGTAAACGCAACAAGATCATAAGCCGCATTTCTCACACCAGCATTTCTGGATGAAGCAATAAACCTTTTTGGATTATTTATCAATCTGATTTTTATTTTATTTTCATGCCTTTCGATAAAATCCTTAACAATCTCCTTTGTTTTATCAGCCGAATTTCCATCAATAACTAAAATTTCATAATCTTTTTTATTATAATTAAGATTAACAAGAG
Source organism: Candidatus Woesearchaeota archaeon (assembly GCA_030651135.1). Taxonomy (NCBI): domain Archaea; kingdom Nanobdellati; phylum Candidatus Woesearchaeota; species Candidatus Woesearchaeota archaeon. The sequence goes on from JAUSCS010000006.1 coordinate 463,041, forward strand.
AATTCAGGCAGTCTGCGATAGTTCTTTCCTCATTGTATGTTACAACAATTATGCTTGCTTTCAAAACAGCCACCCATAAACTTGGTTGAATCTTTTAAAGACCATCTGCAGCAAATCTTCCTTCAAAATAGACGCATCCTCAGGATAAAGCGAAGCCCCGAAATAAGAGAGCAGCGCATATATGATCAAGAACGCCACGATTATCAAATAAAAGTTTTTCAGTTTTAATTTTTTCGCAAGCTTTCTGCTTCCGTCATAAAGGCCGTAAGCTGCTAATGGAATAACAAAAGGAAACAGCATAAAGGCGTATCTTGGGGAAAACAGGCCGACAACAACAAAAATGAAGATTATTGCTGTAAATTCAATCACGAAATTTTTAAGGTAAAAACCTCTTCTTTCTTTATCCTTGTCACTGAACAATCCAAAAACAAAAGGAATCCACAAAATATGGAATGTGATGAATGTCCTGAACCCAAACATCCACAATATCGTGCTAAAATTAAACTGGTACTGGAGAAAAAAATTGATGTAATTCGGGTATTTGCTTGCTATATGGAGGCTCAATAATTTTCTCCACAAATAAGCCGGGAGAATGGAAATAAAAAATGCAGCAAGTATTTTCAGGATTTTATTGAAAATTGTCGGTTTAATACCTCGGACTTTAGTCCGACAATTTTCAATTCCGAAAATCGCACGACAAAAATCCCAGACTTTAATCTGCGGATTAGTGCGATTTTCGTTATTTGCTTTTTTAACAAAAGAAAAGCCATCTTTAAATAAAATGCTTAAAATAAAATAAACCGGAAGAATATAGTTATGGTCCTTTGCCAATATCGCCAGAGCCATAACAATCCCAATCACAGCATAATCAATAACTCTGCCTTTTTTCAAGCACCATTCTATCACAGCAATCCCCAAAAACAAAAAGAAAAACCCAGCTGTTTCAATCAAAGGCCTTCCGCCCCATGCAATCAGCGGCAAAGAGGTTGCAAAGATTATTGCAGAGATGAATCCTATATGTTTATTCTTGAAAAAATCCTTGAAAAAAACATAAGCAAGAATTGAGCTTAAGCAATAGAATAAGATGCTCAGCAAAGAATAAGTTATGGACATCCCAAAGATCGGCTCGAGAGCAGCAGCAATCAAAGGGACAAGCATCCTTGATGCCCATGGCGAATCAATCACAGCATCTTTGCCCTGCATGAATCTTGTCGTGTCAAAATAATGGTCAGAATCAGCCAATGGCTGGTTGAAATATATTAAAGACCCGATAACACTCAAAACAATCAAAACAGCATAAATCAGATAATCTTTGTTTTTGTTCATCTTGCTGGCTTTATATCAAATTTTTTGACTGTTTTAATTCCGTATTTGTGCAGCAGATAGCCGTAAAGTGATTTCAGGATATTGAAGCCATAGCTGAAAATCTTCACATGGCTCTTCTCATCGCCGTAATAGGTTGGAATTGGCCTTTCAGCAATCCTTAGGTTTGCTACCTTAAACTGGATCAAGATATCAGTATCAAAATGAAAATCATCTGCGCAGAGACGGAATGGAATCTTTTTAAGCGCTGCGCAGCTGTAAAGCCTGAACCCGGAATGATACTCCGATAGATTCAAGCCAAGAACCTTGTTTTCGATCCATGTCAGAACTTTATTTCCGATGAACTTCATCAAAGGCATTCCGCCTTTCAGAGGATTGCCTTTCATCCTTGAGCCGAAAACCATATCTGCTTTGCCTTTCTCCAGCGGCTCCAGCAATAAGGGAATCTTTTCAGGAGCATACTGCGCATCTCCGTGCAGCATTACAACAATATCAAAACCTCTGTCTATTGCATACTGATATGCATATTTCTGATTCCCGCCATAGCCCTTGTTTTTTTCATTCTTAAAAATTTTCAGATTGGACAGATTTTTTTCTTTTTTATAGCCAACCCCTATAAAATATGTGTTGTCCTGGCTTGCATCATCAACAACAAATATTTCCTTGACCTCTTTTTTTAATTTTTCAGGAATCCGGTCTATTAAAATTGGCAGCGTTTTTGCAGCATTATATGTTGGAATGAAAATTGCAATCTTCTTCGCCATTTTATTTTTTCTTCTTTAAAGTAATCTCCCTTACAATCTTTGTAACTTCCTGCTCAATGTTCTCTGTTTTCACATAAATTCTGAAAATCAGGTAAAACAGCAGTATTATGCTTATATAAATTGCAACATCTGTGCCCCTTCCTATCCCCAATAGCCCTGCAAAGATCTTTGTTATATCGGGCATAAAGCCGAAGAAAATGATCACGAGCCATAAAACACCCCAAAACAGAAATTCCTTCATAGTTATTTCTTTGTCCTTAAACCTCAATATGACCCTGCTGAATGCAAACAATCCAAAAAGTATAATTAAAATTTGCACAATTTCCATTTTCTCACCTCATGAGCTTTTTAACTACTAATTTTAATAAAATCTTGAATGCATTTAAATTGCTTTGCCCTTTTTTTAATGAGTAATCTGTATAAATCGCCTTTATCGGCACTTCTTTAAACTTTAGCTTGCGCTTTCCAACTTCGCTGATTATCTCGGAGCTAACCTCCATTCTGCTGCCTTTTATGCTTATCTTCTCAGCTGCTTTTCTTGAAAACGCCCGTAACCCGGATTGAGAGTCTGTTGTCCATATCCCGAACATAACATATGTTATAAGATTCATGCCCCAATTACCTATTTTTCTTATAAAAGGCATTCCGTCTGACTTTATCATCAGTCTTGAGCCTATCACAACATCTGCTTTTCCATCAATTATTGGTTTTATCAATTTTTTTATGTCAGAGGCAGCATGCTGGCCATCTGCATCAAATGTTACAACAATGTCTGCGTTCTTCATAAGCGCAGCTTTAATGCCCGTTCCAAGAGAGCCGCCAAGGCCGCGGTTAATGATGTGCTTATATACATCTGCTTTGTGACTTTTGGCAATCTTATATGTGTTGTCCTTGCTGCCATCGTCCACTACAATTATGTCTTCATAACCATTCCTGTTGAGATCTGAGATAACATCGCCTATTTTGGCTTCTTCATTATATGCTGGAATGACAATAACCACGCCCCTGTTACGCACCATATACTTCGTTGAAATAGGGGGGTTTAAAAATTTAATGAATTTGGCTTCAGAAAACTTTAAATAATATATGCCTATTTTCCATTTAAAATGAAGCTAAGCATGGTGATACCGGTATACAACGAGGAAAAGAGCATTTTCCCGCTTTATAACAGGCTTAGCGCTGTTTTGTCAAAGTATAAGAATTACGAGATTATCTTTGTCGATGACGGTAGCAGAGACCGCACATTTGCAAATATACAGATCCTGCACAAAAAAGACAAGCACGTAAAAGCAATAAAATTCAAAAGGAATTTTGGCCAGACAGCAGCATTATCTGCTGGCTTTGAGCATGCAAATGGCGATATCATAGTTACAATGGATGGTGATCTTCAAAATGACCCTGAAGACATTCCAAGGCTCATTGAAAAGATAAATGAAGGCCACGATATGGTAAGCGGATGGCGCCATAAGAGAAAGGATTCATTTGCAAAAAAACTTTCATCTTCTCTGGCCAATATTGCAAGAAGAATTATGTTGAAGGACAAGATCCATGATTCCGGCTGCGCATTAAAGGCATATAAGAAGGAAAGCATTAAAGATCTCGAAATATACGGCGAAATGCACCGCTACCTCCCGGCAATTGTTGCAATGAATGGCTACAAAGTAGGCGAAATCAGGGTAAACCATCATCCAAGAAAATTCGGAAAGACAAAATACAGCACAACAAGGATATTCAAGGGCCTGCTTGATCTTTTTTACATCAAATTCTGGTCTGATTATTCAACAAGGCCATTGCATTTTTTCGGATTTTTAGGATTATCAGAAATTTTTATCGGGCTGCTGCTCGTCATTTACAACTTCATAAAATATAGCACTCACCTTCTTATTGGCCCGACTCTATTGCTGGCAGTGCTCCTTGTAATTACCGGCGTGCAGTTCATAGTTTTCGGATTTTTGGCTGAAATTTTAATAAGAACATATTATGGCGCCAACAATGATAAAGGTTACAAAATTGAAAAAACACTTAAGTAAAGCAGGCAAAGGCAAGTCTTTCTATAAGTGGAATGAGCAGATGTTTGTCAAGCATGGCAATGAAAGCAGATTTAAGCACGCTAATCCGGTCATAAAATACATTTCAAATCACAGAAAAAGCTCCATCCTGAACCTGCTCTCTCCAAAAAATACAGACAAGATACTTGATGCAGGATGCGGCTCAGGCATAATATTGAGGGAAATAAAAAAAGGCAGCGTTATTGGTCTTGATTGCTCTGCTACAGCGCTAAGGCAGGCCAGGAAAAATATACAAGGCAAAAATACAGAGCTGATAATAGCGGATGTCCAGAAACTCCCATTCAAAAAAAACAGCTTCAATAAAATAATCTGCTCCGAAGTCCTTGAGCATCTTCCTGATCCGGTAAAAGTCATTGATGAGATAAAAAGGGTTTCCAAAAAAGAAGCAATAGTTATTTTTACAATACCAAATCAGCCTTTGTTGGACAAGATAGCGTATATTTTCAGAAAACTGAATGTAAAAAAAGGAGAGCTCGATTTGGACATGGAGTGGCACATACATAAATTTAACCTGAAGAAATTCAGGCAGCTGATAAAAAATAAATTCAAAATAATCAAGATAAAAAGAAGCCCATTCTTATTCCCTTTAAGCTATGTTATACAATGCAGGAATTAAAAAGAGCTAAATTAAAATGTGCGGCATAAGCGGATTTAATTTCGAGGACAGGGCATTAATAAAAAAAATGTGCGATGTTATAATACATCGCGGCCCAGATCAGGGCGGCATTTACACAGACAAAGGCATTTCTCTAGGCCACAGAAGGCTGAGCATAATTGACCTGAGCGAAAAGGGAACGCAGCCGATGTGTAATGAAAACAAAGACATCTGGATTGTTTTTAACGGCGAAATATATAATTATAAGGAATTAAGGTCAGATCTCGAAAATAAATCTCATAAATTCCGCAGCGGAACAGACACTGAAACAATAGTGCACGCTTATGAAGAATACGGAGAAGATTTTGTTAAAAAGCTTAACGGCGATTTTGCATTCGCCATTTATGACAGCAGAAAAAAGAAGCTCCTGCTCGCAAGGGACAGGCTCGGAATAAAGCCACTGTACTATTACTTGGACAGCAATAAAATAATCTTTGCTTCTGAAATAAAGGCAATACTGCAGCATAAAATAAAAAAAGAAGTGAATTTAGAGTCATTAAACAGGTTCATCACATTGAGATACATACCGCCTTCAGAAACTATTTTTAAAAATATCTATAAATTAAAGCCGGGGCACGTGCTGTCTTATGATCTGAGGAACAAAACTTATGCTATAAACAGATACTGGAACCCAGATATTTCAAATGGCAATATTCTTCCAGCTTCTGAGAATTTTTTTATTAAAAAAATCCAGGGCTTGCTGAAGGACTGCGTGAACAGAAGATTGATGAGCGACGTTCCTCTTGGAGCTTACCTTAGCGGCGGCATTGATTCCAGCTCTGTTGTTGCAATGATGAGCATGATCAACAAAGAAACCAATTCGAAAGAGGAAGTAAAGACATTCTCAGTTGGCTTTGGCTATGGCGAGGAAATTGATGAATTGCAGCATGCAAAACATATAAGCGAGCATTTCGGCACAAACCACAGGGAATATACTGTAAAATCAGATCTTGTAAAGCTGCTCCCGAAAATAGTCTGGCACTCTGACGAGCCATTGGCAGATCCTGCACTCATTCCAGTCTACCTTCTTGCTCAGAATGCAAAAAAAGAAGTTACAGTTGTGCTTACAGGAGACGGTGGAGATGAGGTATTTGCAGGATACGAGCAGTGCAAATTTTTAATGCTGATGGAAAAGATGAAAAGAATCAATCTGCTTAAAAAAACAGTGCTTCCTTTTGCTGTTAAAAATTCACCGAAATTTTTATTAAACAAATTTTTCAAATATTCTTCTTCTTTAGGTGACGAGGGCATAAAAAGAGCAGTGAATCTTTTGAGATCTGATGACAAAGGCAGCAGCTATCTGGACATTGTATCTATCTTCAATGAAGAAGACAAAAAAGCAGTCTTATTGGATAATGTCCATAAAAAAATAAAAAATGCGAATTTGAACAGATGGCTCGATTCAGAATATTTCAGCAATAAAAACAGCTATTTGAACCAGATTTTGGCCATGGAAATGGAAACCGTGCTGCCTGAGGACTTTTTGATGAAAGCAGACAAGATGAACATGGCCCATGCAGTTGAGGAAAGGGTGCCTTTTCTTGATCATAGATTGGTTGAGCTCTCTTTTACAATACCGCCCAAGCTCAAGCTTCATGGCTTCAATGAGAAATACATTCTGAAAAAGGCAATGTCAAACTTCATCCCTAAAAATATAATCAGCAGGCAGAAGCAGCGCTTTTACGTGCCTATTGACCTGTGGATCAGGGAAGACCTGAAATACTGGAGCGATATTCTGCTTGATAAGGAAACTATAAAAAGGCAGGGCTATTTTGATTATTCTTATATTGAGAAAATAAGGGGGAATTATTCCAAGTCAAGGCTTTATTATGCAAGGCAGCTCTGGAGCCTGCTGACTTTCCAGCTTTGGCACAAAATATTTATTGAAAATGAAACGCACAGCGAGATTGAGCTAAACAAGCTTTACTGAAAATGATAAAGATAAACAACAAGATAATGCTGCTGGTTGCCTTTTTAATAGTCCTTAATCTGGTCCCGATATGGTTTTTTGCGTATCCGCCATTGCAGGATTACCCGCAGCACCTTATACAGGACAAAATCATCATGGATTACCAAAATAAGGAATTTGATTACAGCAAATATTTTGATTTGAGATTCAGCCTTATACCGACGCTTTTTTCAATATTTTCAATCATTTCACTTTCAAAAATCTTCGGCATCTACATTGCCGGAAAAATATTCCTTAGCATCTATGTGATTTTATTTCCATTGAGCATTTTCTATTTTTTAAGCGCTGTTGACAGGCGAAAGGCAATTCTCGGATTTTTCAGCTTTATTTTTACCTATAACTGGTTTTTCAACAAAGGGCTGGTCGATTTTGCAATAAGCCTTCCTTTCTTCTTTTTTGCATTAGGTTATTGGCTTAACAATCGGAATAAAATGACAATCAGTAAAATTCTGATTTCCACAATCCTGGTACTTCTGACATTGTTTTCGCATCTGTTCTCTTTCATAATTTTAATGATATCAGTATTTTTAGTGCAGATATTCCGCTATAAAAATAAAAAACAGGCATTCACAACATCCATCCCGTTCATACTGCCGATTATTTTGTTTGCAATATTTTGGTTTTCGAGGTCGCCAGATGTCGCCCCTATTGATGTCCTTGCTGCTTTTAACCCCTTGGTTTTGATCAAGTCTTTCTTTGGAATGTTCCTGTCTTTTTCGCCAGTTCTTGAAGCCATACTCCTGGCTGCTCCGCTGCTTTATTTTGCTTTTTTATTTCTCAGAAAAATTTTGGCCAATAAGCCTTTTTCAATCAAAAGACTGTTTGATAAAAAATACAAGAATGAGTTTTTGATTTTAGCCTTAATCTTGCTTTTGCTGTTTGTCATTTCTCCGCCCGACCTTAAGACATGGGCGCATTTCAAGATAAGATTTGTGCCTTTCATTGTCTTGTTTTTTGTTGCTTGGCTAGAGCCGCCAACAAAGAAGCGGCTTTTCATGTTCATAACAGTTATTGCTGCTGTTTTATTGGTGATACTTACCTTTTTTAATTATTACAGCATAAACAAAGACTTTGCAGATTATTCTTCAGGCATTAATATCGTTGAAAGAAACAAGTCAATACTTCCAATAACGGTCAAGGACCTATATGGCTACACTATGAGGCCGTACGAGCATTTCTGGGCATATTATCATATTGAAAAAGGCGGTGCAGGCCCTTATATATTTGCAGGGCATAGCACTCATTTAATATCCTACAGGGAAAACATGCCTGCTCCACAAGCGATAATAAACGCTCAGTCTTTTTATTGGCAACCAAGTTCCAGGATAACACCTTCTGCGCCAGGCGAGTTATATCCGCAATTGAACTTCAGCAGGGAAATTTTATCTTATTATGATTACATCTTATTGTGGGGAAAAAGCAATGATGTGGAGTCTGCTGTAATTGATTCAGGATTTTCATTATTGCATGAAAAAGGCGATCTGAAAGTATATGAAAATGTCAAAAATTTTTCACCAATCTTGGATTGGTAGCTGAAAGCCAATCCATTTTCGGCATATGGAAAATTTTTGAGCATGCTCAAAAACCACCTGATGTGGTGAACAATAGCAATATGCCACCCATCTATGGTGAGTGGTTTTTGACATATCGCAAATTTAAGAAGCCGATATAGCAAATGACACACATATTTATATAAAAATGTCATTTGCTTATTACGAGCGGACAACTATTTGTATAAATGTCAGAAATGCTTTTGCATTTCTGAGCAAATTAGAAACATTTTGTGTTTCTAATTAACTATTGTCCGCGAGTATAGAAACATTTAAGTAGTCGATTTTTTTTCAAAAATAGGGGTATAATCAAAATGAGAATAGCATTAGTTTTTCCGTCATACAACCTTATAAAAGAGGCTTATGGAAGCAAGAAGCAGATAAAAAGCGGGAATCTGCCGCCGCTTGGCCTCGGCTATTTAGCTGGAGCTCTCGAGCAGAAAGGCCACACTGTCAAAATAATAGATGCTTCTGCAATGGGAATAGGATTTAACACAACAATAGGGATTCTGAAAGAATTCGGTCCGGATTTTATCGGGATAGCTGCAAACAATGCCGTTGCTAAAAATGCGCTGTTTCTCGCAGGCAAGGCAAAAGAAGAGCTGAATGTCCCGGTTATTTTGGGCGGCCCTCATCCGTCATGCTTTCCTGAGGAATGCCTCAATACTAAAGGCGTAGATTATATTATCTTGGGTGAGGGTGAAAAAACTTTCCCTGAGCTCATAGATAAAATTTCAGCAAAAAAAGAAATAAAAGCAATACCTGGAATAGGCTATAAAGAAAGGGGCAAGGCAAAATTCACAGTGCAGACCGGGCCAATAATGGCTCTTGATGAGCTTCCGCCAATAGCATGGCATCTTTTTGATTTCAAGCTTTACACGCCGCTTCCTAACCAATATCGAAGGCTTCCGGCTGTGAATTATATAACCTCAAGGGGATGCCCGTGGAGAAAATGCGCCTTTTGCTATCAGAGCGGCATAATGAGCCAGGTTTATAGGCGGCATTCTCCTGAAAGAGTTATTGAAGATATCAAGCTTCTGATGCATAAATATGGAATGAAGGAGATTTCTTTTTGGGATGATAATTTTCTGATAAATGAAAATTGGATAAAAAGGTTTTGCGATCTTCTCAAAGAAAACAAGCTGGATTTGGCATGGTCTTGTTATGGAAAAGTCAGTACGCCGACAGAGGAAATGCTTAAGAGAGTGGCAGAAGCAGGTTGCTGGAGCGTATTTTATGGCATAGAAAGCGGCAACCAGGACTTGCTTGACGGCATAAATAAAGGAATAACCCTGGATCAGGTGAGAAGGACAATAAAGCTGACACACAAGTATGGAATGGAAACAAGAGGCTCTTTTATGCTTGCGATTCCAGGCGAAACTCCTGAAAAAGCTGAAAAAACAATAAAATTTGCAATAGCGCTCGATCTTGATTATGCGCAGTTTCTGCCTACTTATCCCGAATATGGAACGCCGCTTTATGATCTCGCGATGAAAACAGGGAAGATTGTTAAGGGCTATCATGGAAGAACAAAAGCAGCCTACGTTCCAGAAGGATATAAAGACGGCAAACAAGTAGAATATTATGTCAAAAAAGCATACAGCAAATTTTATTTCAGGCCGCATTACGTGTGGAAAGTGCTTAAGAAAATAAAGTCTTTTAATGATTTCAAAAAGTATTTTGAGGGCTTAAAGTTTATGATTGGCCTTACAAACTGATTATGCTGGATTACAAATTCGAAATACTTAAATATTGACTAAAATCAGGGTTTTATATGGTTGGGGAAGAAACAGAATTAAAAATAAACTTGGCTTTTTTCAAGAAAAATTATACTTGGGTAATTCTTGCTCTGATCCTGATACTTGGCTTTTATTTAAGGTCATACCACCTCGATTACCCTGTAATCGGATATCACAACACAAAAGAAGCTCACACATTGGCTGAAGCAAGAAGCTTCTATAATGGCGGCGATTACCTTTATCTTAGAGGAGATTACACAATCCCTTTAGTTGATCAGCCAAAATACTCGCATGTAGATAATTTCCCGCTTTATTCGTGGATTATTGTAGCAGGATGGAAAATATTTGGCATGGAATTGTGGGTTGCCAGGTTGGTCACAATATTTTTTGCGCTTGGCGCAGTTGTGTTCACATATCTTTTTGTAAAAAAGCTTTTCAAAAGGGAAGACATTGCTCTTTTATCAGCATTTTTTACTTCTACCTCGCCTTTGCTCGTTTTCTTTGGCAGGAATATTCAATTTGATGCGCCAGCATTGTTTTTTATGACAGCTGCAATTTATTTCTTCCTTGTCTGGAAAGAGAATCAGACAATGAAAAACATTGTGATTTTTATGGTCTTTTTTACCCTTACAGGGCTTACAAAATATCCTTTTTTGATTATCGCAGTTCCGTTGCTTTCGATATTTCCTTTTGAAATCATTAAAAACAAGAAATATTGGAAGCAGTTTGGCATAGGCGCTTTGATATTTATTGCATTCATATTGTGGTTCTTGCTCCCAAATCTTGCAAAGGCGCAGACCTCTTCTGCAGGAGTTGGAGATGAGATGATTGGCAGAGTTCTTGAAGAGCCTTTCAAAATATTTACAAGTGAATGGTGGGGAACTGTTTTCATGTTTGCTTCAAAGGATAATTTTACAAAAATAGGCGTCATAATCTCGATTATTGGGCTGTGTATTTCAATCTGGCATATCAGAAAGCAGCAGCACAGATTTCTTGTTGCATGGGCGTTTTCATTTTTGGTTTATGGATTGCTGCTGATAAATTTTATGACAGGCCATAATTATTATCAGATGCCATTTGTTCCTCTAGTTGCGATTTTAATATCTTCCACATTGCTCTTTTTCGCATCAATTATTCCGCAGATAAAAACAAAATACGATTATTTAAAGAAAAGCCTCAGATGGATTGCAATAATCTTGTTTTTCATCATTTTCATGTGGCCGGCTGCAAAGCAAAGCATAGCAGGCCAATTTAATACACAGTTTCCTGGCTTGGATGTTGCCGGCAATTACATAAACTCGCACAGTTCTTCGGATGAGATGATGTTTGATTCAGGCCATCAAGACACAGGAGTTGTCTGGCATGCAGACAGGAAAGCAACAGTAATATCCAATTTATCTGAATTGAAGCAGTTTGAGGAAAAGAAAAATCTAAAGTGGATCTTCATCTACCAATGGGGCATTTCAAACATATTCCAGAAATCAGAATTCAGGGATTACATAAACTCCAATTATTCTTTAAAGCAGATCGCATTCCAGCAGACCCAGCAGGGCAATGCGCCAATCTATTTTTTATTCAAAAAAGGCGGAACATTTGATGAATCGAAGCTGAATGAGAAGTTGAATGAGATACTGCAGGTCAGACAGGCGCAGTCAAGAACATACGAATATCTGTCTTTCGGGTTTATCAAAATGAACAGCGCCCCATATGAAATAAAGTATATTGATTTGGAATAAAAATGCATAAAATGAAAATCTTAATGCTTGCCCAGAACTTCATCCGCTTCAGGGATGATATAATGTCGCCATTTCTTTTTAATTGGGTTTCTGAGATCAATAAAAACAAGGATTTTGAAGTCATTGTCCTTGCTCCGCATGAGAAAGGGCTGAAGGAATATGAAGTTATTGGCGGAGTGAAAATATACAGATTCAGATACGCTTCTGATAAGTACGAGCGAATAGCATATAAGAATAATATGCATGAATTGGTTATTAAAAACACATTCAACAAGCTTATTTTTTTAAAGTTAATAAGAAATTTTTATAAAAAGATTATTGAGATTGTACAAAAAGAAAAAATAGACATAATACATGCAAACTGGTGGGTTCCGTGCGGCATAGCAGCTTATTTGGCGTTTAAGAAAACAAAAGTGCCCTATATAGTTACAACTCACGGAACAGATGTCTTTATTCTGAGGAAATTCAAATTTTTCAGTTTTTTTGCAAGGAAGATTTTCAAGAATGCAGCCAAAGTGAATGCGGTTTCAAACTATGTTGCAAAAATTGTCACGGATTTATTAAAAATCAATAAAAACAAAATTGCTGTTTTTCCAATGCCTTTTGACAGGAATAAATTTTACCCTGTGAAAAAGGGCAGGAATAAAATAAAAACCATCTTTACAATGGGAAAGCTTGTGAAAAGGAAAGGCGTTAATTATCTGGTTGATGCATGCAGTATTTTGAAGGATAAAAAAATCGATTTCAAGCTGATTATTGTAGGGAAAGGCCCTGAAGAGGAAAGCTTAAAAGAACAGATTAAAAATTTAAATCTTGAAAAAAATATAACAATCATTCCTTCTGTCCCGCATAAAGAGCTTGTTAAATATTACAATGATGCTGATGTTTTCGTCTTGGCTTCAATCACAGACTGGAAAGGAGAAACAGAGGCATTCGGAGTTGTTTTTGCAGAAGCCCTTGCCTGCAAAACACCTGTTATCGGGACAAGGACGGGCGGGATTCCAGATGTAGTGATTGACGGCAAGACAGGGATTCTTGTCGAAGAGAAAAATCCTAAGCAGCTCGCAGATGCTTTGATCAAAATATTAAAAAATGAAAAACTTGCAAAAAAGCTCGCTGAGAATGGCTATAAATATGTGCACGAGAATTTCACTGCTGAAAAGATTGCTGGCAAGACAATAAAAGTATACAATGAGGTTGTGAGCAGATGAAGAAGCTGAATATTGGCAAGATAATCGGAGTGTTAGTTTCCTTATTTATTCTGTATTTTTTAGCCAAAACACTTTATCAGAATTGGAGTCAGCTTAAATCTTACAGCATTACATTCAATTATTTTTATCTTGCATTGTCTTTCATTTTCCTCTTTGCTCATCTTTTGCTTTCGGTATATGGGTGGAAAATGATAATGAACCTTCTTAAGGCAAAGCTTGACTTTAAATCGAGTATAAGAATATGGTTTTTATCGCAGCTCGGAAGATATGTTCCTGGAAGAATCTGGTATCTGCTCGGAAGGATGTACCTATGTGAAAAGAAGAAAATATCCAAGTACACTACATTTGTGAGCCTTATGCTGGAGTTGGCGATGCATGTATTGTCAGCATCATTCACTGCACTGATCTTCGTGCCTGCTATGATTGAGGATGGCGGCCTTATGAAATTCCTGCCAGTATTTTTAACAATCCCTGTTGGGCTGATTTTGATTCATCCCAAGATATTCAATTTTTTTGTGAACATTGGGCTGAAGATTTTTAGAAAGAAAACAGTTGAGCTGAAGATTAAATACTCTTCGCTGCTTGGTTTGCTTGCTTTTTACATGTTTTCGTGGGTTGTGAATGGCATGGGATTTTATTTGCTCATTAAATCATTTTATGCCACGCCTCTGAGCTTGATACTTCCTTTGACAGGGGCATTTGCAGTATCGTGGATAATTGGCTTCCTGAGCCTCATAACTCCGAGCGGGCTCGGTATAAGAGAAGGAATACTGACTTTTCTGCTGGGGTTCTATTTTCCTTTGCCAATTGCAATAATTATTTCTCTGGTTTCAAGACTGTGGATAATTTTTGGAGAACTGGTTGGAGCAGGTGTTTCGTTTAAGTTCAAGTAATTTCTGATTCAATGAAAATGGGTTTTGAACCATGCCGCCTTGTTACAATCCTGATTTTTATTTTACAACCCACACATTATTTCGTGGTTCTCTGCGTGAATAGATTATTTATGTACTGCATTTTTCTCTTACTTTTTAGCATCTGCAATATATATCTGTGGTCAAAAACGAATGAAATCAGTCTAAAAAATGAGGCCCAATAAGATAGGCTTAAGGTAAATCTAATGTGCTTTGGATAGAATGTCAAGGAATAAAGCTCTTCTGCAACTTTCTGGATTGGTTTCTTATACAGGGCGAATTTATATTTCTTTTCTAATAGGTCGATTGTTTCTTTAGAAGGATACTTTAACATGGGGTTTAGGTCTTCTAAATCTAGGCTGCGCCCAAATTCTACCCCCGGGAACGGTATATAAATATTCCATAAGACCATGTTGTATTTCATTTTTTTAACGAGATCGATAGACGCTTTGATGTCTTCCATTGTTTCTCCAGGGAGATTTATCAGCATGTTAGCAAGAACGCGCATTCTAAGTTTCCTGCATATCTCCCCTATTTCCATTATTTGCTTAACACTTGTCCCTTTATTCATAATTTTCAGCATCTTATCAGAGCCTGATTCGATGCCAAACTCAATTTGAATGCATCCATTTTTTTTCATGAATCTAATCAATTCTTCATCCAGAAGGTTGACTCTGGTTTGGCATCCCCATAGGAACTTTATGTTTTTTTTCTTTAGGAGATTGAAGATATCATAGATGCGTTGTTTTGACACTGTGAAGGATTCGTCAGCAAAATATAATGCATCCACCTTATATTTTTTTAAAACATATTCTATATGTTCAACAACTCTTTTGGGGCCCATAAATCTTATCTTTTTTCCGAATATAGTGTGGGCAACACAAAACTTGCAGTTGTAAGGGCATCCTCTGGATGTAAAGATATTAAAACTCGATATGTATATTGGGCGAATGGCCCATACGTTTGGCCTAGAATAATATGCCATATCTACTTTATCGTAAGCAGGGAAGGGTAAATAATCAAGGTCTTGAATCAGTTCTCTTTGGGGGGCAAACTTAATTTTTCCTGATTCCAAATAGGCTATTCCTTTGACTTTTTTTATTTCTGTTTCTTTTCTTAGTGCCTGAACTAATTCGTAAAATGTATGTTCTCCTTCACCCAGAATCAAATAATCAAATTCTATTTTCATGTCTATGATGTGCTGAGGGCGAAAACTTGGATGCGGGCCGCCTATAATGATTTTAGTGTTTATTGAGTTTTGCCTTATGAACCTGCATATGTTCTTGACAACACCCATTTCAGAGACTAAACAAGTAATTCCTACGAATCTGGGCTTTGCCTCTGATATTCTTCCTTGTATTTTTTTGAATGCTTTTTCTGGTTCCATGTCCTTGAAATCAAGAATTTCATTCTCCTCTCCTTTGGAAGTAAGATAAGAAGATATGCCCATCAAGCCAAGTGGCATTCTCTGGGTATATGACCTGGTGTAAGGTGAAATCAGAAATATTTCTGGTTGTTTATTCATCTAGTTTACCCCCGTATTTCAATCACATTGAAAAGGGGCAATATTTATAAATGTTCCTATGACCGCAAAAATTAACATTTTGGGTTTTTTAATTTCTCTAATGTCAAAAACCACCCATCACAGATGGGTGGCATGTTGCTGCGATCCACCGAATCAGGTGGTTAATTGGAAATGTTCACATTTCCAATTTGCTCAAAAATGCAAACATTTTTGACATTTGAGCACACCAAAATTCCACATATTGATCTGTGGTTTACAGAGTAAACCACCATTCAGAGAATGGTGGAATTTTCAGTGTTTCGAGATTGTGGATAATCGCCGGAGAGGTAGCAGGCGCATTAGTTTCTTTCAGATTCAAATAAATTCTTATTGGCCTCTTATCACTCTGACAAGCAGCACAGCGAATATTACAAACAAAACAAAAACAACAATATTGATCAATATGACAACAAGCCAGAACTTGACTTTTGTCTGGCTTAATTTTTTCCTAATCTTATTTGAAATTTTAGTAAGAAGTTGCATTTTAACCAGAGAGCTTTGCCTTTATCCTTTTCAGCCTGAAAGTATTTTCGCGCTCCATCTCTTCCAGCCTTAACGCTATAAAATTTTTTGTCTTCTCCATTCTGGGTATTACCTCGAATTCAAGCGCATTCACCCTCCTCTTTGTTTTTTCTATCTCTTTCAGCAGCCTTCTCATTGTAGTTTCAACCTCTGCAGCCCTTATTACCCTTTCAGTAACTTTTTCATAGGCATCTGCAGCTTCATCTATTGAAGCGGAATTGTAAATTCCATAACCGCGCTCCATCATCTTTCTTTTCAGTTCGCCGGATTTAATGGTCGGCACCAGCACGCCCATAATGTTTTTAGTCCCGAATTCTATATCGGGCTTGTTTGCAATAGCCATGGCAATTGACTTTATTTTAAGGTCTGATTCCAGCAGCCTGGCGATATTCATTTTATACAATGCCTTCCTGTATTCATCAACAACATCTGACCTTAGGTTTTTGACCTTGCCCAGCACTTCAAAAAACTCAAGAATAAGTCCGTCTCTTTTTTTCTTCAGAAGATTGTACCCTGATTTCGCCAGGATAATGCTTTTCTTAAATTTGATAAGTTCAGATCTTGTTGGTTTTATTTCTATTGCCATTTTACGTTCTTATTTTATTGTCTTATGAGATTTTTAACATAGCCAAACGCATCATACATTCTATTCTGCCTCTTTGGCTTTGTGAAATTTCTTTCTTATATCTGGGCTTATTCTGGTTAACTCCTGCTCCGGAATCTCTGCCAGCAGCCCCCAGCCAATGTCAAGCGTCTGCTTTATCTCCCTGTCCTCTGATCTGCTTTGCGCAACAAATTTCTTTTCAAACTCTTCTGCAAATTTAAGCAGCCTTTTGTCCCTTGCTGAAAGAGCTTCCTCGCCGACAATTGCGACCAGACCGCGCAAATCTCGCCCAGCAGCATAATTTGCATATAACTGGTCTGTGACCTGCTTGTGATCCTCCCTTGTTCTCTCTGCTCCAATGCCAAGGTTCATCAACCTCGATAATGACGGCAGAATATCTATCGGAGGATAGATTCCCTTTCTATGCAGCTCTCTGCTAAGGACAATCTGGCCTTCTGTTATGTAACCTGTTAAATCGGGAATAGGGTGCGTAATGTCGTCGCCTACCATAGTCAGTATCGGAATCTGCGTTATGGATCCTTTTTTGCCTTTTATCATTCCTGCCCTTTCATAAATTGTTGCGAGATCAGTGTACATATACCCAGGATAACCCCTTCTTCCAGGTATCTCTTCTCTCGCAGCTCCAATCTCCCTCAAGCTCTCGCAGTAAGATGTCATATCCGTCAATATAACAAGTACGTGCATATCCTGCTCAAATGCAAAATATTCTGCAGCTGTCAATGCCATTCTTGGCGTTATCAGCCTTTCGACAGCAGGATCATCTGCCAGATTCATAAAGACAACAGCTCTCTGCAATGCGCCGGTCTGCTCAAAATCTTTGATGAAATACTGCGCCTCTTCATGCGTGATGCCCATTGCGGCAAAAACAATTGCAAAGCCTTCTTTCTGGCCTACAACCTTTGCCTGCCTTGCAATCTGCAAAGCAATGTCATTGTGCGGCAGCCCAGCAGCTGAGAACAATGGCAGTTTCTGGCCTCTGACCAATGTATTTGTTCCGTCAATTGTTGAAATTCCGCTCTGGATAAAATCTCTTGGAGGTCCGCGCGCATAAGGATTGATGGCAGCTCCTATTATTTCCGTTCTTTTGTCGGGGATTATTTCAGGCCCGTTGTCAATCGGCTTGCCTGCTCCGCTGAATATTCTTCCAAGCATGTCTTTTGAAACAGGCAGCTTTATTGTTTCTCCCAGGAATCTGACTCTGGACTCCTTGCCTATGCCCGATGTTCCCTCAAATATCTGCACAACAACAATATCATCGGATGTGTCCAGCACCTGGCCGTTTTTTATCTCGCCTGATTCAAGCTGTATTTTTACAAGCTCGCCGTATCCAATCGGCTCTGTCTTTTCAACAAAGATCAATGGCCCGGCCACTCTGTTAATTGTTTTATATTCCTTCATTTTGAACTCCATACCTTTCATTATAAGCCTTCAAAATGAAGGCTACGAACGTTAGTGAGTTTGCCTTCATTTTGAACCACACCTTTTATTATACGCATTCATTTTTGCATCACTTCAGCGAACTAAATTCATGCTCCATGTTTCTTTGTATCTCGCTTAAAAGCTTCTCGTACTGCTTTTCAAACTTGACATCTGCTATTTTGTGCTTTGATTTTATTTCTTCAAGCTTCTGTATTCTTATTCCTTTGTCCAAGGCATCATTTGACAATTTGGCATAATTCAGGATAGACTTAAGCAGGAGATAAGTTTTATTCAGATCGCAGTAAGTATCCACTTCATGGAATGCGCTCTGCTGCAAAAACGATTCTCTTATGATGCGCGCAACCTCTAAAGTCAGCTGCTGCCTTTCCGGCAATGCGTCTGACCCGACCAGCTGTACTATCTCCATCAGCTTTTCTTCTTCTGTTAATATGCTCATAGTTTGTTTTATCAATTCTCTCCAGTCAGATGCAACATTCTCCGCATACCATTTTTCCAGGCTATCCATGTAGAGTGAATATGATGTCAGCCAGTTTATTGACGGGAAATGCCTTCTCTGCGCAAGTTTCGAGTCTAATGCCCAAAATGTTTTTGTAACTCTCAGCGTATTCTGAGTTACCGGCTCTGAGAAATCTCCTCCTGGCGGCGAGACAGCTCCGATAATGGATATGGAGCCCTCTTTTTCTATTCCGAGAGGAACAACCCTGCCTGCTCTTTCATAAAATTGAGATAATCTGGTTGCAAGATAAGCAGGATAGCCTTCTTCGCCCGGCATCTCTTCAAGCCGGGAAGAAATCTCTCTCATGGCTTCAGCCCATCTTGAAGTGGAATCTGCCATCAATGCAACGTTATATCCCATGTCGCGGTAATATTCTGCTATTGTAACGCCTGTGTAAACAGATGCTTCCCTCGCAGCAACAGGCATATTGGATGTATTTGCAATAAGCACAGTCCTGTTCATCAGCGGCTTGCCTGATTTTGGGTCAATAAGCTCGGGAAAATCTTTAAGCACTTCAGTCATTTCATTTCCGCGTTCCCCGCAGCCTACATAAACAATTATATCTGCATTGGACCATTTTGCCAATGTTTGCTGCGCTACTGTCTTTCCTGTTCCGAATCCGCCAGGTATTGCAGCAACTCCGCCTTTTGCTAATGGAAATAAAGCATCATAAATCCTCTGCCCAGTTATCAACGGAATTTCAGGAGGCAATTTTTTCAGCACAGGCCTTGGAACCCTTACTGGCCATTCTTGTTTAAGCTTCAGCTCTTTTCCATTGTCCATTCTTCCAACAGGCTCATCAATTGTGAACTTTCCAGAACTTATTTCTTTTATGATTCCTTCATAGCCGTGCGGCGCCATAATCAAATGATTTATGCCTTTTTCCTCGACGAAGCCAATTACTTGCCCTGATTTTATTTTGTCACCTTGTTTTACTGCTGCCTTGAAATCCCATTTTTTATTGTGGTCAAGCCCAGGAGCTTCCACGCCCCTTTTGATAAAATCTCCCATTTCTTTTATAAGCACAGGCAATGGCCTTTGTATTCCGTCATAAATGCTGCCGAGCAGCCCAGGCCCAAGCTCCACACTCAACGGCTTGCCTGTATTTACAACCGGCTCACCCGGCTTTAATCCAGATGTGTCTTCATAAACCTGGATAATTGTTTTATCTTTGTCTATCTGGATTACTTCGCCCATTAATTTTTCATTTCCAACTCTGACTAAGTCATACATTTTAGCAGCCAGCCCTTTTGCAACAACAACAGGCCCGGCGATTCTGTAAATCTTGCCTTGGTTTATTTTTTCATCATTCATTTTAGCCTTCTTTCTTCCATAAGTCCACGCCAATTGATTTTTTTATCAGCCTTCTTAAATTTTCCTGTGCAGCCTCAGTTGACAAAGGCACAAAAACAGGCCTTATGCAGTCTTCAATAAAAACCTTGTCATTGCTTTCCAGCCCATTCAATATCCTCTCGTCAATTATTACAATGCTCATTTCCTTGTCCTGCATCAAATCTCTTATCTGGCTCATCGGATCCTTTTTTATTTCAACTGTTTTCCTGATCCCTGCTAACTGGAAGCCCCCTATAAATTCCGATGTTCCTATTGCCGCTATTTGCGCCATTTTAAGCCATCACCAGCTGGTTTTCGATAAAAGTTTCATCCATGTTTAATTGTTTTCCCTTTATTATTGTTTTCAGGTTTCTGACTTCAATCTCCTTTGCAAACATATACCCCAGGATTACATCTACTGATAGGGGATGCTGGTGCTGAAGCAGCATGGATTTTTTTAACAGGAATTTGTAAAGCCCTATTTCCAGATCAATAATCGTGCCTTTCTCATTCAAAATTTTCAGGCCATCCTTAATGATGGCGCCATACTGCTTTTTCTCCAATAATTTCAAAAGCTCATCCAGATCTTCGGCATTCAATAATTTCATCAGCTCGCTGTCTTTGTCTTTTTTTCCGGAAAAGAACAGGTATTTTTTTATGCTGTTGCTGTCCAGATTTTCCCTCTTGAGCCTCAGTATTGTCATTATGTTCAGTATCTCTATCTCGCCTTCTATGAATTCCCTGAAAAGCTTTTCCTGCCTTGACAGCCTTTTTGTGAATTGCAGCAGCTCGTTATAATAGCTGCGGTCCAAAGCCGCTTCAATCATGGCCAAGGTATTTTCATTCTTATAGCTTTCAACTGCTTCTTTTAATTCATCGAAAGGAATCATGCCTGCATTTTTCAAAACATCTTCAATTGTTGCAAGCTTCATCAAGTTTATCAGCTGAGTGTAGCTTAATGACCCAGTCGGCAGAAGCAATGCCCCGATTTCATCCTCGCCTGCTTTCACATATTTTCCCCTTAAAATTGTTTTTATGTTGAAGATATCGTTTCTTTTCAAATAAGCATTGATCAGCAAGTCAAGCTCGTTGGGCGAAATCCTTTTTAATTTTGCAAGCGTATTTACAAGGCTCTTATTCAGGGCGTGCTCCAGCAGATCAGCTTCGGAATACTTTGCAGCCAACGCATTAATCTCGGATTTATAATTTGTGTCCTCGAGGAATCTTGCTATTTCATCAAGCTCCATCTTCATCAATTTGTGATAATCCTCTTTCTTAAGCAGAAGAGCCCTCATTACCACAACCCTTACATAAGTGTAGGGATAGCTGCCCAGCCTTATCTTGCCTTCCCTTTTCGGTTCCTCAAATTTAGCCAATACCTTCATTTTCAACCAAACAATATTTTTGCCACTTCCTGCATCGAATGCTCTTTTACATCTGAAAGCAAAGTTTCATAACTGTAATCAACTCTTATTGTTCCGTCCTTGTTCTCTGCAATCAAGCCGCCCAAAATATCTGCATTTTCGCATTTGAGGCCATTTAAATATTTTGCATCTTTGCTGCTGCAAAAAAACTTGGCAGCCTCTATTTCAGATTTTGCTGTTTTAAGCAGGCTCGCAATATGCTGCTCCCTTTTTTCGCTGCCCAGCCCGGACAATGCGGCTTTAGCTGCTTCAAAGACACTTTCCATAATCTCTTTTTTCTTTTCCAACATTGCTTTTCTGCATTCTGAATCTGCCATCGCCCTTATTGTCTTTTCCATTGCGCTTGCCGCTGATTTTCTGTCTTCATTAAGTTTCTTCCTGAAGAGATCTATCTTTTGCTCTATCTGATTCAGAGTTTTATCCGCTTCGCTTTTAGCTTCAGAGATAATTGCATCTGCGCTTTTGTTTGCGCTGCCTATTATCTCCTGCTTCAGCTCTTCAAGGCCCATCTTGGATTTAGCCGCCTGCAAGGCCCAATATCAGTATTGCTATCACAAGGCCGAAAATAACTATTGTTTCAGGGATAACTGTAAGGATCAATCCCTTCCCAAACAACTCTTCTTTCTCGGCCATTGCACCTATTGCTGCTGTTCCTATTGCTTTTTCAGCCCATGCTGCTGCAAAAGCGCTGCAGCCAAGCGCAAATGCCGCGCTTATGGCAATTATTCCTACTTCTGCTACCATTTTTAACCTCCGTGTTTTTTTATGATTTCAATCCGAATGGCTTAAATTCCATTCCGCCGCCTTCGTAGAATTTTGTAAAAAATTCCACATAGTGCAGCCTCAATGAATGTAAAAATGATCCTAATAACCCGACTCCGATGTTTATTATATGCCCGATAACTAAAACTAAAATGCCCACCACTATTAAAAACCCTCCTGAATGGAAAAACCCTTCTGCCATATTATTCACAACCATTGCTAAGCCAACAGATGAAAGGCCTATTGCCATGAGCCTCAAATAAGAAAATATATTGCCGAATATGCTCGGAATTTCAACTAATCCCTTAGTTCCCTCCCCCAGGAAAAGCACAATAACAGCTATGGTCAGGAGAATATATCCTGCAAAAGGGCTGATGCTTATTATTTTCGTATAAGAAAGGGCCAATAATGCAGCTCCTGCCTCCAAAAAGAACCATCCGAATTTTTCCATGAATGCTTTTTTGAAGCCGTGCGCTTTTAGCACATTTGCAAATCCTATTGCAAGCCCGACATTTACGTGAATGATGCCGACAATGACTGCAAATGCCATCAATGGAATCAGCTCATGCTCAGGATTTCTGCTTATGAGCCTTGGCAGATGCCAGCCAAACAGCTCTTCAGCTCCGAAAAATTCTCCAAAAATTGCCCCAAAAAAGATTGTTGCTAACGAAGCAAATACCAGTATGTTGAAAAAGCCTTTTGCTTTTGGAAATTTTTTCTTAAGTAGCCAGAAAATAACCAATGTTGTCAGGCCATACCCGATATCGCCGAGCATGAAGCCGAACAATAATGGAAAGCTGAGAAAGATGAAAAATGTCGGGTCAATCTCCCTGTAATTTGGGAGAGAGTAAAGATTCATAAAAAACTCGAATGATTTCACAATCTTGGGGTTTTTAAGCTTTATCGGGATATTATCTTTTTCTCCCACAGGCATTTGCTGTATGAAGATCCTGTTTTTTGCCTTCTTGTTAAGTATTTCGGCTGTTTTGCTGAGTTTTTTTTCAGGCAGCCAGGCGCTTATGACAAACGAGCTTTCTGTTGCGCCGAATTTAAGCGGAGCTTCTGCTTTTTCAAGCTCTTCTGATAGCAGCCTTTCATGCTGCGCCAGCAATTCCTGGTTTTGTTTTTTCATATTCGCGGTTTTTTTATCTGCTGCCTTTTTTTTATTTTCCAATATTGAAATCTGAACAGCTAATTTTTTAATGTGTCCGCTCGGCTTTCCGCCAAGCCCAATCAGTTTTGAAATGTCTATGCTTTTAAATTCAAAGCTTTCCAATGCTTTTGCAGCCTTTTCTGAAAATGCCTTGTCTATGAAAAGCGCAATCAGCGCATTTTTCTCAAATTGCCTGTGCTTCAGCTCGAACTTAGCTGTAATTGCTGAAAGGTCTTTTTTAAATGGCTCGTATTTTTTCACATAGCCTATAAAATAGCTTAACGATTCAAAATTGAAGAAGGAATCAATGTCAATGTCAAGGCCTTCCAGTTCTTTGAGGGATTTCAATAGGCTGAGTTTTTCATTGAGTTCATTATTTGCCTCTTTGATCTCATTCTGATAGCTTTCCAGCTCTTGGTCAAGCTTGAAAATGTATTTTTCCAGGTTTTTGGCACTCAAAACATCTGCGTTTTCCGTTTCTTTTTCAGCATCAGATTTTAAATCAATGCTCAGATACGAGCATATGGACCTTATCTTCACCAGAACCCTTGCAATCGTATTTGCCTTTTCCAGAGGAGATCCGATATCCAGCTCATCTAGCTTTTTATGCTCTATTATGTGGCATATCTTAAGGTCATAAAGCGCTTTAATCACAGTCTCCATTTCTGTTTTCGGGCCAAGAATGGCTATCTTTGACATCTCTGTTACTTTAAACATTTTATGCTTTCCTCAAATTCGCTTAATACACAATCAACAGCTTTTTGGAAGTTCTTTTCTGCCTTCTTGCCTAAAAGCTCTGCTTCTTTTCTGGCCTTTTCAACAGAATCTGCCTTTTCTTTTTCCAGCTCTTTTTTTATTTTCTCGAGCTCTGTCTTGTTCTTGCTTTCAAGCTCTGATTTTTTTTCATTGAATAATGAAGCGGATTTTTGCAATGCATCCTGCATGATCTTTTCCTTCTCCCTGCCGGCTTTTGCAATTATCTCTTTTGCCTTCTGCTCAGAGTCCCTGATCTCCTTTAAAACTTGTTCCATAACGATCTAATCTGAAGTTTTTACAGTTATTTATAAACATTTATGTTTTTAAGTTAATTAATCGATTTCAAAATTTTCGTGAAGTAAAATTCAGTGATAGACAACCAACAAATATATATAGTCGATATTTAATGCCTTTAATTTAACTTGATAAAGAAATTATACCATTACACGAAACGGCACATTAAGATTTTTTCCTCTCCTAAAAATAGAAGAAAATCTCTAATCGCATTAGCAATCATAATCTTGATTTTTTTAGCTATAACTTATTTTAGCAAATATTTTTACTATTTTTTTACTAATCCAGATCAAGTTAGGAATTTTGTAACTGGTTTTGGAGTTTGGGGTCCTATCATCTTAATTTTAATTCAGATCCTTCAAGTGTTAATTGCACCAATCCCGGGTCAAATCGCAGGATTTGTAAGTGGTTATATCTATGGAGTTTTTTGGGGTACAACATATACCATGATGGGCACCATAATTGGCTCATTTATAGCTTTCGTGCTTGTCAGAAAATTTGGAAGGCCTTTTGTTGAAAAAGTAGTAGAAAAACAAACCCTTAAAAAGTTTGACAATATATGTAAGGATAAAGGAGCATTCGCTTTATTTTTAATATGGCTGCTTCCTGCCCTGCCTGATGATATTGTGTGTTTTATTGCGGGCCTTACAAATATCAGAATCCGGACACTTGTGATTCTTGTTTTTCTGGGTCGTTTACCTGGCTTTATTGTATTAAATATGGCCGGGAATGGTATTGCAGTCGCTAATACTGCTGCATCGGTAATAATTTTCGGTTCTCTTATGATCGTTTCTTTTATAATTTTTAAGATCCGGAATAGATTGGAAAAAGCGATGATAAAAATAATAACTAAATTCCGATCCAATAAAAGAATTAAAAAAGTTCAGTAATGCAATTTAAAATTAGTTTGTTAATCTTCTCTTTCCCCCAATCCCGTGCTGAAGCTGAACACATTGCTCGCTGCGATCGTTATCCTAAAGAATTCATTCCAGCTTCTTATCCTGATCAAAGTCTTTAAAATATAGCTCGGCCTGAAATAGAATGATCTGTATGCCTTTTTGATATAGTTCTCAAGCTCATCTCCTTTTAAGCTTGTAAAGTACTGGTTGAAGAATCCGCTTGTATGCACCTTGCTGAGATCGCAGTAGCTGCCGTCTTTAATTTCAGGATGTTTTTTTGCAACGTCAATAAATAATTCAGTTCCGGCATAAGGCGTGCAAACTCCGAAAGTAACAGTTGTCGGTGCTATTTCCCTGACAAACCTCATTGTTGTTTCTATTGTTTTCTTTGTATCGCCAGGGCAGCCAAGCATCATATGGGCATGCGTATCAATTCCAACTTCATGCGTCCATTTGAAGTTCTTTCTTGTCATTTCTGCGTTAATGCCTTTCTTTATATTGTTCAATATCTCCTGCACTCCAGATTCAACTCCGAACTTGATCATGTGGCACCCTGCTTTTTTCATAAGAATCATCATTTCTTTGTCAATCAGCCCAACACGGGCATTTGCAATCCAGGTTAGATCCATTTTCCGCTTTATCATTTCCTTGCAGATTACCTCATTCCTGCTCTTGAAAGCAGTAAATGTTTCGTCTCTCAGCCAGACTTCTTTGTAGCCGAGCTTCTGAATTGCCACAAACTCTTCTATAACTTTGCCAGCGCTTCTGCACCTTACTCTAGGCCCGTAAAAATTCGGCACAGTGCAGAATGTGCATTTTCCAGGGCATCCCCTTGAACTTGTCATTGTTGTATAAGGGACTCTTTTGACAATCGGATTAAAATAATCAATTCCTTTCGGCAATAATGTCCTGTCAGGGATTGGCAGCTCATCAAGGTTTTCAATATAGGGATATAGTTCATTCAGAATTTTTTTCTTGCCTTCCCTATAGCCAATTCCTTTTACTTTCTTCCATTTATCGCCCTTGGCAAGACCATTTACAACATCTCTTATGATAAAATCAGGCTCTCTTCTTACAATTATGTCAATTGCATTGTTGCTTAATGCATACTGCGGCATAAAAGTCGGATGTGAGCCGAACATGATCGTTACAATGTTTTTATTTGCTTTCTTAAGCTCAGCAAGAATCCCACAGTCCTCATTGAAACTCATTGTAGAGGTTGAAATGACAACAGCATCGCATGCTTTTGAAATTTTCTTAACATCGTTTATCGGCTTCTGCTCAGCCAATGCGTCAAGGAAAACAACATCATGGCCTTCGTTTTTCAGAACTGTTGCAATGTAAAGCAAACTCAAAGGCGGCGCCTGAGCTCCTCCGATCCTCTTTCCCCAGCACCAGCAGCCATAGATCAGGTCCCTGACTACATTTTTCGTGAATCTGCTTCCTGGATTAAGTACAAGAACTTTCATTTTTTACTGCTTCACTCTAATTTTTTCTTTATCTTATATTCTTCCTTGCTCGAGCTTGAGATCAACTCTCCTATAAAGCCGAGAGAAATGAACTGAACTGCAAGCACTATGAGCAGCACAGACAGCATCAAAAGAGGCCTGTCCATGGAAACAATATTGGCATATCTGTCCCACAAAACTTTTATTGCTGCAATTATTCCCAATAAGCCAAGCAAAATTCCAACTGTTCCGAACAAATACATTGGCTTTTTCTTATATCCTGTTAAAAATTTAACAGTTATCAGGTCGTAAAATCCTTTAAACAATCTGCTCACCCCATATTTGCTTTTTCCATATTTTCTGGCATGATGCCTTACAGCTATCTCGCCTACTTTGTAGCCATTCCAGTAAACCAAGGCAGGAATATAGCGGTGTAATTCGCCGTATATATTTAATGTTTTCGCAGCTTTTGCCTTATATACCTTAAAGCCGCAGTTAAAGTCATGTATTTTAACCCCAGTAACAGCAGCAGCCAGCGCATTAAACAGCTTTGAAAAAAATCTCTTGCCAAAAGGATCCTGCCTTTTCTGCTTCCACCCTGAAACAAGGCCGTAGCCTTTTTCCAGCTCAGCAACAAATCTTGGAATCTCAACTGGGTCGTCCTGCATATCGCCGTCCATTGTAATGATTATAGCTCCTTTAGCCTCTTCAAAGCCCGCAGACAATGCAGCTGCTTTTCCATAATTCTTCTGAAACTGTACAGCTTTTACCTTTTTATCTTTTTTATTGAGCTCATTCACATAAAAAAATGTCCTGTCCCTGCTGCCGTCATCAACAAATATTATCTCATGGTCATTTTTCATATTGTTCAAAACAGCTTTAAGGCTATTGTAAAACAAAAGAACATTCTTTTCCTCATTATACAACGGGACAACAACAGATATTTTATCCATTTTTATACCATTCAACAAGCCTTTTAACGCCCTCTTCTATTTTAACCTTTGGCTTATAGCCGAGCAGCCTTTTTGCCTTTGATACATCCGCATATGTAATTGGAACATCGCCTTTCTGCTCAGGCATGAACTTTATTTTTGCTTTTTTGCCGGTATTCTTTTCTATTAAGCTTATTAAATATTTTAATTCAACAGGGTTTGAATCCCCAAGATTAATCACTTCAAACTTAAGCTCTTTTTCAACAGCAGTCGCAATACCGTCAATAATATCACTTACAAAGGTATAATCCCTTTTTGAGCTGCCGTTTCCGTATACCTCTATTTCTTTGCCCTGCATTATAAGGTTTGTGAATTTATAAGGCGCCATATCCGGCCTTCCGCGGGGTCCATAAACAGTAAAGAACCTCAGGCAGACCATGTTAATGCTATGTAGTTTGCTGTAAATTCTGCAGAGCTGCTCTCCAGCGATCTTTGTGATTGCATAAGGGCTTAATGGGTTGTTGATAGGGTCATCTTCAGAAAAGGGAATCTTATCATTGCTGCCATAAACACTGGAGCTTGATGCAAATATAAACTTTTTAATATTGAATTTCTTGGCAAGCTCCAGCATTGCAAGCGTTCCATTGACATTGACATCAATATATAGAAGGGGATTTTCCATGGAAGGCCTTACACCCGCGCGCGCAGCAAGATGAACAATGACATTTATTTTATTTTTTTCAAATATTTTTTTAATTTCTTCTTTATCTCTTATGTCTGCTTTATAAATTTTGAATTTTTTGTTTTTAGCGCAATCTTCAATATTTTTCTTTTTCTTTTCAGGATCATAGAAGTCATTGAAATCATCTACTGCTATAACCTCCTTGCCTTCTTTCAGAAGCCTCTCGCACAAATGGCTGCCGATAAACCCAGCCCCGCCTGTAATAAAAATTGCCATCTTATAATTATGGTGAAGCACTTATTGTGCTGTTTACATTTGCATTATTTGTTCTGCCTTCCCAATTTACTTTCCATACAATCATTCTGCCGCCGGTTATGCTCCTTTTATCGCTGAACAGGTCAAAATGCTTCGTACCTTGTCCTTCCAGGAAATAAAGCTTTGTAAAAATGCTTGATGTCAGCTCTACATTGCTCATGACTGTGCTGTACGAATCTCCTGATTTTATCAAAACAACTCCGTAAGGGATGGTATTTTCATCATAGCTTCTTTCAATATAATTTCCGCTTTCATCAATGTAGCCGAATTTTGAGGGTTTCTTGATGCCGTCATTTGTTAATATAGTGGGATCGTAATTATTTGTCAAATTGATTAAAATGCCGTTGTCGCATCTTATAGTTTCATTCTTCACAACAGAGCAGCCGCTTGTGCCCGCATAGCTTGGCCATGGAGCAATCCACGTATTTGCAGCAACTTCATCCTTCAATGAAAGTATTTCGTAATAAATCTGCTCCGCTCTTTCCTTTGTCAAATTGAAGTCTTTCTGCTCAGTAAAATATTTTACTGCATCTTCCTTGCTTTTTCCCCTTGCATTGATCCACATCTCAGCTCTTTTGAAATCCCAGCTTCCAAAATGGGCCCATACTCCGGATTTTCCAATCATATCATCAGATGTTATGAAATAATCCTCTGGCGGGCTGCAATGCGTGCTTTTCAGGACATCATCTGCTTCATCATTGTTGAATTTATAAGTATCCATCAAATATGATTTTGCATCTTCTTTTTTGAGCATTATTATCCTGTAAACAACATCCACTGAAACAGAAGTATCCTGCAGCTTTTTGTCTATTTTTTCAAATGCTGTGTTTGCTCCGCAGTCAAGCATTCTCAATATTGCAATTGCCTGCTCTTCATTGTCAGTCAGCAGAACTTTGCCGATCCAATGCGCCTGCGCAGTATATTGCGAAGCTCCGTCAAATGTCACTTGCCTTTCAGCTATTGCCTTGAAATAATGGCCGAAGTCCCACCATGAATTGATAATGGCATCAGGCATTGATTTATCCCTGATCATTGTAAGCGAATCATACCATGCATCATTCATTATCGGGAATTGCTGCCTTGAAACCCTGTTAGCAGCTTTCAGAGGGCTATCCCCTGCCTGCAGAGGGGCTATCAGCAGCAATAATAGCAAAACAGCAACTATGCTGTTCGAAACAATCTTTGGCAGATGCAGGCCTTTTGAAATCCATTTGCCTGCATACATATAGATTATGCCAAAAGCAATGCCTGCTGCAACACTGAAGACAGATATAAGCAAAAGTATGAATCTCACGCCGCTGCGGCTCGCATATATTGTGGAAAAATACCAAATTGCTAAAAGCACTGCAAACTTGACATCAACCTTTCCATTTTTATCTTTCTTAAACAGAGTAAGCGCTACCCCCAATAAGCTGATGAAAAAGAAGAATTTGCCGTCTCCGCTCATTCCGGTAGATGCCACTATGGTGCTTAAGGCAGCTGAATTCAGTTCCGCAACAGTTGTATAAACATTAGGCCATAAATCTGCTGTTGTAGCCGACTTTATTGATGTGAAAACTATTGGATTGAAAGGTGCATTTCTGAAATTAGTGAAATCGGTAAACAAAGTTACAAAAATGCCTGATGAAACCAGAAATATTAAAAATATAAGCAGGATGTCTTTTATGTCTGTTTTTTTGAAATATTCTGCCAGCCCGTTTTTTAATTCTTTTCTGTGGACTATTAAGTGATATGCTACATATACTGCAAGAGCAGCAATTATAAAATCAAAGACATACCACCATCCGCCCCATGCAAAGCTATAGATGCCGATAAGCAATCCTGTAACTCCGGCAAGAATCATTGCATTGATTCTTTTTTTTGCTTCAAAAGATTCAAGGAACACCCATAAAATAACAAGCGGGAAAACAACATTTATGACATCGTTGTCAGAGCCGAATGTCCTGCTCAGGAAGAACGGATGTATTGCGATAATCATAGCAGCCATAAATCCTCCAAAGTCGCCGCTTATTCTTCGTGCAATGAAAAATGCCGCAATTATCGCAAGTATTGAAAGAACAAATGGCGTATAAAATGCAGTCTGCATCAATGTTATTTTTTTATTGAACGGATGGAAAACAAATTTATACAGGAATGCTTCTATGTAAGAATATAAGTCTGGGCTTATCTGCGTGCCTACTGGTGCGTACATCAATGCATCGTATGGCTTGCCGTCAACAAGCTTGTCGCCGGGATGGCCGTTTTTCAAAATATTTCCTGCATATCTCATCCAGATGTAAGAGTCTATATCGCCTAAGTAAGTGTATCCTTTATCATCCTTAAAAGAGCTTTTAAAATAATTTGAAACCTCAGTTATTTGGCTGTCTATCTGCTGCCGTTGGCTTTTGTCCTTTATCAGCTCTCTGAACTGCGCATCAACAAGCTCTGCTTTCTGCGCATCAGGCAGATTAGGATACTGGGAATTTATCTGGCCTGCTATATTGCTTTTGATGTTATTCACAACTGCGCTTTTTGCCCAGTCATCAGTTGCAGGAAGGGAATTTGGAAAGCTTCTGAAGTAGATCATAAATAATATAGGGATCAAAATCAGGAAAACAGTTTTGTATTTCAGTAAAAATTTCCAGGCAGATGCCATATTTAATGAGAATTCTTCGCTTTCCTTTGCAGTTTCGCCTTCTTTTTTCTTGAATTTCTTTAGAAAACCCTTTACCTTGCTGAAATCTATGGAAAAATCTTCACCATCTTCGCTTTTTTTATCTTCTTCCAATAAGACCCCCTCTATAACTGCGATTAAACCCGCTTCATTTATAAAGTTTATTGTTTTTGGTTTTTAATGGCGCAACATAAAATATTTAAAGATGAATGTATTATTGATGAAATATGATGGGTGAAGTAGCCAGTATTGATAAATTGGCAATTGATGATGCTAGTTTAAACGGCTTGGCAAATAATGGTTCTAAAGGCCAGTATTTTGGTGTTTTTATAAGCAAAGTTTATCCAGATGAGAATATTATAAATGTAAGGTGTAGAGGGCGGCTGTTCTCGTTGGAGAATAAACTTCTGGCATTTTTTCTGAATATTATTCCAAAATTAAAACCCTATGTAAATCCTGCTCGATTCACCACAGTCGCCGATTGTGAAAGACTTGCCAGAGAGTATGGCGTTGATATAAAAATTGTAAATGGCTGGGATTATATAAGATTTGGTGAAGATTATGCTGTACTGCATATACCGGAAAACAAAGATGAAAAACCACGGGTTCTTTGCACTACACATTTAGGAGCAGCACGGACGCATTTATCTAAAGTTTATATCGCACTCGACATATTGCTCAGAGTGAAGTTAAAGGATAGAAAAGATTACTTGCAAAGAACCGACTGATGATTCTAGGTGTAATGATCAGAACAATTAAAAAATATGTTTCAAAAAATACAGCAATCTCGGCTCTCGTATTAAAATATTAAACAAAATTTTCGAAGGATATTCCCTGTCGTGTTTTTCAATTATTTTCTTGCTTTCTTTTTTATTCAATAAGCCAACCAGCAGATTCCAGTCATTATCCGAGAATTTTTTCATGATGTTGTGCAGTTTTAAATGCAGCCACAGGTCTTTTCCGATTCTTTTTTTGCACATTGAGCCATAATCTTCATTCTTAATGATGCAATCTGCTAAAATCCTTGCAGCATTCAATCCGTAAACAATTCCGCCGCCCGTTGTTGCTTTGACTTGCAATGCAGCATCTCCGAGCAAAAATATATTTTCGTTTTGGATTTTTAATTTAGGTTCGTATATTGGAATCAATCCAGACTGATAGTTCATGATTTTTTTATTATTTATTTTTAATGAATTTAAAAAATTCAAAAAAACCCGGTTGATATCATCATAAGCAGCAACTCCGATTCTTGCGGTTTCTTCATTTTCAGGAACAACCCATGCATAGCTTCCGATATAAGGGTAAAATTCAACTGCATTGTCGTTCTTTAACTTGATCCTTGCCTGTTTTCCGAATAAGAATTTTCTCTCTCCAAACAATTCGGAAGATTTTGCAACAGACGAATTCGGACCATCAGCGCCAATAAGGCAATCAGTTTCTATTTTGTCAGTTTTGTTATTTTTTAAATTTTTTATTATTACTTTATTATTTTTATAATTAACAAATCTACTATTCAAAAAAATCTTTGCGCCTTCTTTTCTGGCCATTTCAGCAATCTGCTGGTCAAAATTTGCCCTATCAAGAATTATGTTTTTATTTTTTAATTTTAACTCTAAAAATTTTCCATTCGGAGAAAAAACCCTTGCCCTGCTTATTTTGTTCAAAATTACGTCTTTATTCAGTTTTAAAATATTGTTTATTTCATCTGTTACAATGCCGGTGCACTGCACAGGAAGGCCTATTTTTGGATGCTCTTCAAATACGCTGGCTTCTTTTCCATTCTTTGCAAGCAGATAAGCTGCATAGCATCCTGCCGGCCCTGCTCCGATAATGCTGATCATATTGCGTAAGTTATCAGTCTGCTATTTAAATGCTTAACCCTTAAATCTTACCCATTTTAGAATGGTGACAAAACAAAAGGTTTAAATATTGGCTTTAATATCTCAACTAAAATAGCGGGGGTGCGTTTAATGATAACTTTAACAGAAAGAGTTGCTAGTATGCATTATGGCTATGATTCACCAGAACTTAGATCTCTTTCTTTAAATTCAAGAATCTTCCCAAGAACATATAAGTTGAATATTGATGATCTTCAAAAACCATACAACTATTTGCCAAAAGCCAACAATCCTTATGAAGAACCCAAAAAGACAGAAATTGCTGATAAAATTCAGAAATTATATGATTTTTACAACCCGGAGATATATAACCGCACAAATGCAACAGTTTTAAATATTATCAATCAGCAAATTTTTGATAATTCTCGTAAAAGAGTTAAATGGAGTAAAACATTGGGTTTTCTCGAATCGCAAATAAAAAAATATGCAGATTCTCTTGATTCCGTCAGCTTGAATTATTTAATTAACCTTCATAATATGCTTTCTCCGCATGTGAATAAATGTATAGAAAAATACAAGAAAATAGAAGATGCAAAATCTGCGAGAGATTACCTGACAAAATCTGCCTCTGAATTAGAAAAAAGGCACAAAGTTGTTTCTTATAATGAAGCCCATGATGATTTAGAAGAAAAAATGGAAGTTACTACGGCAACACAAAAATCATTTGTTTGTAATAGAACCGGGGGGTCGCCAAAATCAGCTTTTTTCAAGACTCTGGGTGCAATAACATTGGCTGCTTATGTAGCAGTTTCTTCCTTAGGATGGTGGAACTCTGCAAAAGAAGCAAAAGCATCTAAAAACAAAGCTGAAGGTCTTGAGACAGCACTTGCTGGAGTTTTACAAGAATATGATGGTGTTAAAAATAAAGTTTCCCAAATGGAAATAAAAGTTAATGAAATTGAAAGTAGAAATTCTCAGCTTCAGTTAGAATTAGACGATCTCGATAAAAAATACAATGAAGAAAAAGCTGCTCAAGAACAAGCAATAGAACAAAAAGCCCCAGAAACACTGCCTAAAATACCGACACAATCATCCGTTCCAAATACAAATTTTACATTCGGCCATAAAACAGAAGATGCTTTAAAACTTTATTCTCCGAAGGAGAGATATGCGCTGGAGAGAATTGCTACAGCAATGGATTACAAAGACATAGGCAAAGCAGTAAGATCGATGAAATTGGCAGAGAAAGCTGTCAAAAAATCTGGAAATCCAAATTTAATAAGCTTTTATGATGGATATTTGGAAATATTACTGCAGTCAGAGCAGGAAGTAAGAGAACAAAAGCCGATGTCTGATGATGAAAAATATGGTCTGCTTTTCAGGACAATTCAGCCAATACAAACATCAGAAACAAAACCATTGGAAACAATGGTGACAGAAGCTAAACAAGAAGAAAAATGTAAAAAAACATTCTTACAGAAAGTAGGGGATGCTATTTGGAAATACACACCACTATCTTTAGTAAGCATTCCAGAATGGAAAAGACACCCGATTATACAAACCATAAAAGCGGGTACAGTAGTTGGCGGGTATTATTTGCTTGAAGGTGCAGGTGATGGCGTGGCAGCCGGGGTTGCAAGTGGTGGCGGCGAAGGCGTCGGCGGTGGAGGCGGAGGAAAAGTCATTTCAACTGTTTTAAATTTGAATTAGAGCTATATAAATAAAAAACGGGGTTAAGATGGATAAAAGAAGGGTGAGTTTGTTCATTGCATTTTTATTGGTTGTTTTTTTATCAACTTCTGTAGCTGCAACAAGATACGTAAATTATAATCTTAAAGAAGGCACAATATCAAGCTCAGGCGTATTTACAGCGACAAGCAATCCATTAACAAACGTCAATGCAATCGGCTTTGTATGCGCAGATTCTAGCTGCAGCAGCACCAGCGGCACTTTATGGAGCGGACAGGTGCAGAATTCCGGAACCAGCGACAGCATGCAGTTAACTTACCCGACCACACTTCAATCAACCTATGGCTATGGCATATATTATTACAAGCCCGGCTACATAACTTGGGAAAACAAGGCAGACTGGTGGGGAACCACTAGCAGCGATCCTCAAGGCCCATACACGAGATATCTATCGAAAAAGCAGGACTGTTATTCTCCAATTGACACATTCAGCGTAACCAATGATGCCCAGGCAAACATACCTTTAGTTATTAATGTCAGCGCAAGCCTGGATGCAACAACATACGCAGCAATCCATAATGCAGGCCCTCTGGAGTATACCCCTCCATCTCTATTAAACGATTATTATTCTGTTGCAACAAGAGTAATATTGACAATATATGATTCAGCAGGAAGCATAGTCAACCAACAGACGCAGGATATTCTAATCCCATTCAGCGGCTCGCAAAGAGTTCAATTCACATGGACACCCACAATATCAGGGGAGTATACCGCAACAGCTGCAACAACAGTTACAGACGCCAAATGCAGCTCATCAATAGAGCAATCCTCATCAAAAGAATTTACAGTCATTCCAGAGCAGCCAAGAAACATGTGCTACACCATATTAAATAATTTGGCAACATCTGACCAATT
Source organism: Candidatus Woesearchaeota archaeon (assembly GCA_030651135.1). NCBI lineage: Archaea > Nanobdellati > Candidatus Woesearchaeota > Candidatus Woesearchaeota archaeon. The sequence continues at coordinate 498,707 of JAUSCS010000006.1, forward strand.
TCCTACAGACGGCGAAACAATAGCAATAACAGCAACAAAGATAAGTAATTATGCCGATAATAATTATGCCCTGATACCGGTTCAGGCAAATTTTGACCTGAAAATAACAAGGGTTGCAGATGGGCAGGTTGTAAAGCAGGAATCCAAGGCAATACTTGCAAACCAGAATAATTATGATCCTCTGTTGTTTTCATTCACATGGCCAATTACTTCAGGAAAAGGCAATTATAACATAACAATAAAGGGAATTGCAAGCAGTTCTTATTGCAATGGGCTTCAAAATCTTCAGGATGCAGCAAGTGAAATAATTTATGTCAATGCAAAGCCGAATGAAGCTCCAACAATAGCAGGCCTTCCAGACGTATCTTTCAACGAGGATTCAACTCCGGTAGCAAATCTTATTGACTTATGGCAGTATGCATCTGATCCTGAAACAAGCGCCTCTCAACTTACATATGCAATAACATCACAATCAACTCCTTCCTTGGTGAATTGCTCTGTGGCAAGCAACAGATATATCAACTGCGGCAGACCAGCATCACACAAATACGGAACATCCTCAATCACAGTCGAAGTATCAGACAGCCAGTATTCTGACAGGGACACATTTATTGCGAATGTTCTTTCAATCAATGATGCTCCAACTATTGACTATTTAACAGCATCTCCAACTTTGCTTAAAGGAGGCAACACGGTTACATTAACTCCTGTAAATCCAAATGACCTTGAGCAGAGCCAGCTTTATTTTTACTGCAGTGAATTAACAAACGAGCCGACAGCAACATCAAATATCTGCAATGAGGGATCAGCTTATACTTATCCGTATTCAGCAATGAAATGCACATATGCAGCTGCAGCAGATACAGCAGCGCACAAGTCATATTGCAGGGTTTATGACGGAACATCATATTCACAGGCTTTGCAGGCAGCTTATACAACGGACAGCACCCCGCCAGTAATCAGCCCGACAACAACCGCTTTAACAAACGACAACACACCGACAATAACAATAAATGGAGATGGCACTCAGACAAGCTGCTCTGCAGCAGGAGCTTCTGTAACATGGAGCTGCACAACCTTAGCTTGCAATCCAACATCGGCAATAGCTGACGGAAATCGTACAGCTACAGTCAGCTGCCAGGATGCACTAGCAAACACAGCATCTGCTTCTGTAGCATTCACAATAGACACAAATGCGCCAATAACAACTGACAATGCTCCTTCAACTTGGCAAAATTCAGATGTAACAGTAACATTAACTGCAACAGATGCAGGATCAGGAGTTGCAAACACATATTACTGCGCTGATCAGACAAACTTGTGCACACCAGCAACTTCAGGAACATCTGCAACAATAACAGCAGAAGGAACAAATTATTTAAGATATTATTCGATAGATGATGTTGGCAATACAGAAGCAATAAAATCTGCAGCTGTGATGATCGACAAAACAGAACCTGCAATAACTCCAACAACTGCTGCCCTTACAAATGACAATACTCCAACAATAACAATAAATGGAGATGGAACGCAGACAAGCTGCTCTGCAGCAGGAGCATCTGTAACATGGAGCTGCGATACATTAACTTGCAGTCCAACATCAGCAATATCTGACGGAACTTATAGCGTTGATGTAAGCTGCCAGGACATTGCAGGAAATGCAGCAAGCGGTTCTGTTGCTTTCACAATAGACACTCAAGTTCCAATTTTGTCAAACGGCCAGCCAACAGGAACAATAACAACAAATACTCCTGTTCTGAATTTCACTTCGAATGAAAATGCAGCATGCAGAGGTACAATTGATCTGGATGAAGCATACTCGGACATGGATTTTGCATTTTCAGGAACAGCAGCAATTCACACTTATTTGACAAATGTTTTATCAGATGCAATGCACGCAGTTTATGCGCGCTGCCAGGATCTTGCAGGAAACATAATGGCAACAAGCTATTCATGGAGCTTCATTATAAATGCAACGCCTGTTGCAAATGCTAATGGCCCATATGCGGGATTTGAAGGAAGCCCTGTAGCATTCACAGGATTGGCATCTGGAGGAGCTCCTCCATACACATTTGAATGGGATCTGAATAATGACGGAAGCTATGAAACACCAGGCCAGAATCCAAGTTTTACGTGGGCTGATGATTACTCAAGCACAATTGTTTTAAGAGTTACAGATGCAGAAAACCATAGCACAACAAATCAATCCAGCGTAACAATCAGCAATGTTGCTCCTACTGCAAATGCTAATGGCCCTTACTCCTGCAATGTTTCACAGTCTATCGCATTAAGCGGAACAGCAACAGATCCGGGAACAGACACACTAACTTATGACTGGGACTTGAATGATGATGCAGCATTTGAAACAGCAGCTCAGCAGAATCCTGCATATAACTGCACAGCAAACGGCACATTCAATGTCAATTTAAGAGTTACAGATGATAATGGCGGCATTGGATATGCAAGCGCAACAATAACTGCATCATCAACTCCGGCGCCAAACAATGCTCCAACTGCAACAGTCCTTTCGCCTAATGGCGGCGAAGTATGGAGCGGAACAAGAAGCATAGCATGGAATGCAACTGATCCGGATGGCGACGCATTAACAATAACAATTCAATACAGCTATGACAGCATACCGTGGACAAATATTACAACAACTATTCCGAATTCAGGCATTTATGCATGGGATACAACAGCAGTCCCGGATGCAGCAACTTATCTTATTAGAATAATAGCATCAGACAGCAGCCTGACAGGAGAAGATGTGTCAAATGCAATATTTCAGATCGACAATGTTTTTGCTCCGGACATAGAAGTTTTATATCCTAATGGCGGGGAAACACTAAGCGGAACTGCGAACATAAGATGGATTGCAACAGACGGCGGAGCAAATTTATCTATAGACTTGTATTACAGCCAGAACAACATAACATGGACAGCAATAGCGATTAACCAGCCCAACACAGGACTTTATTCTTGGTATACACCTTCTGTGCTTGATGGAAATTATTTGATAAAAGCAGTGGCATCTGAAGGAAATACATCCGATGAAGACATATCAAACACTTATTTTGCAATAGACAACATTCCTGTAGCGCCTTCTCCTGTTCCAGCAGCTCAAAAGCCCGAGGACAAGCTGTATGTAAGCAAGATAACATTTGAAAATGATTATAGCTTGTCACCTTATGACGACCTTGCAGCAACAGTTACAATAAAGAATACGGGCGATACAAAGCTCGAGGATAATACAATAACACTTACAGTGCCTGACTTGGGCCTTAGAAAGAGAATCGGCCCATTTGATTTGAGCAAAGGCGAATCAGCAACAAGAAAGCTTTCGCTCAACTTGGAAGGCGCAGCTCCAGGAACATATTATGCCAGGATTGTTGTAAGCAATGACAAAGTGACAAGGATAAAGCATAGGGATATAGTCATACGATAAAGCGGGTATTTATTGTAACCACTCCAAAATAGAAAAGTTTAAATATGAGTGGTGATTACAAAGGGAAAGAGGTAAAACCTCTTTCAAATTTAGAAATTAAATCGGGGGTAAGAAAAAATGAACGCAAAAATTTTAGGGATATTAGCAGTTTTTCTCGTAGGTGTTTTGGCCTTCACAGGCATAGCAGCAGCAATTCCAACAGTAAGCGAAGTTAAGATTGATGGCAATGTTGTTCCGCCAAGCGCTGCTGAAACAATAGAAGTTGAAAGAGGCAATGATTTTAGCGTGCAGGTAAAACTGACAGCATCTGCAAATGAAAGCAATGTTGAAGTTTCTGCGTACATTGTTGGTTATGAGTATAGCGATTACGAGCGTGTTTCCGATACATCACACTTATTCGACATGACATCAGGCGATACAGTCTATAAAAAATTAACATTGAAGTTGCCTGATAATTTGGGAAAAGATTATTATGATATGAGAGTGAGTGTTGCAGGAAGAACAGGCACAGCTTTTGAGGGCTTGTACAGGCTGCATGTAAAAGATGCAAGGCACTCAATTACAATAAGAGATTTGATTTTAACCCCTTCAACTGAAGTTACAGCAGGAAGATTATTGACAGCAAAAGTAAGAGTCAAGAATGTCGGGGAAAATACTGAAACTGATGTGAATATCAAAGTTGAAATTCCGTCATTAAGCGTTTCTGGAAATGATTACATTGATGAAGTTGAAAAAGATGAATCTGAAACATCAGAGGAAATCGAGATCAGGATCCCTGAATGCGCAGCATCAGGAACTTATACAGTAAAGGCAACAGCAGCATATGACGATGGCTATGAAAAAGTAAGCGAAGAGAAGCAGATTAAAGTATCAGCAAGCCCGTTATGCTCAACAGCATCAACAGCTGTTGAAGGCCAGACACTTGTTTCGTTCTCCATGACAGCGCAGGAAGTTGAAAGGGGAGAAAGCGTGCTTTATCCGATAACAATCACAAATGCAGGAAATGCAGCAAAGACATATGTTGTCAGCGTAGATGGCTTAACTGGATGGGCAACATCAGCAATCAAGGATTCGAATGTTGTTGTGCTGCAGTCAGGAGAAGCAAAGACAGTATATGCGCAGATCACAGCAGATGATGATGCAAAAGCAGAGGAGCATACAGCTGTTTTAAAAGTAAGCTCAGGCTCAGATGTCAAGGAAACATCTATTAAGGCAACAGTAAAAGCAGTTTCAGCAAGCGGCTTTGAAAAGCTGAAGGAAGGCCTTAAGATCGGATTGATAGCTCTTGTTGTGATACTGGTCATAATCGGCGCAATAGTGATCTTCACAAAATCGAGAAGGAAAGACGAAGGCAGTGAAGAAGAAGCAACACAGACATATTATTAATTTTTTATTTTTTATAATTTCTTTTTTTATTGTTTACTAAAATGATTGAAGATGCAGAAACAAATATTGCAAAATAAGGCATTTCTTTTTTCAATAATCTTCTTATTCTTTTTATCATTGATTTCAGCAGTAAAAGCATTGCCTGATATTTCTGCTTATTCGCAGGCCAGCCTGGATCTCTGCGCATGCAGCAATTACACAAACACAGTGTATATTACAAATCCGGATGTGATAACAAAAAGCATATCGATAAAGGCATCCAATTCAGCTTCAGGCTTTGTTAAGCTTCCATTGAAGCTGTTTGATCTTTACCCGGGAGAAACAAGAGCAGTAACAGAAAGAATAAGCATACCATGCGGGTTTGTCGGCGAATATGTGCTGGACACAAGAATAAAGGATGGCTTTTCAACAAAAACAGTGAGGCAGAAGATAAGGGTTCAGGATTGTTATGCAGTCAAGGTTGAAATAGAGAAAGAACATGATGAAATCTGCTATGAGCAGAAAAATTATGCAGTTAAAATAAAAAATAAGGGAACAGCAGCGCAAACAATCAATCTGTCTTTAAAGAGAGATAATGCAAAGCTTGACAAAAGCTCAATAATGCTGGACCCTGGGCAAGAAGCAACCGCAATACTTACAATCGACCCGTTTAATGCAGCAGAAAGAAGTTATACTGTTAAAGTAAAAACAAAGGTTTCTGAATCAACTATAACTTTAAATGTAAAGGCGATTTCAAACAACGAATGCTATGAGCTTGGATTTTCTGCTCCAGACATTAAAACAGATCATTCTCAAAAAACAATAAGAGTAAAGTTTGAGAATAACGGTATTAAAGAAGGAAATTATGCGCTAAGCGCGGAGCCTGATTGGCTATTTCTTGACGAAACCAGTTTTAAGCTTGCTCCAAAGCAAGTCAAGGAAATAACCCTTGCAGCAAACCCTTTAGGCATCAGCCAGGGATTTTATGAAGGAAAAATAACTGCTGATGAGATCAATTCTGGCGAAGTGTACGAAAAGCCATTTGCAATAACAATAAAGGAAAAAGATCAGACCTGGAATAAAATCAAAGATGGCATGATTGTTTTTCGGGTTTTTATTGAAGATCATTGGCTTGGAATATTGATTGGTCTTGTTATTCTGTTTTTCTTGTATCTTTTAATCAAAAAAACAGCAACCAGAATACAAAAGGCAGTTAAAAAGCGTAGAAGAATAAAAAGAGCTGAAGAATTTAAGACAATAAGAATAAATCACAAGGAAGAAAAAACAATAAGAAAAACAGGAGATAAAAAAGTTAAAGAAGAAAAAACCATTAAAAAAGTATTTCTCACAATATTGACGATTTTGATTGTCGGGGCAATATATTTCGTTTTCTATTTTTTCAGGATTTAAATAAAAAACAAAATCAGCTGATGTATTATCCCCAAAGCAAATAAGAAAGCCAGTATCAGGCACCATCCTTTATTGATGTTTACAACATATTCTGGCTTTCTATCTCCTGCAGTTTTGGCTTTCAGGAACATCATTGAAATAAGCACGCCGTCTAATCCTCCGGCAACTGCGCCTGTTATGCCTAAAACATTTACAAAGCTCAGCATATTAAAAAAAGACAGTATTAAAAAGGCAGCCAAAGGAACAAAGCAGCTCAACGCCCATGACAATTTTTTGCTCAGCTTATAGTCATAATTGTACATTTCCTGCAATGCCAATCCAAGCGCAATAAAGCTTGTTGCCATTGCAAAGATTGCAAACAGATTTCCCAGAATAATCATTTTCTCGCCCAATAATTTACCTAGGCCGATTGTTGCAACTTCTGTAATATTTGCGCCTGATGCGCCTACAACAACAAAAGCAAACAAAAGATAAACAAACAGGGGAATTAAGCTCCCTATTATGATTGCTTTTTTAAGGCATTTCCTGTTGTTGATGAGCTCTTCCTTCATTTCAGGAATCGCGACTGCTCCCAGGAAAGCAAACAAGATAACACCATATGGCACCATGATGTTTGTCAAATCAAATCCCGCCAGATTCTCGATCTTTACTGCTCCAAACGCAAGAATGCAGATTAACACAATTACTATAATGAATACAGCTGACATGAGAAGCTCAGATTTTTCAACAGCCTTCAATCCAACATACACAATAATTGCAACAAAAGCAAAATAAACCAGGCTCCATATTAACGGAGTTCCTCCAAATATTGCAGCGAATGCTTTTCCTTCTCCGATAAGATAGGCGATCATTGCACCGTAAATGCCAAAAACCATTGAGAATGCCATCAATGCCTTGCCCCACTTTCCAAGATACTTGTCAGCATAGCCTGTTAATTGATGATTTCCTTTTGTCCTCAGGACAATCTCGCCTAAAAACAAATTGAGGAATAAGACTGCAATACCTATGATTAAAATGTCCAATAAGCCAACCCACAAGCCCGCCTGCTGTACAACATAAGGTATGCCAAGAACTCCTGCTCCGATAACAACTCCCACTAATGTTGCAATTGCCTCATACAGCTCTTTTTTTGGCATAACTGGATTTTAACTAGGAATTATATAAATTTATTGAAAAAGTGGGAACGCTGGGATTTGAACCCAGACCAGCCGGTGTCTTCATAGAGCACTTCTTATTCATCGGCATTCTGCCTCATCGCTCCAATTACTGGAGCCGGCGATGATAGTTCCCCCAGCGAACCCAGCAAAGCTGAGTTTCTGCTGGCCAGGTTTCACCACGCTCCCTCAATATATGGATTTTTTCAAGGTTTTATAAATGTTATTGAAAATGCGCTATCTTGCAAAAGCAAACTTATAAACCTTTTCTTTGCCAGACCAGTTTTCCCTTCTTCCTCACTTCCCTTATCCTGTGCAGCGGAATGAATGTGTCTTCTTCATTTTTATTTATTACAAAAAATTCTCCATCAAGCCTTTTGATGTTTTTGTAGGAGATTTCAATTAATCTGTTCAGAACCCTGTCGAGGTAGAAAACAGAATAATCCTCGGGATTCTCTCGTTTGTCCCATTTGACCTTGTTTAATAGCTCTTTTATAGGAATCATGATTGTTTTAAAATATAACTCATTTATAAATCTTATCATAGTAGAACTATTATTTTTTCTAAAATGTCAAAAATTTTCCGCCAGTTAATTAAAAATCGAAGATTTTTAATTTGATCAGAAATATTTCACATTTCTGACATTTAACTGGTGGCTGAAAGCCAACTTTTTTCGCTTATGGAAAATTTTGAGCATGCTCAAGAACCACCTGATGCTGTCAATTGTAGCAACATTCCGCCCATCTTTGATGGGTGGTTCTTGACATATAATTATGTTATTTTATTGTTTCAAATTTTCCAGTTTTTTTATTTTTTCTGACATTATCCCAAGCACATACTCCACCATTCATTGCTATATAAACTCCATTATTAAGAATATTAAGTACCCCAATTGCTGTTCCAATATTAAAAGAAGCATCTGAATCAGAAAATTTTGCTGGTTTTGATGAACCCACTAGAATAATAACTTTATTTTTAATAGCACTAAGTTTTTTAGCAGTTTCAACCATAGTATCAGTTCCGTGTGTTATGATTATTTTATCACTAGCTTCATTTTTACAACTATCATAGATCTTTTGCCTATCTTCCTCTGTCAGATCTAAACTATCCTTTCTAAGAATAGAAACAATCTCAAACGGAAAATTAGGATTGACATTATCTAAAATTCTCCTAATGGCTGGTTCTGCTATCTCAAAATTATAAACTCCTGCTTCAGCGGAATAATCCTTATCTATGGTTCCTCCAGTCGTAAATATTTTTACTACCATAAAGATGCAATATTTTCGATATTATTAAATATATCGTTATAAATTTGGAAAATATTGCAAAATAAACCAAAAAATTTATAAATAATGGAATGTTTATTCCATTTATGGCATTAGATAAAAAGGATTTTAAGATACTGGAAGTATTAAAAGAAAATGCAAAATTAAGTACGCAACAGATCAGTAAAAAAACTTTAATACCAATCACCACAGTTCATCACAGAATAAAAAAATTAGAAAAACAGGGAATAATAAAAGGATATACTGTTTTGCTAGATAATAAAAAACTAGGCAAGGCATTAGCTGCTTATGTCTTGATTACAGTTGATTATAAATCATTAAGGGAAATTAAATTAACACAGCATGACATGGCAAAAAAATTAAAGGCTCATGAATTTGTAGAAGCAGCAGCAATGGTTACTGGAGGCACGGATATTATAATTAAGATTAGGGTAAAAGATATAGACCAAATGGATGAGTTTGTTACAAAATATTTAAGAAATGTTGATGGGATAGAGAGAACACAAACAATGGTGATATTAAGCGAATTTTAGTATTATTTTTATAACAAGAAACCAGTGCTGCTTCTTTCTGTTATCTCGCCAGCAACATTTGTGAGCATGAGCTTTTTGATCTCTTCCATGTTTTTAGTATGCGCAAGAACCCAGCCAAGCTTTATATAAGCAACCTCTGGCAGCATGTCCTCTGCAAAGATGCAGCTTAGCTGAATGCTTAATTTTCTAAGATTTGTATAAACATAAGGATGCACTCTGCCGTAAAGCGTCTGAGTTGCGATCACAACAGGAATATTTCTATCAATTGCTTTTTTTATATGCGGCAGCAAATTGCTTTTGCTTGCTTCTGTTGGAACATGGCCAAGCGCAGTTGCAGCAAGCACAATTCCCTTATATCCCTTGCTTAAATAGAAATCAATTACTTCAGGCTCCATTCCCGGATAAATATAAATCAATGCCGTCTTTTCCTCGAATTTATCGTCAACAATTGTTTTTTCATTGCTTTTCTTCTTATAATTCTTATTTGTTATTTCTATTTTGCCGTTTTCAAACACTTTGGCAATTGGCTCTTCATTTACCGGCCTGAACGCATCCCTTCTGCTTGTGTGCATTTTCCTGACTTTCGTTCCTCTTATCAGCAGGCAGTAATCATCATTGATTGTTCCGTGCAGGCATGTTGTTACTTCAGCAATATCTGATTTTGCAGCAGCTGTTATTGCGCAGCTTAAGTTCATGAATGCATCTGAGCTTCCTCTGTCAATGCTTCTCTGCGCAGCTGTTATCACAACTGGCTTAGATGGCTTTAAGAAAAAAGACAATGCAGCAGCAGCATAATGCAATGTATCTGTTCCCATTGCCAAAACAACTCCGCTGGCATCTGAATTAAGCTCCTTGGCGATCTCTTCTGCTATTTTGCTCCATTCCCTGTATGAGATGTCCTCGCTCATCATTGACATTATCTTCTTTGCCTTTATGTTGGCTATATTTTCCAATTCGGGAATCATCTCAACAAAGTCTTCTGCTGTGTAATCAGCGTATACGCCGCCTGTCTTGTAGTCGATTTTTGAAGAAATCGTGCCGCCAGCGCTTAATACAGAAACCGTTGGAAGGCTTTTATTGAATTTTAATTCTTTTTTTTCTGATTTTTGTTTTTTATATTCATCAATTAGCTCTATTTTCTTTACTTTCTTCTTCTCAATGCCGATATTATAGCCATTATCCAGCTTTATTACTATAAAGCCCTCTTCAAGAATCTCAGGCCTCGGCATCAGTATGCCTTCTAACTGCTCGTCTTCTGTTATTACTTTTACCCTATCGCCTGCTTTTGGATCCACTAAAATTTCACCTCAGGAACGTTTTCAGATCCTGCTGCTGACTGGAAATATTCTCTTTGCTTAAAACCAAAAATCCCAGCAACAACATTTGTCGGGAATCTTTGCACTGCAATATTGATGTCTTTTACAGCATCATTGTACCTTTGCCTTTCAACAGCTACTTTGTTTTCTGTATTGGCTAATTCGTCTTGTAATGCCAGAAAATTTGCAGTTGCTTTCAATTGAGGGTAGTTCTCGACATTAATGTTTAATCCTTGGTAGCCTTTAACAACTCCGTCAAGTTTTTGTCCTGCAGCATCAAGTTCAGAAGGGGTTTTTGCACTTTGCATTTCACTTTTAATTGCAGATGCTTGTGTCCTTAACTCAGCAATCTTTGTTTGTGTTTCTCTTTCAAAATTTACTGCACCTTGCACAGTATTTATTAAATTTGGGATCAAATCCGCTCTTCTCTGATATACAGTCTCAACCTGCGCCCATTTGTTGTCAACATTGTTGTTCAATGTAACCAGCATGTTGTAAGATCCAACAAACCAGCCCAGAAGCAACAATACAACAAAGACTATTGCTCCTGCTATCCACAATCCTTTCATATTCTTTACATTCATTCCTTTTTTTGCCATAAGACCACCTTTTTAATTGATATTTGATTGATATTGTGTTGTTTTATTTAGTTGAAATAAAAAGCTTTCTGTTATTTTTAAAAAGATACATTCTTCAAGGCAATAAAATATTCTATTGCCGTAATGTGACTTTTTATTTTTCCTATGAACTATTTAAATTCTACTATTTTTCAATTTTCTTTGTTAACTTTATTTTTTATATAACTCCAGCATTTCTAAAAAGATATGACGTGTCTGCTCCAACTATATTGTTTATTATTCTTACAAATTCATTTACATCAATATTTCCTTTTTTTAAGTCTAATTGCCTAAATAATTCTGGAAGATCATCATAATCAAATCCATACTGGTTGCAAAGTTCAAAAAATAGATCACCGCCAACCCAATGGGCATCATCGCTATTTTTTAAAACCTGTTTATACCAAGCATTTCCTTGCCAACAGAAGCTATTTCTTTCATTTCCCCTTAAGAAAAAGGACTCCATCATTTCAGATAGCCCTTCCCAAAGCACACTGCCTCCTTTACCTCCACCATAAGGAACTTTATTATATTCAAACAAATGCATAACTTCGTGAACAGATGTAGAATAAGGAAATTTATCACGATTATAATTTATTTTGTCATAGAAAAAGCAGAGTCGCCCTCGTTGATATCCATTTTGGTCTATGAATGAACTCATATAAGCTGCAGCTCCAGACAGATATGGGCATACGCCATCATCAGATGCATGTACTTCAAAAGGCAATAAATCTTTGTCAATGTCTGATTGCGTTAATCCTCTTGTTGATGAAACAGCATAAGCTATTGCAGCAAATTCTTGATCGAGAATATCTTTTGAAACTGGACAAGGGTTTTTACAAACTAATCTGAAATCAACTGTTCGTTCATCATATTCATAATTTCCACTTACAAATGGTTTTTCATTAAGAGTATAGCCTTCTTTTCTTTTTTCTTCATAATTCTTAATTGTTTGTATTTGTTGAGAAATATCAAGCAACCTATCTTCAGGCAGAAGTAAATCTGAATTGCTATCATTTGTTTCTGAATTTCTTTGATTCAAATAAGTTAGAAAAATTGTAGTTGCTCCTATGAGAATAATGCCTACGAATACCGATGCGATTATATTGCCAACAACTAAATTTTTATTGCTTTCTATTCTCATATGTTCATCTTTAACTATTTTTCTTCCGCAATGATTGCAAAATTTAGAATTGTTTCTTAATTTTTTATTACAAAGAGGACAAAATTCGCTGCTCATTCTAAATTCCTGAATTTTATCATGGCATCAAACCCAAACAGCCAATTTATTTCTTTTTGTTTTGTTTCAGTTCTCGTTCTTCTCACTTCTCTTTCCCTTGTTTCAGTTCTTGTTTTTGTGACTTTTCTATATTTGGTTTCGTCTCTGTATTTAGTAACTGGCCTGGTTTTTATAACATCTTTATAAGTGGTTACAGGTTTGTAACTTGTTACTAATCTGCTTTTTGTCACAGCACGGTATTTTGTTGTACAATATAGCCCAAAGAAAGAGCAATCTTCATAAGGTTCGTAATCAGTATAATACTCGGTTTCTTGATATGCTTGTTGCTCTGTTACGGGAATGGACTCAACATACTCTTCTGTTGTTTCATAAGGAACACTTTCAACATATGCTTCTATATCTTCATAAGGAACTTCCACAGCATATTGTTCTTTATCGATGTAGGGAACTTCAACTTGATAACTCATGACCTTGGTTGGAAGAATTATTGTTCCTGCCAACAATAAGACAATACTGAATACAACCCACGGAACCAAGTGGGGAGAGATTTTATGCTTAGTGTATGTTTGACGATGACCTTTAACAGTGTATTCTTCTTCTAGCTTTTTAAATTTGCTTTTATCTTCATGCGGTTCTTTTGCTTTTTCTGTTACTTCTTTTTGTACTTTTTTCTCTATTCTTTCTAGTTTAGTTCCACATTTATGGCAGAACTTTTCAGTTCCTTCTATTTCTGATCCACATTTATTGCAGTATTTCATTTTCTGGTTTTAACTCCTTTAAATTCAAAGTAATTTTTGCTAGCTATTCAACAACTTTTGAAACCAAATTACCTTTTAATACTCTCGTTAATTCTGTTTCATCGTTTGTGTAAGTGAATGTTATATCCCCGCTGAATTTAGCTCCTAATGTCAAAGCCGAACTGCACGTTATGTTGTACAATGCTCTTGCACCATTTGCCAGTCTTGTTGGTATACTCGAACTTCCACATCCAACAACATTAACATTAATTGAACTCATTCCATAGCCGATATCGTTCTTCAATATAAGCTGTATTTGTGATGTTGTTACCCTATGATCCAAGCAGGCTACGCCGCTAGGCATAACACATTTGCTAGACAAAAACATAACCTCTTTAATTACTTCCACGTAATTCTTTAATACTTCGCATATGCCTTCATCATTACATCGATAGCTTTGCTTATATGCCCAATTAGGAGGAGTCCATATTAATGAAGCTAAGTTTTGAATACAATCATTTTTTGTCTTACATTTAATTTTATCTATTACGTCACTAGGTAGATCAGGTATGTCGCTCAGTGGGACATAAGAAGATGGGATACAATCAATATAAGATATCATATCATTCATACTAACATCAGTGCCACTTTCTTTGAAAACCATATTCAAAAATTCGTTGCAATCTCGTACGTCTTTACACTCATAATCATAAGACATTAAAAAATTGTCCATTTCTTTAACTTTGAATACACACTCTTTAACTTCTGGTTTTTCATCATCATCACAAATTTTGTTATTATTTTGGTCTAGGCAGCAAAAAGTTCCAACTAGAATATAAGGCTTATTGCATACTGTTTGATTATTTGATTTATTGTAAATTAATACGAATGAGAGAACAATTACAATCAAAATTCCAATTCCCACTAGAAATTTACCCTTGCCTTTTAACCACTCTTCTTTTTGAGGTTTTTGATTTTGCTTAGCACCGCATTCCGGACAAAATGCGTCTTCTTTTGTTAAATTGGCATTACATTTTGAACATTTCATTTTTTCTCATGATGTAAATCCTTAATCAGCAATCTCTTTGTTCTGTATTTTTTTGATGAAATCTGCTGTGCTCAGTTTATTCTTATTGAATTTATCTTAACAGTTTCAAGAGGAACATCGTCAAAGCCGTTTTTAGAGCCAGTTTCAACTAAGCTGATGGCATCCACAACGTCCATTCCTTCAATGACCTTGCCAAAAACAGCATATCCGTATCCTCCTGAAGTTTCATCTCTGTGATCCAGGAAAGAGTTGTCAATCAAATTTATGAAGAACTGCGATGTTGCGCTGTCAATCATGCTTGTCCTTGCCATTGCGATTGTGCTCCTCTTATTTTTTAACCCATTTGTCGCTTCATTCTTTATAAGAGCATAAGTTACAGCTTTTTGATTCATCTCCTCATCAAAGCCGCCACCCTGTATCATGAATCCCGCTATTACCCTGTGAAAAATAAGATCGTCGTAGAATCTATTATTGGCATATTTCACAAAATTATTGACCGTCAAAGGAGCATGCTCTCTGTCAAGCTCAACTTTTATAATGCCTTTCGAAGTGTTTATAACTGCGATTTCTTTACAATCTTCTTTGCAATTCAAATAGCCTTCTCCACTTTCGCATTTTTGATTTCCGCAACAATTATCCTTTGTTCTTATAGAACAATTATCATTATCACAACCATATTCTTTACATGTTCCTGCATTTCCAGAACATGTGCCACAATCTTTTGAACATGTGCACTTGTTTTCATCAGTATCACATTCATCATTACCACAAAAACTTACACATTTTCCATTTTGGCAGGTTTCATAACTTGCACATTTTATATCTTTTTGGCAAGTTGAACAATCTTCTCCTGTTGTAATTTTTCCGTCTCCACATCTAGGAATAAATTTGTAAGCTAAAATAGTGCCCATAACAATCAAAACAACGAGGATAGAAATAACGACCCACTTTCTTGGAATCTTTTTAGCTTTATGAACTTCTTGTTTATTCTCTTTTTCATGTTCAAATTTCTCTTTTCCAACTTTAATTCCACATTCCGGACAAAAAGTATCCTCTTTTGTTAAATCAATACCACAATTATCGCACTTGGTCATACATGTTCCCCCAATATATATTGGCTTATGTATAATGGAGCAGTATATAAACATTACTATTTCTTGTTTTTAGTACATTTCTCATATATGTCTATTAAATATCTCAGAAAACTAATTTATATCTGTCATATGTCTTAGATACGTATGGCAAAGAAATATACAAACATATCCTTTCCAGATTCTCTGGTAAAAGAGATAGATCTGCTTGTGAAGAGAGGAGTATTAGGTTATCAAAGCAGAGCCGACTTTGCTAAAGAAGCAATAAGGGTCTTTATTAGGGATCTGGCTAAGTACGAAGAAATAAAAAAAATTAATTTAAAAACAAAATAATAATCGATTTTAATAGTGTATAGTCTAAAGTCCTCTTATTCTTCTATGCTATCGGAAATGGTTTCAAAACCCGAAACATTTATATATTGCATAAGAGTTATAACCTCTTAGATTCGGCTGAAGTTGAAAATTCAGTATATCGGACTACATTCAGTTTACATAACATTCACATTCGTTCGTTAATACATTTACATTCTACATAATTACATAAGTTATATATTTCAATTTCTAAAAACCGAGTCGATAATTAAACAAAAGGAGGATTAGAAAAAATGAAAGAAAAATTAAGGGAATTTTTGAAATATTCGAGCCTTATAGCCAGCAATACTTTTTTAATGCAGACAATCAATTATTATTTGAGTATAAACTGGAATCAGTATGCTTGGGTAATTGCTGTTTTTTTCGCTTTTATTTTTTATATGGCTTCGAAATAATTTTTTTTATTTTTTTATTTTTATCATTATAAAATGAAGCTCCGCAATCCCCGCACATGCCCAAAAATTTCGGCTGAAATACGCATATTCAACATCATTCACCTTTAATTATGCTATTCGCTCCAGCCTTTTAGACAGCTCTTCTTTGCTTGGCAGATATTTTGATAGATTCTTGGGCAATTCTTTTATTATTTTATAAGTTGAAACGCCCATTGGCTTTCTAACATCCTTCAAAGCATATTCCACTATTGTTCTGACTTTGCTTTTGCAGATAATTATTCCTATTGAAGGATTTTCGCCATCAAGCTTTGCTTTATCATCTAGCACAGACAGGTAGAACTGCATTTTACCGGCATATTCCGGCTTAAAATCACCTATTTTCAGTTCCAATGCAACAAGACACTTCAATTTTCTATGATATAAAAGCAGATCAATGAAAAACTCCTCATCTCCAATTTCAATCCGATACTGGCTGCCAACAAAACAGAAATAGCTGCCCATTTCTGTCAAAAAATGCTTTATTCTTTCGGTTAAAGATTTTTCAAGCTCTTTTTCAGAATGTTCCTCGCTTAATTCAAGGAAATCAAAAGTATAGTCATCTTTTACTGCGAGCTTTGCCTGCATCTTGTATTTTTCAGGCAGTGCCTTATCAAAGTTAGTCTGATTTAAAAGATATTTTTCATAAGACCTGTTCTCGATATGGTTTATCAGGACATCTTTAGTCCAGCCAAATTTCTTGGTCATTCTTATGTAAAACTCCCTTTCAGAGTCATCTTTGCACTTTTCCATAATTATAACATTCTTCACCCAGCTTATTTCTCGCACTAATGGTGCGAGTTTTTGGTTAGATGCATACTGTTGATAGAAGTTTCTCATTCTCCACAGGTTTGGAGCTGAAAATCCCTTGATGCCAGAGTATTCTTTTTGCAGGTCCTTGGCAAGATTCTCAACAATGGATTTTCCCCACCCAAATTCTTTCTGCTTTTCAACAATCATCCTGCCAATATCCCAATAAAGGTCGATTAACTCCTTATTCACGGCCTTTAAAGCTTCATACTGCGCTTTTCTTATTCTTTCTTTTACTTGAATTAAGAAATTGCCATAATTTGGTTCACTTAAAGGTAATTTCATCGTTTTTTGCCTCTTTAAATTCAAGTGGTGCCGTATTATTTATAATGGTGCTTTCTATATGCACCTTGTTTTTACAAATTGTAATTTACCACCTTCCTGAAAACCCTCCTCCTCCACTAGATCCGCCTCCGAATCCGCCAAATCCTCCGCCACCAAAGCCACCGCCTCCTAAGCCCCCTCTTCCAAATCCTCCGAAATATATTGGCGGCTTCTTATGCCCTTGCGAAGATGCGCCTGCGATCAATGCAACAAAAAGTATGAAAAAGATTATTGAGAAGAATATTACTGCGATAAAAACAATCAATCCAAGGAAGAATGCGCTTATTATTGCAGCAAGCTCTCCGGCGCCGAAGAGCCCGATTTTTTTTGCTGTCTTTTTTGGAGTCTGCGATATAAACAGCCAAATCACAAGAAAAGTAAGGTAGAGCATTATGAGCGGGCTGCTAAAGCCACTCATATTAATATTAATTTTCTGAGCTTGATATTTAGCAACAGCATCAGGGTCTTTTTTAATCACCCCTGAAATCTCAGCAAGAACATTGTAAACTCCTTCTCCATATTCCTGCCTTGCAAAATACGGATTTAAAATATCCCTTCCGATTCTTCCGAGCATTGCGGCATTTAAAGTTCCTTCCAATCCATAGCCGACTTCAAAGCGGTATGCCCTGTCATTGATTGCAATCAGGAGCAGCAATCCATTGTCATTCTCCTTTTTTCCAATGCCCCACTCCTCGAACAGCTTGACAGAATACTCTTCAATGCCTGTTCCATTCAGGGAATCCATTATAACAACAGCAATCTCAACAGTTGTGTTTTTTTCCAGATCTGCAAGAAAATTGCTTATTTTTACCTCATCATTGCTGTCTATAATGCCTGCAAAATCATTGACATAGCCGACTGGCTTTGGAAAATTGATGGCGGATACAAAATAAACTAAAAGAAAGATCATGCTTAAGAGTATCGCCTTTTTCATGTTATGCACAATCATCATTATGCAAATATACCTCATAGTATTTAAATCTTTTTTCTATTTCTGATTGAAGAACATTTACATAAAGCGCATAATCTATTCTCTCTTGTTCCAGCATACTACTGTGTGAATTTGCTCTTCAGTTATTTTATCAGCATATCTTCCAGCAGGATTCTTGAAAAAATATGCCTAATATTGTATCTTATGTTATACAATATAGCAGTTATCATCTATTTTGTATTTTTGTTATATCATATCGCAAAAGAAATCTGTTAAAACCAACAATTAAAAGTCATCATCCCATATAGCTTGGCTTCTCTTCTTTCATCTCCTTGCCGCGGGCTGCCCTGAACGAATCTTTAATTTCATCGTATGCCTTTTCCACATCCTTGGTTACAGATGGCCTTACAGACTTCATTGCCTCCTCAAAATGCTTCATTGTGACTTCTTTGCTTTTGATGTCTTTCCTTAAAGCAAGCATTGCAGCTTCCCTGCACAGCGCTTCAATATCTGCCCCAACAAAGCCTTCAGTCTCAGCAGCCAAATAAAATAGCATTTTATCTTTATCTGATAACTCCTTGAATTTAATTAAATTCTCTTTAGAGCCCTTCTTGGTCTTAGGTAAATCACTTTCCGTTATGGGTTCGTCAGCAGCCATTTTAGAAATTAAATTAATTTTTTTATCTTTAAGACCCTCTTCTGCCTTTTTAAGTTCGTCCTTATCAATCTTAATCGGCATCCCTTTAGTATGGATTTCAAATATTTTTTTTCTTGTTTCTAGTTCAGGGACTGATGTTAAAATCAGCCTATCAAATCTGCCGGGCCTTAGCAATGCTGTGTCAAGCATATCCGGGCGGTTTGTTGCTGCGATAATCACAACATCATTCAAATCTTCCAATCCATCCATTTCAGTAAGCATCTGATTGACAACTCTTTCAGTTACATGGGCATCCGAGCTTATGCCTCTTCTTGGAGCCAGGCTGTCTATTTCATCAAAGAATATAATGCATGGAGCAGTCTGCCTTGCTTTTTTGAATACTTCTCTTACTGCTTTTTCAGATTCCCCTACCCATTTGCTGATCAATTCCGGGCCTTTAACCAAAATAAAATTAGATTCTGTTTCCTTTGCAACTGCTTTCGCCAATAATGTTTTTCCAGTCCCCGGGGCTCCATAAAGCAGGATTCCTCTGGGCGGCCTTACACCCATAGTTTTGAATGCGTCTGGAAACTTCAAGGGCCATTCAACTGCTTCTATCAGCTGCTGCTTTACATCATTCAATCCGCCAATATCAGTCCATCTTACATTTGGAGTTTCAACAAACACTTCTCTCAATGCAGACGGTCTGACTATTTTTAATGCATCTTTAAAATCATTTTTTGATATTATGAGCTTCTCCAGCACTTCTTTTGAAATCGGCTCTTCTTCCCTTAATTTTATTTCAGGTAATATTCTTCTTAAAATAATCATTGCAGATTCTTTTGCCAATGCAGCCAAATCAGCTCCAACAAAGCCATGCGTCACAGCTGCGATTTCATTAAGATCAACATCCTTGTCAAGCGGCATATTTCTCGTATGGATCTTCAGGACATTAAGCCTGCCTTCTTTGTTAGGCACCCCAATTTCCACTTCCCTGTCAAATCTCCCTGGCCTTCTTAATGCCGGATCAAGAATATTGGGCACATTTGTTGCTGCAATCACAACAACCTTGCCTCTGCTTTTCAGGCCGTCCATCATTGCAAGCAGCTGCGCAACAACCCTTCTTTCAACCTCTCCTCGCGTATCTTCTCTTTTCGGAGCGATTGCATCAATCTCGTCTATAAATATTATAGACGGCGCTTCTTTTTCAGCTTCCTCAAATTTCTTTCTAATGTTTTCTTCCGACTGGCCATAATATTTCGAATTGTGCAAAAAGAAATATGGCGCGCCAATAAAACTGTCTTTATCTACTGTAAAATCATAGAGCTCCTTTATTCCGACACGGGTGATTTGTTCTACTTTTTCCCATCCTATATCCTCTCTCAAAAGCAGAGCGAATTCTTTTTGGAGCGCGTCATTCAAAATATTATTTTCCGAAGCAATCTTATATAAAACATTTAAAGAATGCTTTGTTGCATTCCCTGTTTTGTATATGTAATAGTCCTTATTTCTGTATTTTTTATATTGCAAATTGTTTCTTATAGCTTCTATAAGAAGGGAAGGATGTGGTATGTTCTCGTGTTCCTTTATCTTAATTGTTTTTCTGATTTCCTGCAGCCTTTCTAATTTATGCCTGCTTGTAGCGCCAATTCCTAAAAATCTGACCCTTCCTTCATGGCCCCTTACAACGAGTTTGTGCATCAGGCCTTTTGGCGTGTTGTGCTTTTTAATCCTGCATTGTATTCCCAGCTTCAGCAACATCAGTGACTGAAGCGGCATTAGAAATTCTTTATTGACGGCATATAGCACAGGAGTGGGATAAACCATATTCTTTATTTTTAATCTGGAGACAGTGCCGTCTCCATCAAAATAACCCCTGACAAACGCTTCTACCTCAGATTTTGGAAGACGGAAAAAATATGGCGGGATATTTTCTTTATTGGCATTTGAAAAGCCAAGAATTTCCAAGTATTCGACTAGAAGCTTTGAATATACTATTACGCCAAACATATCTGCCTTATTTTTTTCTTTAAAATTCTCAATTTCAAAAACTTTGTTCATTAAATACTTGAAGCGCTTAATAAGGTCGATATCCTTATTGTAAAATCCTATTGAATCGCCTTTATTGGATATATTGCCATCAGAAACTAGCAAGCCGATCGATTCCAAGAGCTCTGGCGATGTCCTCTCAGGCAACCTTATGAAGTTGCTTCTCGATAGATTCCTGCTTTTTACAGTATATTTTCCTTCTTTTTCAACAAGGCAAAATTTTTTCTTGATATCATTTAGAGGGATGGTGTAGCTTTCTTCAGGCAATGTTATTTTATTTGCTCTTGCAATAAAGTCGCCTTCTTTTATATTTTTGAGCGGATCCCATACAAGGCCGCCATTTCTATAAACCAAAAAAGGCTGGTTCTCAGAAACAATAAGCTCATTTCCATCATTCAGTTTCACATTGAAAGCATCAGATTTTAACTTAGTAACGTGCGTTATGTTCGCTTTTTCTACCACTCCATCTTTAAATGCGTAAGTGGAAATGGGTATATCTAATTTTTTAACAACATGGCTGTTGAAATTTTCGGCTTTTCCACCTTGTTCATAAATTTCCTTGGCTTTAACAAAGCCTTTAGGATTGGTTAGGATAGGGGTTTCTCCATCAACACACATTATTTCTGGACCATTTATCAGAATAAAATGAGAATTGCTTTCATTTGCAACAGCTTTCGCCAATAATGTTTTTCCGGTTCCTGGAGGGCCATGAAGCAGCACTCCTTTAGGCGGCTCTATGCCCAATCGCTGGAAAATCTCAGGATGCTTCAAAGGCAGCTCTACCATCTCTCTTATTTTCTTTATTTCATCTGTCAGGCCGCCAATATCTTCATAAGTGACTTCCGGAACGCGCTCTTCTGCAACCTCTACTGCTTCAGGGTTGTATGTAACTTCTGTTTCATCTGTTATAACAACTGCCTGCTTTGGCATTGTGTCTGCAACTATAAACTTCAGCTCGCTTATGCCGCCAAGATTGAATCCCATTATGTTTTCTTCAAAAATATCAGAGAAAATATCTTCAAAAAATGGCGAAGAGCTCATTGTTGTGCGCCTTCTTTTAGTTCCGCCTAATGAAACAATATCGCCTTTTACAACTGCTCTTCCTAGTAAGCCTTGCTTGAATATTTCTGGAGAAGCCTTGATGAAAACCCCTTTTGTTGCAGGCGCGATTGTCACCTTTTTGGCTTCCTTTACATCAGCTTTCCTTACTTTTACAAGCTCTCCAATTCCTGTCTTTGCATTTCTTCTTATAATGCCATCCATCCTTATGATGTTTAAGCCAATATCGCCAGGGTATGCCCGATCAGTGATAGCCACTGTTTTTCGTTCGCCTTGTATCTCAACAATGTCACCAGGCCTTGCATCTATTTCTCTCATAAATCCAGAATCTATCCTGACTATTCCCTTATTTACATCATCCTGAGTGGCTTCAGCTACTTTTAAGCCCAATTCCTTTACAGCGCCAGTTGGTTTAATGTCTTTTGCTTCAGCCATAAATGCACCCCTATAGATTAGAGCATATTCTATGGCATTTATAAAGTTTTTGAATTTATTGAGATAAAGGTTTTAAGGTTCTTGTTCCCTCAGTATTAAATCTTCAGTAGCTTCTTCTCTTTCAACTAATGGCTTAAATGGGCCCTCTTCTAATCTTCTTTGTCTTGCCTGTTCATCTGCAATATACCCTACAACCAGATAATATAACTCTTCATTATGCCCTGATTTAATATTCGCTGGGTCAAAAATCTCATCCATAATGCTCTCCAGATGAGTCCTGTCTTCAATCAGGTTCTCGATTCTGTCTCTTACTCTGCCGAGATATGTTTCATCAACATATTCCAACCATTTGTGTAAGAGGGCATAAGAGCTTTCTAAACCACCTCTAACTGCTTCTAATTCTCCTTCATACCTTGTTTTATCTTCTTTTTCCTGTTTATATAGATCTTCTACTTCTTCTAAACGTGCTTTTAAACCAAGATAGTTCTTTATTTGATCATTAAGCCCTGTTAATTCTTTGTTTAATTCATCAACAACAGAATTAGGATATTTATGCTCTTCTTTGTACTTACCTGCTTCAGCCGCAGAATCAGTTAGCTGTTTTTGTAAATTTAATGTTTGAGTTTCTAAGCCCGATGCTTTGACTTCTAACTCGCTGACCTTGCTCTTTTCTAAATCAACAGCACGTAGTGCTTTTTCTAAATCTTTTCCTAATTCCTCGCTTCTTATTTGGCTTTGTCTAGCTGCTTCCTCTTTTTCTCTACTCAACTCTCCAACTTGCTGTAAAAGAGTTGAACTAATTAATTTATGCTCACTAGCTTCAGCCATAGCTGCTTCATTTTCTTTTTGTAAAGCCCTGTATTGATCAGATTGATTAACATACCTAATATAAAAAAGACTAGCAAATCCAATAGAAACTGCAGCAATTGCACCTAAAACTATAGCTGGTTTATTAGCCATTCATCCCCCTATCTACCCGAGAATAGTCAAGAGGTATTTAAAGTTTACCTAATTTAAATTTCGCCTATAATTTGGCTATATTCCACAACGCATTGAAGTAAGCCCTCATGCTGTTTGCTACATCCTGGCTCCTGATCATAAACCCAATGGGCTCATCACTCCACGTAATAATAAGCGAGTAATCTTTGCTGAAAACTGCGCTCATTGGGAAGGCGAATTCCTTCGGAATAAACTTGACTTCAACTAAATCAGCTGTATTTTTGATCTCATTTCCCCTTTCTCTGTTATCCTCTGAAAACAGCATTTTAATGGGTATCTTATTTTCTGCCCTTATTTTATGCCACCTCGGAAAGTAATATTTATAGAAATACCTTACTTTTTCTACAAGCTGGGTAGAAGCGCCAAAAACAAAGATTTCCTGCTTTATCTTCAGTATTTCATCCAAAGCAGACATCACGCCCTTGACCCCTTTATAAATAACCGCTTCCTGCCTTTCTTCCCCTATTTTTCTGAGCTTTTCAATATCAGGCAGAATCTTCCTGGAAAGCTCTATTTTCTCTTTAAGCTCTTTTTCCTGCTTTTCGAGCATGGTTTTTATAAAATCAGGAGAGGCAGCTTCAAAGTATTTTCTGTTGGCTTTGATTACGAAAACAGCAAGCCCTTTTTCGATCAATCTTGACAAGTTGTCATAAACTATATTTCTGTGCAGCTTTGTTTTTTCGATTATTGAACCAACAGAAACAGAGCCAAGTGTCAGCAATGCAAGATAAACTGTTGACTCATTCTTCGTAAAGCCAAGCTTTTCAAGATCAGCTATGTCCATAAGGAGATCAATCAACAGCTCTTTTTAAGCTTTTCTATATTGCTACCATACATATGGTGACAAAGATTTATATAGTTGGTATATCACTACTATATCATAATAAATAAGATAAAAGTCGAGTGGACTTAAATCAATCAAGGAGGTAAATAAAATGGAAAATCAAACAAAAATGGAAACAAAAAAACCCTTGGAGATACTGGTAATAGAAGATACCCCAGAATTTATGGAAGTAGCTAAATCAGTTTATGATAATGACACGAACATTATTCCAAGATATGCTTCAACATATGAAGAGGCAATAAAAATATTAAAGGAGACTGAGGTGCAGTGTGTTATTTCAGATTTATTCTTTCCTTCACAAATTGATTGGAAGGGAAAATATGCTGGTGAAATAGAAGAAAATAGAAACTCTTTCGTAAAAGAACAAAGGGAATTGCTTTTAACAAAGTATTCAGAAGAGGAAATTAAACAAGCAGAAGAACAAGTTAAGCAGGGGTTAAAGCCGAAAAATCCCTTTAATTTCGGATCACCAAGAGTGCAGCTAAGTCCTGCGTACGATTTTATAGAATTGATAGAACAACAAATCCAACGTACCAGTGAATATCAGGGCCTCCAAGAAAATCCAGCAGGATTGGGGATCGCGTCATATTGCTTGAAAAATCAAGTTCCTTTTGGAATCATAAGCCAAGGAGAAAGGCACAGAGGAAATCTAGCTATTGTTAGACAAGCTGTACAAGAAGTCAAAGAATTTAGGAATGTAAATAATGATTTCCTACCATACGTTCTTTTTTGCTCGAGTGATTCAAATGGTGAAATGGATAAAAGAAACCCGCAGATATGGAGAGACGCTATTTATGGGGAAGGCAGTCTTTTTGGACCCTCGCGTCAAAAAATTTTAAAAGATATGTTTGACGCTTATGAACAATTAGAAGAAAAATTAGCAAAATAAAAAGGATAAAAAAGAAAGGAGGAAATGAAAATGGAAAACAAAATATCGTTGGAACAATTTGAAAGTGAACTTGGAATTTTAGACCAAAAGGAGAGTGTTGATAGGATTAGCACTCTTTTCGAGAAGGTTAGTCTAGAATCCTTACTTGACGCTTTTAAATCTGCAGAATCTGCATGGATTCAGGAAGGTACCCACGAGATGGGCTTTTCATATAAACAGGTAGTCGCAGCAAAGAAGGTAGGAAATGCTCTATATTATTTTGAAGTTAAGAAAAATGATGACCCAAATGATGACTCTATTGATATTACGAGAGATGAATCTAAAAGACAACCTACATACGACTCCCCCGTATTTGGACCGCAAGTATCTGCGAATAAAGATATCGCGGAACGACTTGTTAGCTATGGAAAATCTTTACTTTGGGAGAATGGCGAGCTGGAGCATGAACAGATGGGTAGGCGTGTCTACAGAATCAGATAAATTGTGCCGGTCATCGGAACAAACTTAATTTTTTTTATTTTTTTAAATTAAATCAAACAAGGAAATAATGAAAATGTCAAATAAAAAGATACTTCGTGGGCTGCCTGCTCAATTAGAGGCAGAGAAGAAACTAGGAGAATCCGAGTTAGATTATCTTCTCTTCAATCTCCCTTATGCATGTAATCTTAAATGCCCGAAATGTTTTGTAGGAGATAATAAAACAGCCTTACATCTAAGCTTAGATGAAAGAATGAGGGTTATGCGAGAGGCAAAAGAGCTTGGCGCAAGAGTTGTTGTAATACCTGGTGAAGGCGAGCCATTGATCGCACCGGCAATAAAAAAAATAGCGAGCTACAGATATGGTTTAGGGTTAACGGCTGTTGTTTTTACAAATGCTACAATGTTAAATGAAGATTTTGCGCATTTTGCAAAAGATACCGATATTTCATTTATAGTCAGTTTGGATTCTTTAGATAAGGGCGCATATGGGTTTTTGACAGGCAGAAAAGACTTTTTCGATGAAACAATAAAGAATATTGAAAGATGCCGCTCAATTTATGCTGATGAGAATAGCTCCACGCCAAATGGCGATAAAGTTGTAAGACTAGCAGTAAATACTGTTGTAACGAAACAAAATAAAGATGAAATAAGCAAAATTAAGGATTGGTGTGGTGATGATATGGTGTTTATATGTAATTCTCCTGTAAAAGAAGGAAGAGCAGCACAGTATTGGAAAGAACTTGCTGGGACTGAAGAAGAATATCGGGAATTAAAACAAGTTGCATTGAAAAATTCAGAAACACATGGGCCAACTTCTGCCTGTTCTGATGGAAAGTGCGCATATCTTTATTATGGGCTTACGATAGGAACAGATGGCGATGTTCTTATATGCCCTGACGCAAGAGAAACAAGAGGGTTGATAGGAAATGTTAAAGAAGCCAGCCTCAGAGAACTGAATAAAAAGCACAAACAACATCTGAAAGCGTTTTTTGAAGAATGTGGTTATGGGCCCTGTATTGTAAGGCATCCAAAATATAAGGGAGTCGTTAGCAAATAAGATGTTATTAGGTATACCGTCTTGTACCCCTTTACAGGATCATATTTTACACTCAAAAAACAAAATCTTTATATAGTAGTTTATACTACACTTATGTAGTAGGATTGATAATATGGTTTATTTCACAGATATAGAGCCAACTGATCATTATCTTGAGGAACATGAGAAAGATGTTCCATGGGACAAGGTTGTAGAGATTATATTTACCACAAAAAATCCAAGAAAGAAAGGATATAATTATGAGATTGAAAAAGACGGCTATTATATCCTGTTTGAAATGAAAGATAACATTTTGTATGTGATAAATGCCAAGAAAGAATAAAAGGTGAAAAAATGAAGTGCCCAAAATGCGATTCGAATTTAAATAAGGTAGAGGTCAAAGTACATGGAGCTCAAAGCAAAGCAATCAGTTATCAGTGCCCAAAATGCGATTATTTCGAGTTTGATCCTATTTCTTCTGCTCAAGTAGTTGAAGAACTGAGGGAAACTCCTTTAAAAATAAAGCAAAAGATTGTAAAGCTATCTCAGGATAGATTAGGCATCTACTTTAACAGCCATGTAGTAAGAAGCTTAAATATGAAAAAAGGAGAGGAAATCTACGTATCTGTTCCAGATAAGAAGCACATACTTCTTGAACTAAAGGCTCCAGAAATCCCGGGCAATAATTGAATAAAAAAGAATCCTATTTCTTCTGCTCTGCCTGCTCAGAAACCTTTGGAAGCGGTATGGGAGGCGGAAGGTTGATCTCTCTGCTCAGGATCAAGGCTTCTATGTTGCATCTCAGCAAGATGCTGTTCAGCACTTCAGCCATGATCTCCTTTGAAACATTCTTGCTCTTCTTCCATTCCTTGATGATTTCCTTCAGCTTTTTATCATCATCAATATAGATAATCTCTCCATTAAGCTCTATTTTTCCTATGTCGGGATCGTATTTAGAATCAAACTTGAACGAGAACTTAAGCCCTTTTTCATCAGCCTTGCCAAATGCCAGGTCAGTCTCTTCTATGTTCGTTATGTTTACATTGTTCGATATGTTTATCTGCCCTACTGCAGGCTGCTTTCTCTCAACTTCTATTTTTGTAAAATTAAATCCGATCATTGTCATAAATATCACCAATGCTTAATATTTTAGGATTTTATATAAAGCTTTCGGATTTTTCAGTTAATTTTATAAATAACCCTGTTTTCCCATACTGCATGACATTATCCGATACAGTAAGGCAGTCCGGATCGTAGTCTTTTTCTTAGTTATATTTTTATTATTTTAGTTTAAATGTCAATATAAACATCAATTTGGAGGCCAATATGGAGTCTATAAAGGATCTTATCTGGAAAAGGGGAATTTCAACAAAAGATTTTGTGGATAAAATCGGGAAAGTAGGGTTTCAGAGCATTGAGCTAGGCAAAGCTTCAAATCTTATAGTCAAGATGAAGAAAGACAGCGCAAAGATATTCCTGACATTCACATCAAATATGGTTACATCTGGATTGAGGGGATTCTTTGCTCAGTTAATAAAATTAAAAATGGCAGACATTATAGTAACAACAGTCGGCAGCATTGAAGAAGACATTATGAAAGCATTGGGTGAAAAATTCCTTATCGGCACTTTCGATTTGGATGATGTTGAACTGCATGAAAAAGGAATGAACAGGGTTGGAAATCTGCTTGTTTCAAATGAAAGCTACTGCAGGTTTGAAGATGCCATAATGCCAATACTGGATCAGCTCTACAAAAAGAAGCCAAGGTACGCTGTATCAGAAATGTTAAAAGAAATTGGCTTGCTGTTAAACGATGAAAATTCAATACTTTATCAGGCTGCAAAAAACAATGTTCCGATATTCTGCCCTGCAATTACAGACGGCGCATTTGGCTTTCATTTATACTTATTCCAGCAGAAGCACAAAGACTTCATAGTTGATGTTGTGGAAGACTTCAAAAACATACTGTTGAGCACAACCCATGATGAAAAGAAAGGGGTCATCTGCTTAGGCGGCGGAATTTCAAAGCACCATGCAATTTTGTCTGTTTTGCTGAATGGCGGAGCAGAATATGCGTTATACATGACAACTGCAAGAGAAAGCTCTGGCAGCATGAGCGGCGCAACAACAAGGGAAGCAAAAAGCTGGGGCAAGATAAAAGATGATTCTGACGCCGTAACTGTTATTGGAGACGTAAGCATAAACTTTCCATTGGCAATGATCGCAGCTTTGGAAACATTGTCTGAAGAAGGGTTCATCAATGAATAAGGCAAGGTTTGTATTAAGCAGATCAAAAGTAATCGAGCAGTATAATAAATTAAAAGCTATTGATGCAGATATTTCCTACAGCTTTAAAACCAATGAAGAAGTCGGCAAAGTGCTGGAAGAAGAAACAGGCTGCTTGTTCAGCGTTCATTTTGAGAATGACCTGCCTTTCCTGAAAGATAAAAGCAGGGTTATATTCTTAGCGCAGGGCTTGAATGAAGAGCAGTTAAACAGGCTTTTTAGTTTTGGAATAAACAAGTTCGTAGTTGATAATTTAGTTGATTTGGATACTTTAACAAGATATATTGAAAAAAACAACAAAAAAATTCTCTTATTGCTTAGAATGAAATTAAAGGAAAATACAATCCACACTGGCAAATACTTTGTTTTTGGAATGGAATCAAAATTAATAAATGAAAAAATCATTGAATTGAAAAACAATAAAAATATAGAAAAAATTGGAATTCATGTTCACAGAAAAACCCAGAATGTAAGCGAATGGTCTTTGAAGTATGAACTGAGCGAGGCATTAGACGAAAAAACATTGAAACTGCTTGATATCGTCTGCATTGGCGGCGGAATTCCTGGAAATTACAAGAATGTGAGCGATAAAAGCATTGAATATGTCTTTAATAAGATCGCTGAAGTTAAAGAATGGCTGAGCTCTTACAACATAAAAACCCTTATTGAGCCGGGAAGGTTTCTTGCAGCCTACCCTGTAACTTTGGAAACTGAGATAATAAACATTGTTGGCAATACGATCATTGTAAACTGCTCTGTATATAACAGCGCAATGGACACAATCATTGTTCCGATCAAGCTGCTTGTAAAGGGCGAATTGGAAGGCGGAGAAGCATACACTATAAAGGGCTACACACCCTGCTCATTGGATATTTTCAGGTATAAGGTTTTCCTTAAAAACCCAAAGATTGGAGACAAAATAATCTTCCTTAATGCAGGAGCATATAACTTCTCAACAGATTTCTGCAATCTGGAGAAATTAGAAACAATAATTGTGGATTAGATTTTAAGTTTAGCTAAAGACCTTTCCAAATTCTTTCTTGCTTGAGCTTCATATTTTTGTCTGAAAAATTCAATTAAATAAATATTTGGCCTATCAAAAAATCCTTCGAGGATAGTGGCTCTTCCAGCTTTAAACACTTCTTCTGGAACCCAGTCGTATTCTCTTCTTATTTTTTCTGTATTCTTGCTGAATTCTTCAAAACTTTTTCCAAAATAAGATAAATCAATATCAACTAAAAATCTACTGTCCAAATCCCTTGTAAATTATTCTCTTTGTTCATTTTACATTCAATTCATTAATTATGCTTTCAAAAACTTGGTTTATTTCTTTTGCATCGGAATTATCAGAATTATTAATTACCCAAATTTTACCTTGATTTTCCTCGTTAATTTTCTCTTGCAATTTATTTCTTTTTTGGTCAAATGTATGCTGACTAGCAAGCCTCCTTTTAATTTGTTCAGCTGTAAGATCTTTTGACCTTAACCTTTTATTTTGTGTTGCTTTATCTACATTTAAAAAAACCACATTATTATTGCATAAATAGGCCATCTCAGATTCAGCAATAAGTGCGGCATTCAATAATATTAGCCCTCTTTTGCCGTACAGCCCTCTTCTTAGCCTAACTAATATGGGGGTGTACATTATTTCATTTAGTTTTTTTAATTGTTCTGTATCATTAAAAACAAGCTCACCAAGAATCTTTCTATCTATTGCTCCATCTGGGAGCCTCACACTATTTCCAAATGTTTTTGCAATGTTCTCCCTTATTTCCTCATACACAGATTCTTTTAGTTCGCCTAAA
The DNA here is from genome assembly GCA_030651135.1 of Candidatus Woesearchaeota archaeon. Lineage (NCBI taxonomy): Archaea > Nanobdellati > Candidatus Woesearchaeota > Candidatus Woesearchaeota archaeon. The sequence continues at coordinate 529,336 of JAUSCS010000006.1, forward strand.
ATCTGATGCCCTATGTCGTCTAATTCAATATTATGTACAGAAATTCCTCTTTCTTTACCTAATTCCTCAAATTTCCTGCCGATATAAGATTTTCCTGATGATGGTTCTCCAGTAATACCGACAATATACTGCCCCAACATCTTAGCTTCCAACCATTGCTTTACATAGAGAGGAACAAACTCATGCACTAGCCCCTGTTCTTTTTGCATCGCCTTAACAGAAGTAGAACTGATATGATTGAGTTCTGGCCTTGCAAACATTATGAAAGTATCGATGCCTAATTTTTGGCTTTCTCCGCATTGATGCTGGAGTTTTTCATAGTCAAAATCTAATGCAGTCCTTACCCCTTTAACAATCACCGGGATGGAATTTTCATAAGCATAATCAACTAAAAGTCCTGGAAATGCAACAACACTTACATTTTTTATTTTCTCTAGTGATTTCCTAACCATATCCATTCTTTCTTCTAAACTAAAAAGGGTTTGCTTGTTTGCATTTACACCTATTCCGACAACTAGTTCATCGAATACATTCGCAGATCTTCTTATTATATCTATATGCCCATAATGAATCGGATCTGCTGAAAATGCATAAATTGCTTTCTTCATCATATGGGGTCACTACTTAATAGGTTATAAACTTTTCCTTTTTATGTCACCATTAACAAAATCTGAATTAGCAACTTTTAAATACATATCTTGCTAAATCAGCATTATGCAAAAAAGAGACTATATTTTGATCGCAATTATTTTGCTTGCCATTATCCTGGCTTCGTCCTTTTTATTTAATTATGCAAGATCCAACATAGGAAAGGCATTCCTCAGCAATCCGCAGGGGTTTGTTTCAAGCGCTTCAACATTGGTTATGGTTGGGATAATTGCAGTATTTTTCATAATATTCATTGCTGCATTGATTTTCAGCAAAGCAGGCAAAATAAAAGAGCCAAACAACAAAATATAAAAACAAAACTTCTTTTTCATCCATTTATGATACTAGTTGACGTGCACGCGCATCTTGACCATCATAAGTTTGAAAACAATCTGGGCAATGTTATAGAGAATTCCAGAAAAGCAGGGGTTAAAGCTATAATAACATCCGGCATAAACAGAAAAACCAACAGATTAATCTTGGAAATAGCAAAAAAATACCCCGATATTGTAAAGTGCTCCTTCGGCCTGTATCCGATAGATGCATTGGATAAAGAGATCGAGGCAGATCCTAAAACATTTGTCAGGGATATTGAGCCGCTAAATGTTGACGAGGAGCTTTTATGGATAGAAAAAAACAAGGACAAATGCGTTGCAATCGGAGAGTGCGGACTTGATTTTCATTGGGTTCAGGGAAAGAATGAAGAGCAGAAAAAGGCTTTTCAGAAAATAATCGCAGTAGTTGAAAAAATAAAAAAACCGATAATAGTCCATTCAAGGAAAGCAGAGCTGGAAGCCATTGAAATGCTGGAAAGCTCTAAAATAAAAAACATTGTAATGCACTGCTTCTCAGGCAGCAAAAAGCTGATAAAAAGAGCAGCTGACAACGGCTGGAGCTTTTCAATTCCTCCCATTATTGTAAGATTGCAGCATTTCCAATTGTTAACAGAAATGGTCAATATAAATCAGTTATTGACAGAAACAGATGCTCCTTATCTCTCGCCTTATCCGGACAAGATAAATGAGCCTGCTTTTGTGATTGAAACAATAAAAAAGATCGCTGAGATCAAGGGCTTTGATGTCGAGGAAACAGCAAACAGCATTTATTTGAATTATAAGAGAATGTTCGAATGATTGCCAAATAATTTAAAATTGAGAAAAACACCACCACTGACGCAGATGCGACAGGGGTTGCTCCCCAAGTTTTTAGCAAAAACTTGGCAAAAACATATGAGGCATAAAGCCTCATGCCACGACCAGATTGTTTTGAATGCTAGTCGTGGCGTGGAGCTTCATGCTCCACATTGCGTGCCAACTGAGCGTAACCAGTTGCGGGGTGTCGCATAGGGCAAAGCGAACATAGTGAGCTTTGACCGTCTGCTGTCAGTTGTGGTGGTGTTTTTCAGAGCATCATAATCAACAAATTTACTTGACAGGGGCTCATGGTCTAGCAGCTATGACGTCGCTCTCACTAAGCGGAGATCGGGAGTGCAAGTCTCCCTGGGCCCATCATTGTTTTTTAAATTAGAAGATTAGGAATTAATTGTCTCAAGAATTTTGTCTTTTTTATTAAGTAAAAAAGGATATCTCTCGGCATACAGATTAATATTCGCCTGTACTACTTTTTCATAAATATTATGATCGCCAACCCCAAGATAATTTATTTCAGTTCTCAATTCTTTTATTAAATTTTTAAATATTTTTTTTTGAGAAGGACTTAATTCCTTATCATTCGAATCATAAACTATAAAACTAATCGCCCTTATAGCATCTGCAATAATAGCGGCATTCTCGTCATATAGTTCTTTTTCTTTTCCGCAATCAACTATATCCTTTAATGGTTTGATTAAAGAGATGTTATGAATTTTCTCCTTTTCTTCAAGCGCCATTAAAATCCTCTCTAACCCGAAAGCAGCTGCTATGACTTCATTTTTTGTCAAACTGATATTGTTTTGCCCATTAAAAATATATTTATAATTTAATTGAGAAGCAATTTCAACATATCTTCCATCAACCATTTTATAATAGATTTCAAAACCCGGTCCGCCAGCACAATTTGGTATTCTTGCAATGAAAAGATTTCGCCTTCCTTTTGTTGGGATTACCTGAGCTTCTCCTAGTAGATTTTTCCAAACATTGGCTATTTTTCTAGTCTCCTGCGAAGTGATGTGGACGTCATCAATTTTGCAGTCTTCCAGATAAGTAACTAAGAGTTTATCTTTTTTAAGTCCAAGGACATTCGTTATTAATTCATAAATTTCTTGCGTATTCTTTTCAAAATTGAGCATATCGGGATTTCCAACCTGTGTAAATTCCATCATTTCAAAGAAGCTTAAATGCCTGTTGCTAATGCCTATTTTTGAAGAATCTGTCTCGCGCAAACAGCGTTCTGCAAGTGAAAAAGTAATTGGCGGTCTAGGGCATTCATCGCGCAGTATAGGATCGACTATATGATGGCCTGCACTGGGGTTAAATTTTCCATAACCGCCTCTGGCGTAAAGCAGGCCTACAGATTTTTCTAAAGGATAACCTGACTTTTCTGCAAAGTCAATTACATTTTTGATAATGTTTTTACTATTCATAAGTTATAAAATATTATGCACTTTATTAAATTTATTTGTTGCTTTTCTACAAACAAATAGAAAAATTTAAATAAGGAGCGGTTTTAGATGCCAAAATGGAAGAAATATTCAAGGAATTAGGACTTTCTGATAAGGAAATAAAAGCTTATTTGAAACTCTTAGAGCTTGGGCAAGCGACAACACAGAGGCTTTCAGAGGTTACAGCAATCAACAGAATAACACTTTATGATATTCTAAGATATCTGATAGAAAAAGGTTTTGTTGGTTATACAATCATTGATAAGGTCAAATATTTTTATGCAACACCGCCAAGAAATGTGCTAAATATGCTTAAAGAAAAAGAAAGAAAATTTGTTTCTATTCTACCTGAACTAGAGTCAAAGATGGAAATTATAGGCAAAAGACCAACTTTTCAATTATTCGAAGGAAAGGAAGGCATAAATACAGTAAATGAAGATGTCCTTAGAGAAAAAAACGAGATCCTTGCCTATGGTTCTTCCCAAATCATAAATAAAATCATAAAATATCAGGCAATAGATTTCATGAAAAAAAGGATAAAAAATAAAATTAAATGGAAAGGAATAAGTGATTCTGGTTTTAAAGAGCATATTTTTTTTGAAAAACCAGAGTATAAAAAAATAACTGTATTAAAAGTTGACGATTCATTTAAAAATATTGGAACATGGAATTACATTTACAACAATAAAATTGCAATTTTATCATTTAATAAAGAAAATTTTGTTGGAATTATAATCGAGGATGAAACTATAAATAAAACAGCAAAGTTAATTTTTGAAAAACTGTGGAAGCAAGCTAAAAAATCTTAATTATAGAATGATCCAAAAAACAAGCTTTTATTCATGGAAAACAGGCAATCTGGCAAAAGGCTGCAGGCTTTGCGTAGAAGGATCTAAATTAGTTTTATTTGCAACTGGGCTTTGCCCCAGAAGCTGCTTTTACTGCCCTTTATCAGAGCAGAAAAAGAACAAAGATGTTGTTTATGCAGATGAGTGGAAGATCGAAAAAGACAGAGACATAATTGCAGAAGCAAAATCAATAAGCGCAAAAGGAGCTTCTTTGACTGGAGGCGATCCGTTCATAGTTTTAAACAGAAGCATTAAATACATTAAATTATTAAAAAAAGCCTTTGGAAAGAAATTTCATATACATCTTTACACACTTCCTGAATTATTAACGCTCAATAAATTAAAAAAATTCTATAATGCGGGTTTGGACGAGATAAGGCTGCATCCTGATATTTTCAACAGGAAGAATTGGAATAAAATAGATTTAGTCAAGAAATTTAAATGGCAGATTGGAGTTGAAATTCCAGTCATTCCCGGTCACAAAAAGAAAATCATGGAACTGATTGATTATTTTGCGGATAAAATCAATTTTTTAAATCTAAATGAACTGGAAATATCAGACACAAATGCAGACAAATTATTGAAAATGGGCTTTAGGTGCAAAGACGAAGTTTCTTATGGAATAAAAGGAAGCGAAGAGCTGGCTTTTGAATTATTAAAACACATCAGTAAAAAACATCCAAAGCCGAATGTCCATTACTGCACTGCAACTTTAAAGGACAAAGTTCAGTTGGCAAACAGGATAAAAAGAAGGGCAAAAAACACTGCAAAAGCTTATGACATTGTCAGTGAAGAAGGCATGCTGATCAGGGGCGCTGTTTATTTGCCTGATTTAAAGCCAGGATTTAGTTATAGAAAAAGATTGGAAAATATTTTAAAAAATAAAAAAATTAAAAATAAGCTTATAAAGAAATTAAACACAATAAAAAATAATTTAAAAAAAGACTTTAAAATAAAAAACAGCTTAATAGATATTGACGAGCAGAAATTAAGGATATTGGCATCAATGAAAATAATTGATAAAATAAAAAATAAAATAATATTGAAAGGCCTCTGCCCGGCAATTGTTGAAGAATATCCTACATGGGATCAGACTGAAATAGATATCGAGTTTTTGCGCAATAAAGCAAAAACTATTTAAATTATAAGAATAAAGAAACAGCATGATCATCACAATCAACACGAAAGACGACTCGCACGAGGATATAAGGAAAGTGATAAGGATGCTGCAGCATCTTTTAGGAGAGCATGAAACATTCACGAACAGGAATATATTTGATTCTCCCTCTCCAAGTTTGGATCCGCATCAGCCAACAAGCGCTTTTGGAGCAATGTTTGGCAGTGAAAACACAGCATTAACTGATTCATCCGCAGCTGAAATCAAAGAAAAAAAAGACGATGAAGAAACTCCTGAGGTAATCGTTTATGACTATTGAGCAGGAAGAGCCGGAGTATTTTTCAGCAAAAGACCTTGTGAGGTCGTTTTTTGGCTCTTTATTTTTCGGATTTGCATTCATCTTCAGCAAGGCATTGATTGATTTAAGCGCAACATTGGATAAGATTCATATCGTCCTGATTCTGCTTTCGACTTTTCTGCTCCTCACATTTGAGATATACTTCATCGGTTACCAGAGGGTAAGCGACAGGAAAAGAAGGCCGTTCTGGGAGTTCTGGCTCAAAAGATTCGCAACATTCTACGTAATAACTGTCTTGGTTTCGCTCTATCTTGTTTATATTTACAATTTTCAGGTTTATCTGACAACATACATGGAAATAATAAAGCTCGTAGTTGCAGTTTCACTGCCCTGCGCAACAGGCGCTGCAATCGCAGACTTATTGAAAAAATACTAAGGTTTTTATATCGAGCTTTTTTCTTTGTCTTTTATGGAAAAATACAAATTTTTTGAGCACACAGCAGATGCAAAATTCCAGGCATACGGCAAAACTCTTGAAGAAGCATTCTCGAATGCAGCCTTAGCCATGTTTTCTGTGATGACAGACATCAAAAAAATAAAGCCAAAGATAAAAAAAGAAATAAGTGTTGAAGGAATAGACCAAAAGCAGCTTCTTTATAATTTTCTGGAAGAATTCTTGTTTTTAATGGATACAGAATTTTTGCTGTTAAGCAATGTTGAAAAGATAAAGATAAACGCCAATAAATTAACTGCAACAGCCTTTTTTGACAAAGCAGAAAACTACGAAACCCATGGTGATGTAAAAGCAGTTACATACCAGGAAATGGAGATAAATCAGGAAAAAGACAAGGTCATGGTGCAGGTTGTTGTGGACATATAATCTTAGCAAACTATTTAAACTGATTAAATTTACCCTTCTTTATGGAGCTAAAAAAAATAAACGAATTTACGTGGCAGATACCGAAAACAGGCAACATGAAGGTTCCTGCAATAATCTATGCTTCAGAGAAGCTGATAGAGAAGATAAAGCAGGACTTGACATTAAAGCAGTCGGAGAATGTTGCAGCATTGAAAGGGATCCAGACAGCATCATATACAATGCCAGATGCTCATCAAGGATATGGGTTTCCTATCGGTGGTGTTGCTGCGTTCGACATGGATGAAGGCATTATAAGCCCTGGCGGTGTTGGTTATGATATTAATTGTTTAACGGAAGATGCAAGAATATTGACTGAGCAAGGATATTTCAAAGAAATAAGAGAGTTCGAACATGATTTTATAGAAGTTGAGAACCTTAATTCAAAATATGCCTTGAAATCAAAAATGTGCCAATTAAAGGTAATTTCATTTGACTCTTCCCAAAATTGTTTTTCTTCCAAACAAGTTAATTATTTTATGAAGAAAAAACATTTTGGTTCAATTGTCAACATCAAAACTAAATTAGGATATGCCATTCAGTTAACAGAAGAACACCCGATATTATCAAAGTCAGGTATGATTGAATCTAAACTATTAAATCAAGGAGAACAAATAGCAATAAATCCTTTTGAAGGGGTTGAGTTTGAAAAGACTAAAGAGGATTTTATTTTAGCCACAGAAAATGAATTTGAAAAAAAACAGAGAGAAGAACTAATAAAAAGGGAGATTTTACCATTAAGATTAACTAATAGTAAGCTTCCAATCATAACAAAATTGTTCGGATATTTGCTAGGAGATGGAAGTATCTATATAAGCAATGGCAAGGGAAGGATATGCGCATTTGGTCAGAAAGAAGATCTTTTGGAAGTAAAAAGCGATTTTGAAAAACTTGGATTTTCTGCAAGGATTTATGGTAGAACAAGAGAACACACTATTGAAACTCAATATGGGAAAAAAATATTTTCAGCTAAAAATTATGAATTGCATGTATCTTCTATAGCATTAACCAATTTATTCTTTAAATTGGGGTACCCTAAAGGAATAAAAACTTCAACTAAATTTTTAATACCTAGCTGGATAGTAGGGAGCCCTAAATGGATGAAGCGATTGTTTATATCAGCCCTATTTGGAGCAGAGTTATCTAGCCCAAGAACCCATACAAAAACAGGTTTCGATTGCCCTGTCCTATCAATAAATAAAATAGAAAATCGAGTAGAAAATGGAAGAGAATTTTGCATCCAATTGATGAATTTGCTTGAAGAATTTGAAGTAAAAACAGATAAAATAATTGAAAGAAAAGAATATAAAAACAAACAAGGAGTGACCTACAGGATAAGACTTCAAATTTCTTCAGAAGAAGATAATCTGATTAAGCTTTGGTCAAAGATTGGTTTTTCCTATAATCGAAAGAGAGATATTCTGTCCAAAATAGCAATACTGTACATTAAAGAAAAAAAGAACCTTGCTGGAATACGATCAGAAATTGCTGTCAAGGTAAAAGATTTTAAGAAGAAAGGGTTAAAGCTCAAAGAAGTCCAAAATTTATTAAAAAATGAATATGTGAATGATCGCTTTATAGAACGACATTATTACGAAAACGCAGGACAGAGAATTTCTTTAAATTTCATATCCTTCGAAGAATTCAAAAGATTGAAATTAAATGAATTTGAAAAATATGGCTTATTTTTTGATTTTGTCATTTCTGTTTCAAAAGTACCATATGAAGGAGATGTGTACGATCTAAATATAGATAAAACACATAATTTTGTAGCAAATAATATCATAGTTTCGAATTGCGGCGTCAGACTATTAGCAACAGACTGGGCTGAAAAAGACATTGCTGCAAAAAGAAAAGAATTGCTTAATGAGATCTTCAAAGAAGTCCCTGCAGGAGTTGGAAAGTCAGGAATCACAAAATTAAGCAAAGATATTTTGATGGAAATTCTGAAGAAAGGCGCAAGATGGGCTTTAGAGCAGGGTTATGGGACAAAAGAAGATCTGGAAAGAACAGAAGAAAACGGCTGCATGAAGGCTGCTGATCCAGGCACAGTTTCTCAAAGAGCTTTAGAAAGGGGAATGCCGCAGTTGGGAACATTAGGAAGCGGAAATCATTTTCTGGAAATACAGAAAGTTGATCAAATCTATGACATAGAAACTGCAAAAGATTTTGGAATAACTGAAAAAGGCCAGATAACTGTTATGATACACTGCGGATCCAGAGGATTGGGGCATCAGGTTGCTTCTGATTATATCAAGGAAATGGAAGAAAAGCACGGGATAAAAGATCTGCCGGACAGGGAACTAGTTAATGCTCCTATTAATTCAGAAACAGGCCAGAGATACTATAAGGCAATGTGCTGCGCAATAAATTATGCTTTTGCAAACAGGCAGATGATAGAGCACTGGACAAGGGATGTTTTCAATAGAATAATGGGCAGCTCAGATGGGATGAAGCAAGTTTATGATGTCTGCCACAATCTTGCTAAATTTGAAAGGCACAATGTTGATGGAAAGCAGAAATTAGTCTGCGTTCACAGAAAAGGCGCAACCAGAAGCTTTGGTCCAGGAAGAGAGGAGATTCCTGATGTTTACAGAAGCATTGGACAGCCGGTGATAATCCCTGGATCAATGGGAACTGCTTCGTATTTATTGGTTGGAACGAAAAAAGCAGAGGAGATCTCCTGGGGATCAACAGCCCACGGCGCAGGAAGAGTTGCATCAAGGAGTGAAGGATTAAGAACATTAAGAGGAGAGCAGGTTGCGCATGATCTTGAAAAGAAAGGCATAGAAGTCAAGGCAACATCATGGAAAGGGATCGCAGAAGAAGCTCCCCAGATGTACAAGGACATTGATGAAGTTGTCAGAGTTTCTCATGCGCTTGGGATCGGGAATATGGTCGTAAGATTAGTGCCGTTGGCAGTGATGAAAGGCTAGAGCTGCTTCGCTTTAACATTTTTTCTATAAATGAAGACAATAGAAACCAGATATCCGAAGTAAGAAATAATTTCTAACAACGAAGGATCTCCATTATATCCGAACAGTGATTTCAAAATACTCCCAAAATTGCCATTCTCGTTTATGATGTTGTTCGTATTCCAAACATGTTCAATTGTAATGGGCAACAAGCTTGCTTCTTGAAACTCATGAACGCCATGCGCAATAAGACCGGCTGCAAATAATGTAAGCAGAATGCTCGTTATATTGAAAAATAACTTCAAATTGATCCGTTTTATGCTGAAGAAAAACAAATAACCCAAAATTAATGCGCTGACAATTCCGATTAAGGCCCCTATGAGATTGTTCTCTTTACTGACAAAATTAGCTGCTCCGAGAAAAATAACAGTTTCAACACCCTCTCTTAATACTGCAACCAGGCTAAGAAAGAACAATCCAAGCTCATGCTCCATCTCCACCTTTTTGGATACTTTCTCTCTTATCTCCTTAACATGGCTCTTTTTCATCATCCAAAATATCATATAAGTCAGTAGAATCGCAGCTGCAAACATTGATATGCCTTCAAATATCTGCTCAGCTTTGCCTTCAAATTCCCCAATAAAAAACTTAAAAATAAATGCAGTTATAACGCTTAAAACCAAACCAGAAATCACCCCAAACCATACAAATTTAGCATAGTCTTTCCTTTTTATTTCATAAAGATATGCGAGAATTATTCCTATAACCAATACTACTTCTAAAGTTTCCCTGAATGTTATTATTGCGCTGGTTAGCATTGGATTCGCACCTTTATTGGCTTCCCATGGGGGCAATAAGCTGGGTTTTTCATAATTAAGCTCATCTTTTTAACAGCCAAGTCAGATAATGCATGCTCTATCTTGTTTGCTTCATTATGCACCTGGCTTAATTTTAAGCCCAGTATCTTGCTTAAAAATAATTCAATAATCCTGTGTTTGTATGTTAATTGCCTGCCTTCAATCAATCCTTTTTTTGTTAGCTTTAAAGGCCCGTATGGCTTTACAGAGATTAATTTATATTTTGACAGCTTGCTTAACATCTCAGAAACACTGGCTTTTGATATATTCAGGTATTTTGCCAGATCAATGGATCTGACCTCTCCTTTAGACTCCTCGCTAAGATGGTATGCTGCCCTGATATAATCTTCTTTTGAAAAGTTCATAAAGTTAGGTATGCCTAACTCATATATAAATGTTGCGGTTTAAGCATGCTTTATTTTGGCATATGAAGCTGCCAGGCTTTCACATCAGTCAGGGATATAGTTGTCAGATTAGTGCCGTTGGCAGTGATGAAAGGGTAGAGAAGCCATGATTTGCTTAACTATTGGTAAAATCTATTTTTGTACAGATCTTTAAGTAAAATTTATATATCCTATTATATATCGGTTATGTATGCATGATGCAATCCGTAAACACACACAAAATATTAAGAAATTTCATGACAATAAAATACGCAGATATTATAAGTTCATACCCCTAATTGGGTTGATATTGTTATTAATGTTATTCTCATCTCAAAAAAATCAACCTGACTCCACACCTATAGTAAAGCAAAGCTTCGTTGAAAGATTATCTGATTCGTGGTATGATGTTTCAAACTCATTCAAATTTGATGGATTAATTGATGTTTTAATAACAACAATACTTTTAATAACTATATGGACTGGGTATAAGTATTGGCTTCTTAGATTAAGATACATACGAAATAACGCTAACCTGCTACAGAATATAATTATTGTAATTATGCTTTTCATTTTTGTTGACAGGCACATTAAACTTGATTCCTTTTTAGGTCAGTACATAGATTGGATATTATTTTTGATATTCCTTTACATAATCTTAGCTGGAAGCTGGTATCTTGCAAAAACTATTGATAGAATCGACCTGACATCTGATTTATATTGTTGGGGTTTAAGGATAATCGCAACAATAGTCATCTTTATTGGCGTAAATCTATTCTTTTCAAGTGCATTTGTACTAACATTTTCTAATTCTAAACTAGTATTTGATAACATTTATTGGATATTGAGCATATGCTTAATACTTCTAGGAGCATTCATGGGTTTCAGATCTGTCAGAAGGTATCCGATGATTAAGATATGGTAGGTCTGAACAAAACTTTTCTCAGAAAAAATAAGAATTCCTGTTTAGGTGACTACAAAATAGCCTAAATGTAGTCACCTAATACCAAAACATTTAAATATGTAGTCACCTATATTATTCTATGCACGTTGAGAAAAGAAAGGCAGGAAAGCGAATAAAGTATTTTTTGGCGCATTCTTACAGGGAGGGCGCTAAGGTTTACAAATTCAGAAAATATCTGGGGCAGGACATAGATTTGCTGGAGGAAAGGAAAAAAATAGCTGAAAAGCTTATCCTTGAAGAAATACACAAATACAAAATCATAAAAGATCCGCTTCAGGTGGAACTTTCAGAAGAAGAGATAGCTTCAATAAGAAAGCTTGAAGCTCAAATACCCTTAAAAATAAGCCATTTATCAGAAGGAGACTGGAAAGAATTCTCAGAAATATTCACATACAATACCAATGCCATAGAAGGAAGCAGATTAAATCAGGAAGAAGTGAAAGAGCTGCTGGAAAAAGACAAATGGCCCAATAAGTCAAAAGAGGATATTGCAGAAGCATTTGGAGTGGATGAATCAATTTCATATATTCGAAACACAAAAGAGCATATCTCATTAGAGCTCATAAAAAAAATGCATAAGATTGTGTTCAAAAATTCCAAGCCATTTGCCGGAAAACTGAGAAAAAGAGGTGAAGAAGTAGTTGTCATGGGCAGCGGGGGAAATGTTGTCCATGAAGGAGCGCCGCAGGCAAGAATAAATCATCTTCTGCGCGGTTTGGCAGAATGGTATGAAAAGAACAAAAATAGGTATCCTGGATTGATTCTCGGGGCAGTTGTACATAACCAATTTGAGAATATTCATCCGTTCAGGGATGGAAATGGGCGAGTGGGAAGAATCTTGCTAAATAATATCCTCATCAAGCATAATCTGCCCCCGATAAACATAGATTTCAGGAACAGGGCAGAATACTATGCATCTTTGCAGGCATATGAAAAAAACCATGATTTAAAGCCCACAATAGAGCTTTATATGAAAGAATACAATGAATTAAAGAAAAAACTTGGCAACCACAAAACAAAGAAAGCCTAAATAGATGAATCAGCTCTTTTTTATATCTCAATAATCTTCCCTTTCTTCCCGACATTTATGACCCTTGTCTTCCCAACCATTTCTTCTATGCCTTCTGCCTCATGCACATGGGAGCAGAGCAGAATGTCAGGATGGAATTTTTCTATTGCTCTCTTTATTCCTGAGCTGCCTGGAAAGAACTGCGTGAACTTCTCCATTTTTGTTCCTGAAGGATGCACATGTGTAACCATTATCTTCTTGCTTAACTCCTTTATTTTGTCAAAGCCTTTCTTCAGCAGATCATAAATCTCTTTTTCATCCATCTGAAACAATCCAATATTGGCGCCGCCTGCTCCAAAGATTCCTACATTGCCGTATTTCACAGAATAGCCATGAATATTCTTCACTCCATAAACTTCAGCAAGAAAATCCGCTGTTGCAACTGTTTCATGATTTCCTGGAATAAGCAAAACTTTCTCATTCCTTTTTTTAAAAGGACCGATTAAGTTTGTTGTTGACCTGTCTCCCATTGTCAGATCGCCGCAAAGAATAACCAAATCAACATTTTCCCTTTTTGCCTGCTCTGCCAGCTTCTCAGCCAGGCTCATGTCGCCGTGTATATCTCCAGCGGCAAGTATCTTCAGTTTTTTATCAGTTTTCTTTTCCATAATGCAAAATAATAGAACGTAATTTAAAAAACTTCCTATCTTTTTATGACCTTTTCATTGTCAGTCAGATCAATTATTGTTGAAGGCCTGCCTTTTTTCTCTCCTTCATATAGTATGAAATCAATCTTCACCTTTATTTCAGGATCAAGATTATCAAGCGATGTCATGAAATCCTTGCCAATTACATTGGCAGATGTTGTCACAATCGGAGCATTCAGCTCAGCAGCAACCTCACTGAACCAATGGTTTGGAATTCTAATGCCCAGAGTATCAAGATCAGAATTCACATTTGGAGAAACCGCATCCTTTTTTTTCAGTTTTAGAATCAGGGTATATGGTCCGGGCAATTTATTAATCCATTTTTCTGCTTCTTTTGAGACTTCGCAGTTTTCCCTGATCCATTCTTTGGAAGGGGCAATAATTGAAAAAGGCCTTGTATATCGCTGCTTCGCTTCCCTTACTTTTTTTACCGCTCCAAAATGCCTTGCATTGCAGCCGATTCCATAGATTGTGTCAGTAGGATGAATAAATGTAGCGCCATTTAATATCCCCCTCAAAATTGCTTCCTTGTTTATCTTGAATTCATCTTTATTTATGATTTCCATGATTTTCAGGAATGCCTTATGGTTTATAAAGCTTGTTATATGCACTATATACCCTTAGAATTCTATTTTGTCATTGATCTTTGTTTTGCCAATAATGCCGCAAGGTAATTCAACAGCATATTTTGCTCTTTTAACACTATTATAAATAGCAAAGGGCCTAAAGTTTTTTTTCCTCTCAACAACTCTTTTATCTCTATTTAAAAACAGCACATCAATCGGATAAAAAACAAAGAACATATGCAGTGAAATCCTTTTTTCTTCATCAAAAGCAAGGACCAATGCAAAATCCTTTATTTTCTTTGAAAACATTAATCCAATTGCCTTTGAAAACAGACTTTTACAGATTTTATGTTTTTCAGCCAGAATTATTTTTTGCGATACGTTCTTAATTGCCATTTATTTTATTGCTGCTTTTACAAATCCGTAAAATAATGGAGCCGGATCTTCAAGCCTTGATTTAAGTTCAGGATGTGCCTGCGTGGCTATAAAAAACTTGTGTTTTGAAAGCTCTATAAACTCAACTAATCTTCCGTTAGGTGACATTCCGCTGAACATCAATCCTTTTTCCTCCAGTATTTTATGATAGTCTGGATTGACTTCATAGCGGTGCCTGTGCCTTTCAGAAGCTTCATCTGAATTGTAAAGTTTCTGGACAATGCTTCCTTTCTTCAAAACTGCCTTGCAGGCGCCGAGCCTCATTGTAGCTCCTTTCTCTTTTACATTTTTCTGCTCAGGCAAAATATCTATGACTGGATTATTTGTTTTCTCGTCATTCTCGCTTGTGCCTGCATCTTTCAAGCCGCAGACATTTCTTGCAAATTCAATAACTGCTAACTGCAATCCATAGCACAATCCAAGGAAAGGAATGTCATTTTCACGGGCATATTGTATCACTTTTATTTTTCCTTCTGTTCCTCTTGCTCCAAATCCGCCAGGAACAATAACGCCATTAACATCCTTTAAAGCATCTTCAACTTTTACCTTTCCATTTTCTATCTCTGTTGTTTCAATCCATTTCAGTTCAACTTTTGCATTGAGATGCGCCCCTGCGTGCATCAACGCCTCTATAATGCTTGCGTAAGAGTCCATCAATGCAGTGTATTTGCCGCAGATTGCGATCTTGACCTTGTTTTTAGGATTTTTTATATTTGCAACTAATTTTTTCCACTCAACTAAATCATTTATGTTCCTGAGAGCTAATTTTTCTTTTAAAACTTTCAGCAATCCTTCCTTTTCAAAAATAATCGGCAGTTCATAAGTTGTCTCCACTTTCGGGTCTGATATCACTTCCTCTTTCCTTACATTGGAAAACAGGGCAATCTTTTCTTTTATCTTGTCCTGCAAATAATCTTCTGATCTGCCTATCACAATATCCGGCTGTATTCCTCTCTGCTCGAGCATTGAAACGCTCTGCTGCGTTGGCTTGCTTTTCTGCTCTTCCACACCGCCGACAACAGGCACGAATGCAAGATGGACATATAGAATATTTTCCCTGCCAACCATTGACTTTAACTGTCTTGCTGCTTCTATAAAGAGCATATTTTCTATATCGCCGACTGTGCCGCCGATTTCAATAAGCATGATGTCTGCTTTTTCCTCATTTGCAATCTCAAAAAGCCTGTTTTTAATTTCATCTGTAACATGCGGTATCATCTGCACTGTCTTGCCCAGGTAATCTCCTCTTCTTTCGCGGTCAATCACCGCTTTGAAAACCTTTCCAGAAGTCAGGTTCCATTTGAATTTGCAGTTTATATTCAGGAATCTTTCATAATGGCCGAAATCCATGTCAACCTCTCCACCGTCATCAAGAACAAATACTTCGCCATGCTCTATCGGATTCATTGTGCCCGGATCAACATTAAGATAGCCGTCGCACTTTACCGGGATCACTCTATAAGTTGAATTGAGAAGCCTTCCGATAGAAGCAGTTACGATTCCCTTGCCTAATCCAGAAAGAACACCGCCAGTTACAATGATCCACTTCGTTTTATTAGTGAGCACAACTAAGAACATGCACTTTTATTTATAAAGTTTTCTCTAATTCAAAATATGATCTGAAAAATAGACCTATAAACACTAAACCCATCAATGCCAGGGATCGGAAGCATGTTCAATATAAATAAAAACATATTGATCTGCTTTGTCAGATACAATATTGAATAATATTTTTTATTCACTTTTTTATTTTTCAAAACAAGCCATGATCCGATCCAGAGCACTAGATTTACAAAAGGCCCGGCAAATGCTATCACTCCGCTCTGCATGGAAGTTAAAGGCTGAAGCGGCACTACAAATCCTGGAATGAAAAAAATAAATCCAAATCCAACAATCTTCAAAAATATCCCGATTAACAGCCATCCATAAGCTGCGAAAAATGTTGCTGAAACTCCAAAAAGCATTGCAGCAAACTTATGGCCAAGCTCATGCAGCACAATTGCAGGAGCAACAACTGCGACAGCAAATTTAAAGTTGGAAAAATTGAATTTTCCGTAATGTTTCAAGGGATCGTATGATCCAACAGCAGGCATTCTGAAAATATCTTTGAAAATAAAGCCAATCACAATGCTCATAATTATTATATCAATTATCTCAAGAATGGGCGAATTAAAAGGAATGCTGATATTAAACATCCGCAATATATCCAGTCTTGTAAAGTCGAAGATCATAGATTAAAAATAAACACATATTATTTATATACTTTCCCATAACATTTATATATTACTCTTTAAAATCTTTTCTTATGTTCGAAATAATATTATTATTAGTCATTATGATCTTTTTGAGTATAATCTTCATTACTTTGGGATCTGACTGGGCAACTGATTCTTTGATCCCTCTGGCGCAGAAGCTCGGAACAACGCATGTTGCTATCGGCCTGATACTTGTTTCAATAATGGTCAGTTTGCCTGAAATAATAATTGCTATTTGGGCTGCAAAGCTGGGTCATATAAACATAAGCTTGGGCGTTATAATTGGATCAATAATATGCAACATCGGCTTAATGACCGGCTTATCAGCAATGATAAAGCCGCTTAAGGTCAGCAGATCTCTGATTTTAAGGGACAGCATATTTGCCGTGTGCGTTGCTATTGTTGTTCTTGTTTTAAGCACAGATTACCAGATCACAAGATCTGAAGGCTGGGCATTCATCCTTATTTTTATACCATACTTAATTAATGTCTGGGTGCAGGAAAAATCAAAGCATGAAGCCCAGAAAGAGAAAGAATTGAAAGAAGTGGAGATAGAGCTGGACTTTATCGGTCTGCAGTTTGGCAAAATAAAAGCAGGAGTTTTGAGCTTTATTCTCGGGATGATCCTTCTCTTGATAGGATCCTATCTTTTTTCAAAATCATTAACATGGATATCTGGCGCATTTGGCTTTTCAGATCTGCTCATTGGCCTGACAATAGGCGCAATCGGACCATCAATACCCAATATAGCGGCTGCAATCCAGGCAACATTGAAAAACATGGAAGAGGTTGCTGTTTCAGAAACTCTTGGTTCTAATATTTTTACATTGCTGATTACATTAGGAATTTTATCAATCATACAGCCTATTACAATAACAGCAGGATGGCTGCGCTTTGACATTCCTATAATGGTTGCAATGAGCATACTGCTGCTCACCTTTATGGTTTACAAGCAGAGGATTTCAAGGGCAGAAGGATGGATTTTGTTTTTGAGCTACATAGCTGTTTTAATAATGAACATATTTATACATATGTGATGCAAAATGACTGAACTAATAGCTTGCTTGTCGCCGGCAAAAATAACGCAGGATTATCTGGTTAAATTAATCAACAGCCAGCAGTGGGAAAAGGTTTTTCTTGTGGCAGATGATCTCTGCAGAAAGGATTTTCCGAAAATGAAAAATGTTGAATTTATAATTGCAGATCCAAAAGAGCCGCTGCAGAAACTGAGCGAAAACATAAAAAAACAGCTCGAGAAAAAGATAACGGGCATTGAAGTTGCCTTCAACATGATAGCAGGATCAGGAAAAGAGCATATGGCTGTGCTGTCAGCATTGCTGAAGCTTGGAGTGGGGATAAGATTGATTGTTCTTACTGAAAATGGAGCTCTAGAATTGTAATTTATTTCATTATCCTATAAAGCTGATAAAGCAATCTGTCAGTTGACCTAACCAAATCAACATCCTTTCCATTAATCACAACACAATTCCCTTTCAGCTCGACTTCTGCTTTATCGTTTTCTTTCAAATAAATAACCGGCTCATCTGTGTTTGTGCAGTTGATGATCGGCCTTTCAGCGCAGTAGATTGTTTTGTTTTCAGAGCACGCCGCAACTGGCAGCAAGCCCAAACCCTGCACCATGTTTAAGCTCAATTCAGCAGCAGCCAGCGCAATATAGCCTGCCCCGGATTCTGCCGGATCAGATGTCAAATAGATGCTTTTGCTGAAATTAAACCTATCATCAATTTTTCCAACAACTGATATATTCTTTACTTCCCCGGGATTGTAATGCAGCGGAATGTTGAAAATATTGTTTTCATTCTGTATTTGCGTGTACCACATGCCGCCGATTTTCGTGAATTTATACGCGCCGTATTTGTATTCCTGAAGGCTTTCTTCTTTACTGTAAAAATACTTTACGCTGAATATTAATGCAAACACAATAATTAGAGCAATAATTGCTATTAGAAAAACCCTTGTTGTCTTTTTTTCATCAAATTTTTCTGTTTCCTCTTTTTCTTCAGGCTCGTCTTCTAATCCTTTTTCTATTTCAGAAACATCTTTAATTACTTCTTCATCTTTGGATTTAGCTTTATCTTTCATTTAATTATTCCAAATAACCCAAATAACAATCTGTCTTTCAATCTTATCAACTCTGCTTCATTAGTTGAATAAACAAATATGCAGTTTCCTTCCAAACTGGCTCCTGTTTCATTAGAGTAAGAGAGCTCCATAACAGGCACAGATGCTGTTGCATTCCTGCAGCTGACAACAGGAAGATTATAACTGCTTTCATTCATCAGCGAGGCTGCCGCATATATCTTGAAATTCTGCCACAACGCATTTTGAAGGTCATACTGTGTTTTTCCCATTATCTTGCGCGTGTCCTGTGAAATATCATAAGTGATATAAAGCATTTTCGTGTTTGATATTCTGCTTACAATATCGCTGCTTAAATTTATGTCTTCGACATTTTTTGGAAAATTGTCAAAATAAACATTATTTCCGTTTATCTTTGTTGCAAAAAGATTTCCATTTTGTGAGAAACTATGGCCGTTATACTTCAGCTTTACAACATTCGTGTATCTGTCAAAAATAACGGCAAAAGTGCTGAACACCATTATAAATGCTAAAAATAATGTTACAAGGACCTGTTTGTTCATTCTCCGCTTTTTCATAAGCGAATGAAGAAATGGCTTATTTATATGTTTTTCTAAAGCTTCATTGCATTTTTCTCAGGCTATGTCTGCTGGACTCAGGTATGAAACGTATGATTAATACGAAAAGTTTATAAAGTATGAAAAATCATACTCAAAAATGCTTGAGGACAAGTCATTTGAATATTACGGAAGCACGATCATTGGTGAAAGAGGGCAGATGGTGCTGCCGTCAAAGCTTAGGAAAAAATTAGGAATAGGCAAAGGCGAAAAATTTCTGGTTTTAAGCGGTGAAAAAATGGGAGCCCGCGGAATCATTCTGGTCAAAGCTGATGTAATGACTAAATTGCTGTCAAAATTTTTCGGCGGGGATATAAATAAAATGCTGAAGGAAAAATGAGCGCAATAATCGAATTGAGGAATGTCTGGAAAACATACAGGATGGGTGAAGTTGAGGTTAATGCATTGTGCGGCCTCAACCTTAAGATCAAAAAGGGCGAGTTTGTTGCAATACAGGGCCCGAGCGGCAGCGGAAAAAGTACAGCAATGAACATGGTTGGCTGCTTGGATATTCCCACAAAAGGCGACATATTCCTTGAAGGCCAGAATATTGCTAAATTGCATGAATCAGATCTTGCCCAGATAAGAGGCAGAAAAATAGGATTCATATTCCAGCAGTTTAATTTAATACCTACATTAACAGCCCTTGAGAATGTTGCCCTGCCAATGACTTTCCAGGATGTGCCGGCAGATGAGCGCATAAAAACTGCAAAAGAGCTTTTGGCAATAGTGGGCTTAAATGACAGGATGCGCCACAAGCCTTCAGAAATGAGCGGAGGGCAGCAGCAGAGAGTGGCAATTGCCAGATCACTTTCAAATAAGCCAGAGGTGATATTGGCTGATGAGCCGACAGGAAATCTCGACAGCAGAAGCGGCAGGGACATAATACACTTTTTAAAAAAGATGCACGAAAAAGAAGGCAAAACTTTCATTTTGGTCACTCATGATGCAGCTCTTGCAAAAGAGGCAGACAGGATTGAATATCTCAGAGATGGAAAAATTGTAAAAAGCTTGAATGGGGTGGGTTAGATGAATAAGAAAATAGCGTATGCGATTTTGGTTTTTGTTTTGTTGGCAATTTCAATAAACATTGCTTATGCCATAACAACCACTACAACTGTTGCGAATCCTGAAAGCAGGGATATAAAAATAACCCTGATAAGCCAGGAGCCTGACCCTGCAGAGCCTGCGGGATATGTTGACCTGCGCTTTAAAGTTGAAAATTGGGGAACGAGGGCAGCCTCTAATGTAACGCTTGATATTATTCCGCAATATCCATTTTCAATAGGCTCCGGAGACAGCACAGCTAAAAACCTCGGCAGCATATCCGGAATACAGCTTGGCTCAGAAGGAGTTATTGCAAAATTCAGGCTTAAGGTTGATGAGAATGCTGTTGACGGTGAAAATGAAATCAAGGTCCGCTACAAAACAGCATCAGGCTCTGAGTGGGTTACAACAAGAGCATTTAATATAAGCATACAGGCGCATGAAGCAATAATATCAGTTGAATCAGCCAATTCAACACCAAGGATAATTGTGCCCGGGAATGAAGCTTTGCTGAATATTGTAATCAAGAATATTGCAAGCTCTCTCTTAAAAGATATCCGGATAAAGCTTAACTTAAATGATACGCCTTTTGCGCCAATTGATTCTTCAAATGAAAAAACAATAAAAAATCTTGATGCAGGATTAAAGGAAACAATAACATTCAAGGTGATAACAGCGCCTGGAACAAAAGCAGATGTATATAAAATGCCGCTGGAAATAAATTATATAGACCGGCTTGGAAAGAATTACACAAAATCGCATTTAATCGGCTTGGTTGTCGGCTCAGTTCCAGACCTTTACATCAGCATAGACAGCTCAGCAATATACAAGGTCGGAAGCTCAGGCAAGATAATCATTAAATTTGTTAATAAAGGATTGACAGACATAAAATTTGTGAATGCAAAACTGAAAGAAACAAATGATTATGAAATAGTCTCCCCAGATGTTGTGTATGTGGGAAATGTGGATTCAGATGATTACGAAACAGCAGAATTCAGGCTGTTCCTGAAAAATGCAAAAGACAGCAAGGTAATACTTCCTCTTTTAGTTGATTACAAGGATGCAAACAACAAGGATTATTCTGCAAATGTCAGCCTGGAGCTTAAATTAATCAGCCCTGAAAAACTCGGCATAGAGCAAGGCAATGGCTTTTGGGGAATTGTTTTGCTGATCATCATTGCCGTAGCAGCATGGTGGGGCTATGGGAAATGGAAAAAGAGCAGAAGAAAAAAAGCTTAGTTTTATTTTTTCTTTTTGATTGAAAAAAGGAATAAAAATGCTCAAAGACTACATTAAGTTTGCATACAGCAATTTTTTGCATAGAAAGAAAAGAGGGATTCTTACAATTATCGGCATATTAATAGGAATAGCTGCCATTGTTGCGCTTATCTCATTAAGCATGGGCATGAAAGCTGCGCTTAATGAAGAATTTAAAAAAGTAGGGTCGAACAGGGTGATCATTGAAGCCGGCGGCATTGCATTTGGCCCGCCAGGAGCAGGCTCTTCGCTTTCTGCATCCGAATTGACAAAAGATGACCTTGATGTCGTAAGCAAAGTGGCTGGAGTGGATTTTGCAACCGGGATTCTTTCAGAAACAGCAAGAATTGAATTTCATGATGAAATTAAGCATACACTTGTTTTTGGCACTTCAACTGACGCAGAAACAAGAAAAAGATTAGAGGAAATAGGGCTTTTTGAAATAGGTGAAGGCAGGCAGCTGAAGCAGACTGATAAATACAAGGCAGTTCTGGGCTACAAAGTTGTGCATGATCTCTTCGATACAGATATAAAACTGGGAGATAAAATAAAAGTTGAGGACAAGGAATTTGAGGTTGTCGGCATTCAAGAATTGATTGGAACAGGTGTTCACGATCTTCTCGTCAGACTTCCTCTTGATACGGCAAGGGAGATATTCAGCGAGCCTGAAAAAATATCCTCGATAATGGTTACAACATCAATTGGATTTGAGCCGGTCAAAGTTGCTGAGGCAATAAAGAAAGAGCTAAGAAAATTCAGGAATGTTAAAGAAAATGAAGAAGATTTCACAGTGCAGACAGTAGAGCAGAGAGTTGCAACAGTTACAGTTATTCTTGATGTTGTGCAGGCTGTTTTGATTGGCATTGCTGCAATAAGTCTATTAGTTGGCGGAATCGGCATAATGAATACCATGTACACTTCTGTTTTGGAGAGAACAAATGAAATCGGCATAATGAAAGCTATTGGCGCTAAAAATTCAGATATTGCAAAAATATTTTTAATAGAATCAGGGCTGCTAAGTTTGGCTGGCGGCGCTATTGGCATTGTTATCGGCATTTCAATAGCAAAGGCAGTTGAATTTGCTGTGCAGGGCTATGGCATAACATTGTTCAGGGCAGACATAAGCCCTTTACTGATAATCAGCGCTTTGGCATTTTCATTTTTAATAGGATCTGTTTCAGGCTCTTTGCCGGCAAGGCAGGCAGCATTGCTAAGCCCGGTAGATGCATTGAGGAAAAAATGATCAAAGATTATGTAAAATACGCTTTCCTTAATCTAAGGGAAAGAAAGACCAGGACATGGCTCACAATGCTTGGCATTTTCATAGGCATAGCCTTGGTTGTTGCATTGATCAGCCTTGGCCAGGGATTGCAGGAGACAATAAATGAGCAGTTCAAGATGCTTGGCGTGGATAAGATAATCGTAAGCCCTGGCGGAACTTTTTCAGGTGTTGGCGGAAGCTCTGCAGCATCAGAGCTGAAAGAGAAAGATATTGATACAATAAAAAAAGTCAGAGGAGTTGATCTTGCTGCCGGTTTTATATATAAATTGGCAAGAATGAAAAGCGGCAATGAATTCAAATACAGCTGGGCAACTGGAATGCCGACAGATGAATCCAGGAAGATAATCGAAAGCATGCAGTCTTTTAAAATTACGGAAGGAAAGGACTTGAAGAAAGGCGATAGCTATAAGGCATTGGTCGGCATAATGTTCAGCGAAGGCAAAGTGTTCAAAAAAAAGCTTAATGTGGGAGACAAGATAGAAGTTGAAGGAAAAGATTTTGAGATCATCGGAATATTGGGCAGGATAGGCAATCCCCAGGATGATTCGCAGATACTTATTCCATTGGATGTTGCAAGAGCAGTTTTAAATGAGCCTGAAAAATATGATACAATAATAGTGCAGATAAAGGAAGGAGAAGATGCAAATGCAATTGCAGAAAGCATTAAAAAAAGGCTTCGTGACGAAAGGAATGTGAAGGAGGGCGAAGAGGATTTCTCAATACAGACATCAGCCCAGCTATTGGAAACTTTCAAAACAGTGTTTACAATTGTCCAGGCTGTTCTCATTGGAATTGCCGCAATAAGTTTGCTGGTTGGCGGAATAGGGATAATGAATACAATGTACACTTCTGTCTTAGAGAGAACGCAGGAGATTGGCGTTATGAAGGCAATAGGAGCTAAAAACTCTGATATTGCGCAGATCTTCCTGATAGAATCCGGATTATTGGGATTAACTGGAGGCATAATCGGTGTGTTGATCGGAGTTGGATTGAGCAATATTGTAGTTTACATCACAACCCAGATGGGAGTGTCGATCCTGAAGGCATATTTCCCATGGTATTTGATTGTTGGATCGCTGTTGTTTTCCGTTGCTGTAGGAATTGCTTCAGGAATGCTTCCAGCAAGGCAGGCTGCGCTTATGAGGCCTGCGGATTCGCTGAGGTATGAATAAATTGTTGTGGAAAATGGCAAAGCCGTAGGTAAAATATTTAAGTAATTCATTACTCATATGAGTAAAACAGTACAAATAGAAATGTTTTTATTTAAGCTGTTTTTTAATCTTCATGATGAAACAAAACGAATTGAACCAAAAGCTTGTAAAGCACGCAAAATACTTCCAGAAGGAAGTGAGGAAAAACATAGCTATTGCAATATCTGCTGCATTTGCCTTTATCCTCGCATTGTACTGGAAGGATCTCATAACTGAAGGCGTCAATAAAGTCC
Source organism: Candidatus Woesearchaeota archaeon (assembly GCA_030651135.1). NCBI lineage: Archaea > Nanobdellati > Candidatus Woesearchaeota > Candidatus Woesearchaeota archaeon. The sequence continues at coordinate 553,600 of JAUSCS010000006.1, forward strand.
TTGATTATCTTAAGTTAAGCGGCAACAGCTTTTATTTCAGGGTGTTTGTTGCTTTAATTGTGACATTGATCTGCGTATTGGGAATAATAATCATAACAAGATGGGGTCAGATAAAGAACAAATAGAATGGAGCAGAAAATAAGCGCATTGGTGACTGTTTTTCTTGTATTTGCAATCCTGCTTACAGGAGCAGCAGTTTATCATAATATGGAGAAATGGTCGTGGGTTGATTCATTTTACTTTTCAACCACAACATTGACAACAATCGGATTTGGGGATCTTCATCCGACAACAAATGCATCAAAAATATTTACGATTTTTTACATACTCATAGGCGTAGGCGTAGTTTTTTATATGCTTTCCACAATAATCCTGAACTATGTCGAGGGCCATAAAAGAACAATAACAAAGTCGCTTTTAGGCACATTAAGCATGAAAAAAGAGCCCGAAAGGTGGATTGAGCTTAAAGTTAAGAAAGAGAAGTAGGAGTTAGATTTCTCAGATACAGCTCAAGCTTGTTTTTTACTTTTTCTTTCAGGTTTTCATCAATTTTTAGTCTTTTAACCTCTTTATCAACATCAAACCTTTTGAATTCTGTTAAAGTTCCTTTAAACTTTCTTCCTGCAATCTTTGCCTGTTTTTCAATTTCTTTCGCATATTCTGAGCCAAAGTAGCGTATTACAGGAAACTTGCTTATTGAATTTGCTCCTGCTTTCAGCAGATCAGAAACATAGTCGACCCTGTCCAGCCATATTCCTGCCTGTATGTCTATTTTTGGGAATTCTTTTCTTGTGAGCTTTATCCATTCTGCCATATATTCTTTTTTCGGAGGGCTTGATTTTTCAAAGATTGTGCCTTTCTGCGGGTTTAAGCCATAGAAGTGTATTTTTGATATTTTGTATTTTTTAATGAACACTTTTAATTTTTTAAAATCATCAATATTTTCTCCTAAGCCGAGTATTATTGTCATTGCAGTCTTTAGCTTCAGCTTCAGGGCTTCTTCAAGCATTTTTTCAAATGGCTTAATTGGCTTTGAAGGGCAGACAAAAGAATGTACTTTGGGATTGATAGTTTCTATAGATGCAACAACGCCTTTAATGTACGGCTTGAATTTTGTTAATTCTCTTTTTTTTATTGGGCCTATATTGATCCATATCTTTTCATTAATGGTTTTTTTTATTAATTTCAATAATTCTAAAAAATCCGTTGCTGCATACGCATTATGGCCGCCTGACAGGAAGCCGATATCCCAGCCGAGCTTTTTGCACAGGATGAATTCAGCCAAGATCGAAGCAAATGATCTTACAGCCATCTTTTGGCCTTTCGGTTGGGTGCTCATATAGCAGAACTTGCAGTCAGCAGTGCTGCAGTACCAGCTGAAGAAAATTGCGCGCTCGAAATTCGTTTTAGTTAGTTTCATTTAAAAGCCCCCAAAGGGATTTGCACCCTTGATCTTATAAATCTTTAATTTTATCTAAATGTTTTTTATTGGAAAAGCCAATTTCTTTTATAAATTTATTAACGTTTTCAAAGCCATTAATTTGAATAACATGTTTTCTGCCATTAATATATGCTCTTGGATTTAAATTAAGGTTTTTTAATATATTGTAAACTTGGTTCATTAAAGGTACACTTACCGTGCCTAGTTGTACTCTTAAATATGGCGTTTTGTAAATTTTTCTTTTATCATAAAAAATACAGCCGTCAGTATCATAAATGCCCCTAATACAATTAGTAATTGATTTTTGATCCTCAGAATTAACAATTTCATCAGGTATTGTTACAGTATATGATTTTTTACCAGATGGAAATTTGAATCTTTTTGTCAATAAATTATAAAATTCCTTGGAGTATATTGTCATTCTCATCGTATTATCTTTTTCCGTAATGATTGGATTTGAATTTGGGCTCATTTCTTTAATAATTGGTTTTAGAGTTTCAACAATGTATTCTTTATCGAGTTTAGAATGTCCTGTAAATTGAATCATATACATGCCGCCATATTTATTGGTAAACCCATCTCCTATAAATGCGCCAATTAATTCGCATAATTGCGGGGTTAGAGGCGTATCAAATTGAAAATTATACCTGCCGCATCTAGCACTTTTAGCTCCAATCTTTCTTCCTTTTTCAAAAATATATCTGTGTTTTTTATAAGTAGCAAGCCCCCCTTTAATCATCCCCCAATTTCTATCTTTTAAGAAGATTTGTTTATTAAAGAAGTTGTTATCATCTGTGCTTAAATGAGACAATAAATCTAAGAAAGTAGAATAAGGTATTGAAATATCACCATCTCTTAAATGTTCTAGTCTTGATTTATAAATGCCAAAATGCTTTCTTAATTCTTTCCATGTACCGAACTGAGCCTTAAGCTTAGCAAAGAATTCATCCCTGATAGTATCATCTCTAAAGAAGACTCTTTTAGAAAGCAATTCTTCATTGAGTGATTTTTTATTTTTCATAATAATGCTTTTTGGAAAAATAAAAAGCCCCGGAGGAGATTTGCACTCCCGACCTGCTGATTACGAATGCTGATCAATTGCTGTCAGCCGCAATAGCTACTATGCTACCGGGGCATTTATCATCTAATATTCTTCAGCAGTTCTTCCTTGCTCTGAAACTTCTTCTGGCATTCAAAGCAGAAATAATGCTGCTTCCCCTTCTCATCTTTTGCCATTGTCCCGATTATCTTCTTCAAAAATGTTTCATTCACCTTGTTGCCGCATATTTCGCATTTCATAGGATGATTAATTTTTGTCTGTTTATAAACGTTTTTAAAATCGTAAGCTTTATTAAACAATAAACAAAAACAGACCATATGGCAAGAATCGCTGTTGTTGAAAAGGACAAATGCAACCCGGAAGGCTGCGGAAACTATCTTTGCATTAGAGTGTGCCCTGTCAACAGGATCGGCAAGGACTGCATAGTTAAAGGCCTAACCACAAAAGCGCAGATTGATGAAGAGCTTTGCACAGGCTGCGGCATATGCGTCAACAGATGCCCTTTTGGAGCGATACACATCATTAACCTTCCAGAGGAATTGAAAGAAGGCCCAATACACCGCTACGGCAAAAATGGATTTGCTTTATACAGGCTGCCAATCCCAATATTCGGCAAAGTTGTCGGAATTTTGGGAGTCAATGGAATCGGAAAAACAACGGCATTAAAAATATTAGCAGGATTGCTGAAGCCAAATTTTGGAAAGGAAGAAGAAGCAACTTATGACGAGCTGATATATCATTTCAAAGGCAGCGAAGCCCAGTCTTTCTTTGAGAAAATAAAGAAAGGCCAGATAAAGATAAGCTATAAGCCGCAGCAGGTTGATGCAATCCCGAAAACAGCAAAAGGAAAGGTAATTGATCTTTTAAAAAAAGTGGATGAAAAAAAAGAATTGAGCAGGGTTGCAAAGCAGCTGGAGATTGAAAAAATACTCGACAATAACATCAATGAAATCTCTGGAGGAGAGCTGCAGAGAGTTGCAATTGCAGCAACTGTCTTGAAAAAAGCGAATCTCTATGTTTTTGACGAGCCATCTTCTTATTTGGATATAAAGCAAAGAATTAAAGTAAGCAAATTCATCAAAAGCCTTGCAGATGAAAACACAGCAGTAATGGTTGTTGAGCATGATCTGATTATTCTGGATTACATGACTGACCTGATTCACATGATGTACGGCAGGGAAAGCGTTTATGGAGTTGTTTCGCAGCCAAAGGCAACTAGGAACGGAATAAATATTTACTTGGATGGCTATCTGAAAGAAGAAAATGTCCGCTTTAGGGATAAAACAATAAAATTTTCTGTAAAGCCGCCAACAGAATCCAAAAAAAGAATGCTGCTGACAGGCTGGCATGATATTGAAAAAAAGCTTGGAGCCTTTAAGTTGAAAGCTGAAAAAGGCGAGTTGCACAGGCACGAAACAATAGGCATTTTGGGAGAGAATGGAATCGGAAAAACAACATTTGTGAAAATATTGGCAGGAGCCTTAAAGCAGGACAAAGGAATTGTTGACCAAAACATTAAAGTAAGCTATAAGCCCCAGTACATCGAAACAAAATCAGATGAGCTTGTAATGGTTGCTTTAAAGGAAGCAATGCAGAAATACGATGTTCAATTAATGAGGCCTCTAAATCTTAAGCATTTACTGACTAAAAAGATAAGCGAGCTTTCAGGCGGGGAATTGCAGAGAGTTGCTATTGCGCATTGCCTTTCGCAAAAAGCAGATCTTTATCTTTTAGACGAGCCTTCTGCTTATCTTGATATTGAGCAAAGGCTGGTTGTTTCAAAAGTCATACACGATATAATGGAAGAAAGGGGAACATCAGCATTGGTTGTTGATCACGATTTGCTGTTTATTGATTATTTGTCAGAGGGGTTAGTTGTGTTTATAGGTGAGCCTGCTGTCCATGGCGAGGCAAAAGGCCCATTTAACATGAAAGACGGGATGAATATGTTTTTAAGAGAACTGGGCGTTACATTAAGGCGCGACAAAGAATCAAACAGGCCAAGGATCAACAAGGAAGGATCCCAGCTTGACAGGGAGCAGAAAGATCAGAATAAATTGTATTATGGCTAAGTTTTCTCTTGAAGCTTTAATTTTTCAATAACAGATTTAGCAAATCCGCTTACATTTTGATCTAAGTCATTTGTATAATGTTCAATGGCTTTGTAATAGTTATCGTCATTCATGCATTTGTATGCTCGTTTAAGATATTTTATAAAATATTTTTTAGCCAATTCTGGCTTAAAAGACAGGCCATGTCCTTGAGGATCGCCTGCCAGCTCTATACATCTGCCAATAACATATTCTGAACCATAAAGTTTATGAGTTTCGAGCATAGCCCTGTACATAATTCTACCGAGGCCTCTTTCGCCAAATCTTGTCAGCAAGCCTGTCAAGTCCGCATATTTCAGTTTCTTTATTATCATGTTGTTTTTTATTTCTTTCATCAAATAACACTACTAAAAAGGAGTAATTCAAATTTATATAAAACTTTTCACCATTTTTTACGCTAAATACGAAAGATTTAAATAAAATAAGCTTAATTAGATTAAAAATGACTGATTTTATTGGCATGGTTGTTGAATCAGACTATGGCAGGGAGATTAAAGTAGATCTTAAAGATAAAAAAATCCTCGGCGCATTGGCTGTGAATGCCAGGCTAAGCCCTAGCGAGATTGGAAGAATCGTTGGGCTGTCGAAAGATGCTGTAAGATACAGAATCATTCAGCTTGAGAAAAAAGGCATAATAAGGGGCAGCGTTGTCATCGCAAACCCGTCAAAAGTGGGCTATTACCTGCATACAGTATTACTGAAGCTTGAAAACCTGTCTGAGGAGCGGGAGAACGAGCTAATCAAATTTTTCGCAGCTTTTCCTTTAGGAATATGGTTCGGCAAGTGCAGCGGCAGGTGGGATTTTGTTTTTGAAGTCATAGCTAAGGACATGAAGCAATTTGACAAGATAATGCAGAAGATAAAATCAGTCTGCGGAAAAAACTTAAGAGATTATGAAAGCTTAACTGCATTTAACTTAGTTAAATATGTGGATTTGCCAGATGATTTCTACAAAGATCTTGGATTAAAGTTTGAATTCGAAAGAAAAAGCGTTGCATTCGCAAAGGAGATCAAAAAAGGGATAATCGAATTCGACTATGAAAAGCAAATAAAGCTCGATTTAACTGATGCCAGAATATTGAAAGCTTTGTCTGAAAATGCTTGTGCTCAAATATCTGAAATAGCCAATAGAACTAGAATTCCAAGGGATACAGTTGTTAATCGCATAAGGAGCATGGTCAATAATGGATTAATAATTGCATTCAACCCGATTATAAATCTCACTTATCTGAAATATCATCTGTATGTTGTGTTTTTTCACTTGGCTAACCTGACAGATGAAAAAGAGAAGGAATTTTTCAATTACATGTCTGTGCACTCTTTTGTTGCATACGGCGCAAAGCTGATGGGAAAATACGAAGCCCAGATATTCCTGATCGTAAAGGATCCAATGCACATGCACGAAATAATGATGGAATTCAGAAGAAAGTTTTCAGGCATTATTGAAGACTATGAGCCTCTGCTGGTCATAAAAGACTATAAATATAATTTCCTGCCGGAAGGTGTTTTTCCTAAAATTATCTAAGCCCTTCCTTTGCTTTCTCCCATTGCAATCCCTGCTGCGATCAAATGCGCCACTCTAAGCGGCTCTGGAATGTAAGAATGAGTGCAGCTGATCTTCAGGATCTGTTTTGCTTGCTCTAAATTTAAACCAGCTAGCTGCACATAGATCTTCCCAGCCTTGATCACGTCGCCTGCTTTCTTTATACGTTTTATTTTGCTTTCTTTTTTTATCTTTTTCAAAGCATCGAATATTTTTTTAAAATCCGGGTAATCCCTTATGACAATAATAACGGGGATTTTTGTTTTTTTATTTAATTCATTAACATCAACAACATTAAAGCCGCCCATTGCAATTCCGTTAAGGGCAATGCATCTTATCTGCGATTTAAACTTAGACTTTTTGATCATTTTAATCAGCTTGCTAGTTGAATCACCGCCATCAACCTTTATCTTGGTTGACATAACGCCGTCCATGAAATTGCCGCCTCTGAACAGAACACCGATAACCAGATTATCGCCTTTCTTGAATTTTTCAAAAGGTGAATCATCTATTCCTAAAATGCGGATTTCTTCTTTCATCATCTCATCGCTTTTAATTTAGGTATTACAAAATACGCTATAAATGCGCACAATATTATTATAAACCAGAAATAAAAGGTGCTTATTACGCCAAAAGCAAAAAGGATCATGTTAATGACAACCACCACTGTAAAAATTATTGCCATCAGCTTAATCGGTTCTTTTGTCATTTTATCTTCCTGCAGAAGCTCAAAAATCCTGTGTGACCGATGCCTTTTGTCTTTGGCCTTACTTTCCTTTCATCAACCTCCCATTCCCTTTCGATTATTTCAATGGTTTTTACATGGATAAACCTTTCGTCCTTATTGATCACATTTACAAAATCCATCATCTGCGGAACTGAGGGCGAGTAGGAAATAACAAAGCCGCCAACCTTTAACGCTGCATAAGCGCTTTTTATAGCATTCCACGGCGAAGGCAGGTCTAATGTAATTAAATCAACATCTTTCTCGTCAATTCCATTGTAAATGTCTTTGTTTTTTATTTTTAAGTTATTTAAATTTAAAAATTCTTTATTCCTTTTAACAATTTTTAAAAAATCCTCCCTTATATCGTAGGTTATGACTTCCTTGCATAAATGAGCCAAGAAACAAGCCAATGCGCCTGATCCAGCTCCAGCATCTACAACAACAGAATTCTTGTTTATTCCTGTTTTTGCGATTATTGCTGCAATGTCTTTTAATGAAATTATCTGTGCTTCTCTTGCAATTCTTTTATAATCATCCATAAAGCCGGATGTGAAAATGCAGAATTTCTTTCCTGTATTTGTTGCTATTTCGCTTCCGTCTTTCTTTTTCAGGTCAGCTTTGGAAATAACGCCGTCTGCTGTATGAAAATCCTTGGTCAAATCCTCAACAAAGTATGCCTTTTCTTTTGAAATAACAACATCTCTGTTTAATTCTGCAATATGCTCTTTTTTCTCTTTTTTTATCAGAACTTTTCTTATTGGTTTCATGTTTTTAAAATAAAAAGGGCCCGGTGGGACTTTCAAAGCCAAAGTTTTGAACCTTCAGCCAATTTGAACCCACAATCTTCCGCTCTGCAGGCAGACGCCTTGCCGGATTCGACCACGGACCCTTTCAGTAACCACAATCGACTTCTTAATGTTATTTTCGGCTTATAATAACCCAATCTCCTCCAAAGTAAATATTTTGTTAAATTTTTTTCTGTACTGAATCCAATCTCATTTACCCATTTCTTTAACATCATTGGCCCACTTAAATAGAGCCTTATCGTAGTATCAGATACTACAGAATTGCTAGTTACTTTAAAATCTTTTTGTTTTAAGATGTTTTTTATTTGATTTAACAATTTTTCACTGCATGTCTTTATTTCTATTCTTGGGTAAGTGGGGTATTTGAATTTTTTACTTTTTGAAAAATATAAAGAGCCATCTGTTTCAAATATTCCGCGAATTATATGTTTGGAATATTTCCATTGTAAAAATTGTTTAGGTATTTCTGTATTATGAGATTTATTTTTAAATTTTATTTTAATCTCATTTATCAAATATTCTACAAACTTTTTATTATTGAACTCTAATCTTAAGGATTCACCAAGTTTTTCTTTTTTGATTCTGGTTAGCGGCCTTTTTTTTGTTAGTTTATAAAGCAAGTTTGAAATCTTTAAAAAGTAATCTTTTTGCTCTTTGGCATTACCAGCGAATTCAACCCTATATGTTCTGGGAGGGTTATAAATAATAGAACCATCTCCTATAAAAGCACCAATAAATTCATAAAAGTTCATTTTATAAAGCGGGCCTAGGAGGATTTGAACCCCCGACCTTCAGCTTAGAAGGCTGCCGCTCTATTTGCCTGAGCAAAGTTAGTTGCTCACCAGACTGAGCTATAGGCCCATAAGAACAAGAATTGGTTTTTTGTTTATAAATGTTATCAAAGAAATTTATGCTTTAATCAAAACCGCCTTTATCCTTCTCACACCGGCAGCAACGCTTTCTTCCTTTATTATCTTGAAATGCCCCAATTCAGAAGTATTTTTGACATGCGGACCGCCGCAGATCTCAACAGAAAAATCTCCAATGGAATAAACAAAGACTTTTTCTCCGTATTTGTGCTCAAACACGCCCTGCGCCCCTTTTTTCTTTGCCTCATCCACAGTCATCTCTTCCTGCTTAACAGGCAGTGCTTCCTTTATTTTTTCATTAATCAAATCTTCAACTTCTTTAAGCTCTTGCTCTGTCAATTTCCGGTCAAAATTAAAATCAAATCTTAATCTTTCCGGCGTTATGTTTGATCCTCTCTGGAAAATATCCTTTTTCCCCAAAACAACTCTTAATGCCTGATTCAGCATATGAGTTGCTGTATGCAGCTTTGTTGTCTCTTCTGAAGAATCTGCAAGTCCGCCTTTGAATTTTTTCTCAGCCCCGATCCTGCTCAATTCCTGGTGCTTCTCAAATTCTTTATTAAATCCAGTTACATCAACGCTGACATTTTTTTCTTTTGCCAGCTCAGCTGTCATTTCAATCGGAAAGCCAAAGCTCTGGAATAGCAGGAATGCATTCTCGCCATCAATCTCTTTTTTATTTTTTATGATTTTTTCAAATTCTTTCAGCCCATTTTCAAGAGTTTTCCTGAATTTTTCATCTTCTTTTTTCAGTTCATCCAATATAAAATCCTTATTTTTTTCCAGTTCTTTATAATCGCTTTTGTGCAGCTCAATAGTTATTTTTGCCAATTCTGACAGAAATTCCTTTTCAATGCCCAATAGCTTTCCGTGCCTTATTGATCTTCTGATAAATCTCCTTAAGATATATCCCTGGTCAACATTCGAGGGAGCAATTGCCTTTTCATCTCCCAATATGAAAGTTGCAGCTCTTATATGGTCTGTTATGATTCTTACTGATTTTAGCTGCTCTTCATTTGGCTCCTTGATCTTGGCAATTTCCTTTATTTTGTCAATTATCGGCTTGAATGTCTCAATTTCATAGACTATTTTCTTTCCCTGCAGGACAGCAGCTGTCCTTTCAACACCCATTCCAGTATCAACATTTTGCTGCTTTAGCTTCTCGAATCTTCCATCTTTTGTTTTGTTGTACTGCATGAAAACATCATTCCATATCTCAAAATATTTCCCGCAAAAGCAGCCAGGCTTGCAATCATTGCTGCATTTTTCTTTTCCTGTATCGTAAAACATTTCACTATCTGGGCCGCAAGGACCGGTTTCGCCAGCAGGACCCCACCAATTATCTTTTTTCGGCAAAAAATAAATTCTTTCTTTCGGAATTCCAACTGAGAGCCAGATCTTGGCAGATTCCTCGTCTTTTGGCGCATCATTATCCCCTTTAAAGCACGTTACTGATATCTTTTCCTTATTTATTCCAAGCCATTTTCTGTCTGTCAGGAATTCATAGCTCCATTCTATTGCTTCCTTTTTCCAGTAATCCCCTAATGACCAGTTTCCAAGCATTTCAAAGAAAGTAAGATGAGAAGAATCTCCGACTTCATCAATATCATCTGTTCTTAAGCATTTCTGAACATCCACAAGCCTTTTTCCCTGTGGATGCGGCTGGCCTATTAAAAAAGGAACTAAAGGATGCATTCCAGCTGCTGTGAACAATACAGTGGGATCATGCTCCGGGATCAAAGAAGCAGAAGCTATTAGCTTGTGGCCTTTTTCGCTGAAAAACCCGAAATACAGATCTTTCAGCTCTTTTGATGTTAGTTGTTTCATTGTTAAGGGATTTTTATAGGCGTATTTAAATGTTTTTTATTTTTATAAGGCCTTGCTATGTTCCACATTAATTCAAACTGTTTCCTATATGACTCAGCAACTTCTTTATTTCTTATGATAATTAAATAATCAGGATTTCCCCAGACAATTGTTTGTACGTTATCTCTATAAATCTGTACGGGATTAGGGTTAAAATATCTCTTAGGAATTTTTCTATATTTAGATGTTCCTCTTTGAAATATTCCTTTATCGCCCTCCTTGATAATCACTCTCTCTTTTATTTTAAACCTAATCATATCTCTTTCATATTGGTCGCAAATCGTTTTGTATTTTGCGAAGGGTATAGATTCCTCAACTGCAGTGCAAAGAATTTCTCCTCCAATTGATTTCAAATTATCTATTATATCTCTAAGAGCAATTCTAACAACATTTTTTCCTTTGTAGGTTTCTACGGAAAGAGATTGTTGTGCTTGTTCATTTAATTTTGTTAGTTGAGGAAGAATTTGCTTATAATTCTCTGTTCTTTCATTAAGGAATTCTAAGATTAATTTTGGATCTATTGCTTTGAATAATTTTGTTTTTCCCTCTTGAACAGAACTAACAAAACCTTTTTCCATTAATCTTTTGAGGGAATCATATGTAACTTGTCTGTATAATCCTGCTTTTTCTGCTAATTCATAGGCCGACATTTGTCCATTTGTAAGCAGAGCTAAGTATACTTCGGCTTCATAATTTGTTAATCCAATTTGAGTTAAAACTGCTTTATCCATATTAGTATGATATCATACGAATTAAGTATATATAAATCTGTCTGACTACTTCTTAGTGGATAAAGGTGAATAAATATGGAAAAAACAAAAAAATTACTTGTTGGAAATCCAAACCAACTTGAAGTAGATGGACAAATAGGAGAAGATGAATTATCTTATGTAGTTATGAACTTGCCGTTTGGCTGTAATTATAGCTGTTCTAAATGTTACAGAGATGATAATAAGTCTTTTGATAGTGTTAATCTGGACACAAGATTGGACATTATTTCACAAGCAAGAGATTTAGGCGCAAAAGTTTTTTGTATTCCTGGTGAAGGGGAGCCATTAACAAATAAAGATTTAACAATGCAGTTAATAGATCATGCCAATGCAGTAGGATTAATAGCCATCCTATATACCAATGGCAGTTTTCTTAATCAGGAGACAGTAAATGAATTATTCAATAAGAACGTGACTTTAATTACAAGTTTTGACTCATTAAATCCCGAAACGTATCTTAAATTAACAGGATTTAAGGGATTTGATAGAGTGATGAGAAATCTTGAAAATGTCAGAGGAACATACAAAACAGGAAATAGAACAAGAGAAAATGGTTTGATTGAGACAAGATGGGGAGTAATCACAATCATTAACCAGCACAATAAAGGAGAAATTCCGAAGATAAGGGAATTTTGCGGAGATGATGCATTTTTTATCTGTAATTATCCCATAAACAAGGGCAGAGCAAAAAGTGTTTGGGATTCGTATGTAGGTACTCAGGAGAATCTAATAGAATTAATTAGAACTGCAAATATGTATACTGATACACTTGTAGCAGGACTTAGTTCGCCAACAAGAAGCGGACAATGTATAATGCTAAATAATGGCATTACGATTGATACTAATGGAAATGCTCATGCATGCCCGGCTATGGTCGATACAAACTTAGGAAATATAGCAGATACTTCTGTTGGTGAGATTTGGCGGAAAACCAAAGAATACACACAGTCTAAAGGAAATCCTCTTTGCTTAGCCAGAGACATAAAGCAGTATTGTAAAAAAGCCAACATCTTGAGTGTTGGAGAGATGGTTATTTAGGCGACCCCATTAGTTTTTTAGAAATTGCCCTTTTCTATTTCAGGACTTCAAATTAGCAATAACAAATAAAACAACAAAAGTAGGCGGGCTTAAAACGCAGGAGTAAAATAAAAATGAAGCAAGACATAGTTGTGTTTGATGTGTTAGGTCCGATATACCAGTATGCTGAAGTAAATGGCAGACTTGAGAACTGCATTCCATTTGCATATGAAAAAATAAAAGAGCTGCATCCAGAGGAATATGAACGTGCAAAAAATGATTTTGCTTTTGCAGCAGAAATGGAATTTAGGCTTTTTAAAGAAGGCGCAATTACCTGCATTGCAACGCCATTTGCAGTCGATACTTTGCTTTATCTAAAGGAAAAAGGCATTATGCCTGTTGTTGCTTCTGCCGGAACTGATGAAACTCTTAGATTCACTTTGGACACAATAGTTGATAATTATAACAGGCAGAATGGAACAAAGCTAGTTGCAAATGAGGTAATTCCTTACAAAAATCTTATCTCAACAAGCCCCATAGGGAGCAAAAAAGATCCTAAGACGTGGCAGACAGCAGTTTATGATAATTTTGGAGCAAATAATAGGATATTGCTTGGTTATGAAGACAGCATTAATAATTGCCTTGCTCTGGCCAATGGGCTGAATTGCACAGGATTGCATATCGTCTCTGAAAATTGTAATTTGTCAATTGTGCAATATAACCCTACGATAATCAGGGGAACAATGGAGCAGCATTATAAAATGTTAAGAGGCGGATAAAATGAGGCTCATAGCAAAAGGTCTTGGTGTAAGCAAAGGGGGAGTGCAAGGCAGAGTTAAGATCATAAAAAGTGTTAAAGATTATGCAAAGCTAAAGAAGGGCGATATCCTTGTAACCAGGTTGACAGACCCAACAATGACTGCCATCATGGGCAGAGCTGCCGGAATAATCTGCGACATTGGCGGCCTTACATCACACCCTTCTGTTTTGAGCAGGGAAATGGGAATTCCGTGCATTGTATCTGCAAAAGGCATAATTACAGGAAAGCCAATAACTGAGCTTTTAAAAGAGGGTCAGGAAATTGAAATGAATGGTGAAAATGGAGAAATCTTTCTTAAAGATGAATCATGGAATTTGAGGTGGAAATTATGAACTGGCTTGATTTGTGGATGGACTCCATAGCCGCTTCATTGGGGAATATGGATCTGGCTACTTTGGAGCCTTTTAACTTTGATAATATGCATTCTCTTTATTCAAAAGAATGGGTCAATAGATTCCTTCTTGCCATAAGCAGAAGAAAACAATTAGATGTTTCTTTTGCAAGGCTTGCAAAAATGATAACAGGGCCTTCGCATCTCAGAGCCCAGTATTATTTCATGCTTGCCGACTTAAAGTTTGCAGGAATAAAAAAGGAGGAAAGATTGGAAATTGCAAAATTTTTTGATAGCATTATAAATGAAAAGTCAAAGGGGGATATTTATGGTTTCAGAAGCAACATTGCTCATACAGGCAAAGAGATCGTAGAATTATGCAGAAAAATAAGTTTTGAAAAAGCAAATCCTGAAATTGCAAGATTTCTTGGGAAGCTGTATACAGCGGCATTTCATCTTGTAAATGGGCTTTATACAGACATATATACAGATTATGGCATCGAAAACTTTGGAGAATATGATGTAAGCAGTGTTTTTGGGCCTGGCCACATGATGGTCATAAAGTCATTTAGCGATCTTAAGCCAATGGGCATATGGCCTGAGATAAGAGATTCGCCGTGTAAAACACTTAACATCTATGCCATATATAAAAATGTAAAATTCAGGTGTGATTCGATATCCTGCCATTCTGTTTACGAAGGAGATCCTATTGCTGGCATGGCCTATTATGCTGTCGGTGTTGATGGCATTCTCATTAACTCAATAGAAAAATTGGAAAAAATAAGAGAAGCCATAGAAAGGTGCTCAATAGAGCAATGGAAGAGGCTCATAAGCCAAGAAAAAGAGCAGCTTAAAATAAAAGCGCTTATGCAAAGATGCTATGTTCTGAAAAACATGTTCGAATTGCTGGGCATAGAATGGAAACCAAGCACAGGCATGATCAATGCTGTTAAAGATAAGCCGCTTAGCTCCCCTTTCAAAATCATACCGAAAGATGAAAAAGAGAGAAGGTTATTTTGGAAGAAATTTTTTGATCCAAGACTCGAGATTTATCCTTCATAGCTACTAAAATCCAAATATATTCTTCATCATAATAAAATTTAAATACTTCTACTCCAAAATAACAAATATGGCAAGCAATTTTGTCGATCTGATCATTGAAAAAGGGATGGACAAGGTAAACATTTCTATGCTGGATGAAAAGAACAGGAAAATGATCCTTGGCGATGCAGGCAGCCAGCTGGTTAGAATGGGCAAGTTTGAAGATGGTGTGAAAGCACTTGCATTGGCTGGAGAAAAAGAAAAACTGATTAAACTGGCAGAAGACTTTGCGAAAGAGAAGCAGATAAGGCTGGCAGCATTGGCAATAGAGAATTCCGGCGATATTGCAAGGATCGAAGCCATTGCAGCAGAATGTGTAAACCTCGGATTAATGGCAGAGGCATTAAAGCTCTACAAGGCAGCAGGGAATGAGATGATGACCAATTTCGTGCTTGAGAATTTTAAGTGAATTTGATGTTTTGTTCCTGATTTCTTGAAAACTCTTCTACTAGCTTTAGTATGGTGTAGCTTACAATTTCTGAAGGGTTATCTAAAAGTCTTAGTTTAAAATTTGCAACCATCCCTATGGAGTTAGCGAAAGTATTGGAAAAGTAAGTATATCCTTTAAGGAAATATCCATCAAAATTATTAATGATATTTTTAATGTTGTCAGCAGAGTCAAAAAACAGCTCTTTTTCCATAATTGTGGGGTGATGCACACAATGGACGGTTCTAACAGCATTCACAAACTTTGCCCTAAGCCTTGATCTTTCATGGCCAAACTTCATAGGTTTAACAAAAAAGGCATTGCCCAAGTCAAAAGCCAAATCATTACATCTAGACCCCTTAATATGCACATATTCTTCATAGTTGCAAAATACTCTATTAAGAACAATCAATGGCCCTATTGGCCCTCCTTCAGAATATTTGAATGTCCTGTTAGTTTTGTCAATCTCGTATCTGTTGATAGTTTCTTCATACGATAAAGTGCTATAGACATTTTTGAAATCTTTAGATAAAAACAAAGCATTACCGGTACCAACGATGCCTTCAACTTCACCAAATTGAGAGAATGCCTCTAAAATGTTTATTGAACCGACGCCCAGGGTCAGATATACTCTGCGCTTATACAAAAATCCTGCACCTTGCATAAGTGTGCAGTTGTCACGCTCGCTGCTTTTGTAAAGCAGTTTCCGCTGTGCATCTTTATGCCCCATTAATTTCATATCTGTAAGGTCTTGTTCGTGTAGAGGGCATTTTGTCAATCTGGATCTCCAAGCATACTGGTCATAAGATGCATCAATAATGCAGTTTATCATAATGGAATGATAACATGTATGTATTTTAATTTATGTTGTACCATCATAGTACAACTATAGTAAACTTTAAAAACTCCAACATATTTCAATGCCCATGTTTGATGGCAATATTTTAAAAAGTGCAGGACTTACCGAGAATGAAACCGAGGTTTATGTCATATTATTGCAGTTAAACGAATGTTTGGCTTCAGATATTGCCAGACGTACAAAAATATCCAGACCCCACGTTTATGATGCGCTAAATAAATTACTGCATAAGGGTTTGGCATCTTATGTATTGAAGAATGGTAGCAGATACTTTATGCCTACAGATCCCAATAAACTTCTAGAACATCTTAAGGACCAAGAAAAAATTCTTCAACAAAAATACCTATCTATACAATCCATAATGCCGCAACTCAAATCACTGCGCCAACCTTTGGCGAATAAGCCGCTAGTTGAAGTCTTGGAAGGTAGTGAGGGCATTAAGACTATACTCAATGATATAATCAAGACTGGAAAAGAGATGTTGGCTTTTAATACTCTAGGCGAGGAATTTAAGAAGTATGTTCCAGAACACTTCCTTAAACGGTATTTTATTGAACGTGAAAAATATCATATTAGATCTAGGCAATTCTATGTCGAGGGTGCCCAAATATATCGGCATACCATGGTTACTTACAAAAAATTGCAACAATCCTTTAATCCAGTAGCATTATTTGTTTATGGCAATAAGGTTGTAATGTTTGTACTGACAGATACGCCATTAACTATAAGAATAGAAAGCAAGGATGTTGCCAAACTGTATAAAGAACAATTTGAAAAGATGTGGAAAGAACTCTGATTGCTTTTTTAATTAAAAAAGAAAAAATAAAATAATAAACTTATGCCTTTCCTAGAATCCTGCACACTGTTGTTGTGCATTTAGGGCATTTGCCTTTCAGGATCTTCTTTTTATTCGAAGTAACAGACTCTTTTCCGCCTTGTATATCCACTTTCTTTTTGCACTTCACGCAATATCCTTGAATTCCAGCCATTTTATTCACCTCAATATTTAGATTTTAAAGCCAATATACAGCTTAGCAACTTAAAAATACCCATTATTTATAAATCTTTGGGAAAGTAAAGTATAAAGTGGCATTTTTCATGCAGTATTATGGTACTTTGTAACATCACCTTGCAAAAAAATAAATCTTTATATATTAGTGGATAATTAGAAGCCTTGGGGGAAAATGGAAAGCGATAAGGAAGTTATTATAACTCTTGAAACTCTGTTCGATCTTCTCAGAAGGGAAAAGGAAAGAGAGGACTTGCAGAAGTTGGACGATTCTTTCTTCGGAGACGTTGTGAATTATCTGAAGGATAAAAGGCAGATAATGCTTAAAGCAGAAAGCGAACTGTTTGCTGAAGAGGAAAAAGAGAAGACAACCAAGCAGCTTGCAAACTTAAGCAAGATATTAAGAGAGTTCTATGAGAGAAGGGAGAAGAAGATAATAAGCATGGCATTGGCCAAATCAAGGATTAAATCCAGCCTGATAGACGCTTCAGCGTTTTTGGATGAAGAAAAGATGCTTTTCGACCAGCTTTTGCTTGTCTTTGACAATTTCAGGGATAAAGTGCTCTTTAGCGTTCTTAATGAAAAACTGCCTTTGTTTGAGCATGCCAAAGAAGAACCTGAAAAAAAAGAAATTCAGGCTAAAGAAACAAAAACAATAAGGTTCCTAAGCTCTGTGCCGAAGTTTGTTGGAAAAGAGCTTGAAGTTTACGGCCCCTTTGAAGAGGAGAATATTGCAAACCTTCCTTCAGAAATTGCAGATCTTCTTATAAGCAAGGGGAGGGCTGAAGAGATTGAAGGAGAATGAAAAGAAAAGACATTCCTGTTTTGATGTACCACGAAATAGCGCCTGTTATAAAGAACAAGTGGACAATCTCGCCATCAATGTTCAGGGAGCAGATCAACTATCTTGTCAAAAACAAATTTCAGGCAATAACCCCTGACGATATTTACGAATTTCTTGTAAACAACAAAAACCTTCCTGAAAAGCCAATAATGCTGACTTTCGATGACGGAAGGGAAGGCACAAAAAAATATGCAGCTCCATTGCTTGAAGAAAACAACTTTAATGCGGTTTTTTACATCACCTCAGACTGGGCAGATGGAAAGAACATTCCGGAGAGCGAAGCATATTCTGCTTTTATGAGCTGGAATGATATACAAGAGCTGTCTGAAAAAGGTTTTGTTATTGGCTGCCATGGAAAAACCCATAACGATCTGACAAAATCAGATGAAAACAGCTTAAATGATGAAATAAAAAATTCAAAAAATATCATCGAAGAAAAAATAAACAAAAAAGTTGAAGATTTTTCTTATCCCTATGGCCTTTTCAATGAGAATGTTGTTAAAAAAGTAGAAGAATCAGGCTATAAGACTGCTGTTACAATAAGAAGCACACTGAACAATAAATTTCTGCCGCCATTAGAGCTATCCAGAAGATGGGTAACAAATGATGTTTTTCTTGGAAAATTCATAAAATTGCTGGCAACCCCTACTTTAAGCGCCTGCATGATTGTAAAAAATGAAGAAAACGTTATTAAAAGATGCCTGGACAGCATCAAAGATATTGCTGACGAAATAATCGTTGTTGATACAGGCTCAGAAGATAAAACAATTGAGATTGCAGAAAGTTTTGGCGCAAAAATAATAAAGCACGAGTGGAAAAATGATTTCAGCGAAGCAAGGAATGCTTATCTGCAGAGTGCAGCATCAGACTGGATATTGACAATAGATGCCGATGAGGTTATTGACAGGAAAGATCTGCTGAACATAAAAAGAATAATGGAATTCGAGGATTTTGATGCCTTCAGGCTCATGTTATTTAATTATTCCAATAATGAAAACGATGTCGGCTGGGTGAAATTAAGCGAAAAAAGAGAAGGCTATTCAGGATATCTGCCAATAGAGCTTGCAAGATTGTTCAGGAATAATAAAAAATACAGATATGAAGGGGCAGTCCATGAAGCAATTGAAAATTCCATTATGAAGAATAAAGGCAGAATATCGAGCATAGACATCCCAATACACCATTTTGGGGGCTTTGATGAAACACTGAAAGAAAAGCAGTTGAAATATCTGGAATATTCTAAAAAAAGGCTGGAAAAAAACCCAAAAGATGTAAAGGCATGCTGCGACATTGCGCTGATAAATTTTAAATTCTTAAACAACACTGAAGAAGCAATAAAGAGTTTAAGCAGGGCAGTAGAAGCTGATAAAAAGTACATAAGATCCTACATCATCCTTGGCGAAATCTATGTTCATCTGAAAAAATACGAAGACGCAATTTCGTGCTATGAAAAAATCATCAAAATTGACAATAAAAACAGCGATGCTTATTTCAATTTGGGGCAGGTTTATTTTGAATTAAAAAAATACAAAGAATCTGGTGAATTCTACAAGAAAGCCCTGGAATTCGGATGCATTCATTCAGAAGAGATATATCGCAGGCTAAAAGCCATCAGCGCTTAAACAACAAAAGGTTTTTAAATAGTCCGCAATTTCTTTGAAGCATGAAGCTGCCAAAAACAACAAAGCGCTACTGCCCTTATTGCAAAAAGCATACAGAGCATGCTATAATCTTCGGCAAGAAGAGAAGCCCGTCTTCAATGTCCTATGGTTCTAAGTACAGAGCCAGAAAAAGAGGCCAGGCAAGAGGCCATGGCAATCTTGGCCGTTATTCAAAGCCCGCTGTCACAAAATTCAAGATGACAGGCAAGAAGCAGACAAAGAAGACTGATCTGAGATACGAATGCAAGGTCTGCAAGAAGCAGCATGTCCAGAAGAAGGGAATAAGGGCCAAAAAAGTGGAATTCAAGCAATAAGTTCGAAAACTATATAAATAGCTCTCTTTTTTCTCTTTTCAATATCGAGGGGGTTTTAAACATGAAACTAAAAGAGCCAACAAGCAAATTCATAAAAATAAGATGCGCCAAATGCAAGAATGAGCAGATATGCTTTGGAAAGGCAACTTCTGTTGTCAACTGCCTTGTCTGCGGTAAGCCATTGATAGAGCCGACTGGAGGCAAGACGCGTGTAAAAGGCCGCGTTCTAGAGGTGCTGGAGTAATGTTTTTCAAAAAAACAGGTTTTCCCGAAGAGGATGAACTCGTTTTATGCACTGTAACTGACATCCAATATCATTCTGTTTTCTGCGGCCTTGATGAATATGGAAGAATGGGCATGATTCATATTTCAGAAGTTGCTCCTGGAAGAATAAGGAACATCTACGATTTTGTAAAGAAGGACAAAAAAGTTGTCTGCAAAGTACTGAGAATTGACTCAGAAAAAGGCCATATTGACCTTTCTTTAAGAAGAGTCACAGAAACTCAAAAGAAAAACAAGCTGGACCAGGTCAAAAAAGAGCAGCTGGCTGAAAAGATAATCGAGCAGGCTGCAAAAGAGCTGAGCATCGATGTTACAAAATTATATGATTCAATTGCAGGCATTATTCTTAAAAAATATTCCCGTATCTATGCCTGCTTTTATGACATTGTTGAAGGCAAAACAAGCTTGGAATTATTGGGCATTGAGAAAAAAACTGCAAAGAGCTTGGAAGAGCTTGTAAAATCAAGAATAAAAAAACAGCAGGTTGCAATAAACGGAGAGCTTATGCTGAAAAGCTACCAGCCGAATGGGATCGAAATAGTAAAAGATGCCTTAAAAAATGCAAAGATATCTGACAAGCTCACAATAAGATACAAGGGAGGCGGCAAATATGTTGTTGATGTAAATGCCGATGATTACAAGGAAGCTG
Source organism: Candidatus Woesearchaeota archaeon (assembly GCA_030651135.1). NCBI lineage: Archaea > Nanobdellati > Candidatus Woesearchaeota > Candidatus Woesearchaeota archaeon. The sequence goes on from JAUSCS010000006.1 coordinate 574,107, forward strand.
AGAACCTGCTTAACACGGCAATGGATAATGCTACATCATTTATCAAGAAAAAGAATGGCGAAGGTGCATTCGTCAGAATAAAATGAGTGCGCATATTTTGAAATGCATTGGATGCGGAAAATATACATTAAAAGAAGTTTGCGATTGCGGCGGCAAGGCAGTAAGCGCAAGGCCGCCAAAATATTCTCCTGAAGACAAGTATGGGGAATACAGGCGAAAGGCAAAAAAAGAAGAGTTTGAGAAAAAGGGGCTGGTATGATGTGGGAGATTAAAAAGGTTGCAGCAATTCCGAAGCTCAACAATCCTATTCTGATAGAAGGCATGCCCGGCATCGGCAATGTCGGAAAAATAGCAGAGGATTTTCTGATAGATGACCTCAAGGCAAAAAAAGCCTACGATTTCTTCTCTTATGATTTTCCCCATTCTGTTTTTGTGAATGAAGACAATCTTGTCGAGCTGCCCAAAATAGGCATGTATTATAAAAAGTTCAATGATAAAAGGAACGATCTTCTGCTTCTGGGAGGCGATATACAGCCTGTCAACGAAGGGGCATGTTTTGAGTTCTGCGACAAAGTGCTTGACATAATTGAAAAGAACAATGTAAAGGAAATAATAACTCTTGGCGGGATTGGCCTGCAGTCTGCCCCTAAAAAATCAAAAGTTTATTGCACTGGCAATTCAAAGGAAATAATAAAGAAATACAAAGAAGGCGTTGATGTCGAAGACAAGATTTACGGCACTGTCGGCCCGATAATCGGCGTATCAGGCGTTTTGCTTGGCATGGCTAAAAGAAGAAACATAAATGCTGTTACTTTCCTTGCTGAAACATTTGGCCATCCAATGCATATAGGCATCAAAGAAAGCCAGGAGATATTGAAAGTCCTTGATAAAAAACTGAAACTCGGCCTTAATTTGAAAAAGCTTGAAAAAGACATAAATAACCTTGAAAAAGAGATGATTCAGAAGACAAAAAATTTAAGCGAAGCTATAAAGCAGACAAGCTTAAAGGGGATGAAAAGCAAGTTCAAGGACACTAATTATATCGGATAATTAAATTTCATAAAAAGGTGATAATATGGCGAATGAAATTAAGGCAATAAAGGCAAGAGAAATACTAAGTTCTGGCTCAACTCCATCAATTGAAGTTAAATGCGAATTGGAATCAGGCGCTGTTGGCATAGCTTCTGTCCCTTACGGTGCTTCTGCTGGAATTCATGAGGCTTTTGTTCTTTTAGACGGGGACAAGAAAAGATATGATGGAAAAGGGATGCTCAAGGCTGTTGAAAATGTAAATGTAAAAATAGCATCTGTACTAAAAGGCAAAGATGCTTCAAATCAGCTTGAAATAGACAAGACAATGATTAAATTAGACGGCAGCGAGAATAAGAAAAATCTGGGAGCTAATGCAATACTTGGTGTGAGTGTGGCTGTAGCAAGGGCAATGGCTAATGAAAAAAAAGTGCCTCTTTATAAATATATAAGAGAAGCGTTTAAGCTGGATATAAAAGATTGGAGACTGCCAAATCCTATGATGGTGGTTATTGAAGGCGGAAAGCATGCAGATAAATCAACCGACTTCCAGGAGTATATGGTTTCTCCAATAGGCGGCCGGTCTGTGAAAGAGAATGTAAGAGCCGGGATTGAAGTTTATTTGCAGTTAAAAAAAGTTTTCAAGGAAATCGGGCTTAACACAAATGTTGGGAATGAGGGGGCCTTTGCAACATCTTTAAATATCAAACAGCCAGATGTAACAATAACAGGAGCATTTGCTCCAGCATCAATGGGATCTAATGAGATGCCTTTTGATCTTATCTTAAAAGCAATAAAAGACGCAGGCCACCAGGCAGGCAAGGACGTTGCTATTTCCATAGACCCGGCCGTCTCTGAACTATTTGACAAAGAAAAAGGGAAGTATGTTCTTAATAATGAAGGCGGCAAAGAGTTTACTTCAGAAGAGCTTATCGATTATTTCTCAAGATGGATTGAAAAATACCCAATAATTACATTAGAAGATGGTTTAAGTGAAGATGATTGGGATGGCTGGGTAAAATTAACAAAAAAATTAGGAAATAAAATATCTGTTATTGGTGATGATCTTACAGTAACCAATTCAAAAAGACTGCAAAAAGCCATTGATATGAAAGCAATGAATGCAATTTTGATAAAATTAAATCAAATAGGAACATTATCAGAGACTATTGAGTGTTGTATGCTGGCGAGAAAACATGGCTTTATGACAGTTATAAGCCATCGTGGCGGCGGTGAAACAAATGATACAGCAATGGTTGATCTGGCTGTCGCTGTTAACTCTGGCTTTATCAAGGTAGGTCCTTCTCGTGGGGAAAGAGTGGAAAAATACAACAGATTAATGGAAATAGAGGACGAATTAGGAAGCAAAGCAAAAGTGGCAGGAAAGGATTTTAGGAAGATTGTCTGATTTCTTTATTGTTTGCACATTGAACAAAAGTTTTATATATTAAACATCTCGTAAAAGCAGGATATAGGAGGCGCATAGATGAAATTGAAGATTTATATTTTTAGGCATGCTCAGACATACTATAATAGAAGGCATTATTTTACAGGCTGGAAGGACTCCAAATTAACCCCGTTCGGCATAAAACAAGCCAAAGCATTAGCAAAAAAATTAAAGAATAAAGAAATAGATGTTTCTTATCGCACTCATCTTTTACGATCGAAGGACACATTGAAAGAAATATTAAAATATCACCCTGAGTGTAAAAAAATCATTGAAGATGACCGGATGATTGAGCGCTCATATGGTGATTTAGAGGGAAAGTCGCACAAAGAGTTCATACAAACCGAAGGCGAAGATTCTTATAAAACATTGCTGCATTGGCATAAAATAGACCATCTGCATGGGAAAGAAAGAGAAAATTTCATTCAGCAAGTGGGGGAATCTGAGTTGCACATTATACGAAGATCTTATAGTGTTTCCCCGCCGCACGGAGAGAGCATTAAGATGGTTGAAAAACGAGTTCTGCAATTTATTAAAGATCTCTTGAAAAAAATGAAAAAAGAGAAGATTAATGTTGCCATTTCTGCCCATGGTAATTCAATGAGGCCGTTCAGAAGATATTTTGAGCATCTCAGCAAGGAAGAGATGATGAAGCTGGAAAATCCGTTTGACGATTATTTTGAGTATGCTATCAATGCTTAAATTAAAAAAAGACCAAGGAGTGGCAGGCGAAAGTTTAATAATGCGTTAGTTTTTCTTTATGCTATGCACCTTAACGATATCAAATCAAAAATCCCCAAAGACTTATTTAGCACGCTGGAACAGTTAGACATAAAAGAACTGCGTCCCTGCCAGGAAAAATCAATAAGCAAAGGCCTTCTTGAAGGAAAGAATCTTCTGGTTTGCACGCCAACTGCATCCGGAAAAACATTGGTTGCAGAGTTGGCTGCCATAAGCTCAATAATGGAAGGCAGGGGAAAAGCCATCTACATCGTTCCTCTGAAAGCATTGGCAAATGAAAAATTCAAAGAATTTTCAAATAAATACGGCAAATTCATTAAAATCGCATTATCAATAGGCGACATTGATTCTGCAGACTCCTATCTCATTGATTATGACTTCATAATATGCACTGCTGAAAAGCTGGATTCATTGATAAGGCATCATACTCCGTGGCTTAAGTATGTCAGAACAATCATCATAGATGAAATCCATCTGATGAATGATCCGGGCAGAGGCCCGACTTTGGAGATCCTGCTCACAATCCTGAGGGAGATTCTGAAAAATGTGCAGCTGATCGCCCTCTCCGCAACAATAGGCAACCCGGAGGAGCTTGCAGAATGGCTCAATGCAGAACTCATCATTGACAGCTGGAGGCCTGTAGAGCTGCGCAAGGGGATTTATTTAGATGGAAAAATAGAATTTAAAGAAAAAGAAGAAAAATAACTTAGTTCTAGCTTGCCTGCTGCAATATCTGTATTCCTGTTACTAAAGCCCAGATCCACATTGCCACCATTAACACTAAGCCAAGCCCAAAGGCAAATATCAAAGGTATTCCAATTATGTAAAGCACAAGCTGTATCACTCCTGTTTTTGTCCTTCCTGCTATTATTGTTCCCAATCCCGGCAATATTACTATGTTTAGGATCAACCCAACTATTGCCAATGTCTTATCCGGTTTTTTATCAGCCATAAATAACACCTCCGTGTTGTTTTTGTATGATTTCGATGTTTCATTATATAAATCTTTCCGAAATCAAGTCTCTCAGCGAATTTTTATGATGGTGTTTCAATACCGCACCATAACATTTATAATGGCTGAATTAAATATGCAGGATATGCAGCAATATGATGTCATTCTGGTAAGCGGGGAATATTATGCAGATCATCCGATGTCTGCTGCCGGCATCCTGGTCAGAGTTTTACAAGACAAAGGCTATTCTGTGGCTGTAATTGAAAAGCCGGATTGGAAAACAGATAAAGATTTCTTAAAATTCGGCAGGCCTAAATTATTTTTCGGAGTTACTTCCGGCTCAATTGATTCGATGCTGGTTAATTATACCCCTTTGAAAAAATTAAGGTCTGAAGACAAAAAACACCCGTATTATTCAGGAATCCCTGACAGGGCTGTAATTGTATATTGCAATAAGCTGAGGCAGTTATTTAAGGATTCTGTTCTGGTGATCGGCGGAATAGAAGCTTCTATGAGGAGATTTACGCATTATGACTATTGGAATAATGGCCTGAGAAAGAGCATATTGTTTGATTCAAGGGCAAATATCCTTGTTTATGGAAGCGGGGAATACCAGATAATTGAGATAGCTGATAAGCTAAAACAAGGAAAAAGCATTGAAAATATAGAGGGCACCTGCATTGTTTCAGATAATGCTCCAAAAGATTTTGAAATAATTCCCTCCTATGAAGAAGCCTCAGAAGACAAAAAAGTTTTCTGCAGGATGCAGCTGATGTTTTCGCAAAAAAAGAATATTGCGCAAAAAACAGCAGATAAATACGTTTTGCAGTATAAGGCGCACAATTATACAGCTCAGGAATTGGATTACATCTATGGATTAGATTATTCAAGGGATATCCCGAAAAAATTCCCGGAATTCAGGATGGCTCAGTTCAGTGTTGTAACCCATCGCGGCTGCATAGGTGATTGCAATTTCTGCTCAATTTCCCTGCATCAGGGAAGCAGGATCGTTTCAAGAAGCGAAAAATCAATTTTAGATGAATTGAAAAAAATTACAAAACACAAAGATTTCAAAGGATACATTGATGATTTTGGCGGGGCTTCCGCAAATATGTACGGCATGGATTGTGTGAAATGCGATAATAGCATTTGTATGAGCTGCAAACATTTAGATAAATCGCATTCAAGGCTCGTGCATCTTATGAGAGAAGCCAGGAAAATACCCGGGATAAAAAAGATTTTCATAAGATCGGGAATAAGATATGATCTGGCTGTTGAAAGCGAAGAATATGTAAAAGAATTATCAAAATATCACATAAGCGGATGCTTAAAAATAGCACCGGAGCATTTTTCTGAAAAAGTGCTTAAGCTTATGAACAAATCAAGCAAAAGTTTTGATAAGTTTAAGCAGATGTTTGATAAATATAATCTGCCTTTAAATCAGTCTTTAAAATACTATTTCATGACAGGGCATCCAGGAAGCACTCTTGATGAAGTTGAGGTATTGGCTGCAAAATTAGGCAAACTAAAAAATACAGAAAGCGTTCAATTATTTACGCCAACACCGATGACAGTATCAACATGTATGTATTATACCGGATTAAATCCCTACACCTTGGAAAAGGTTTACATTCCCTATACTTATAATGAGAAGAAAAAGCAAAAAAATATTCTTTACAGCTAAAATTTAGGGCTTTTTTATCTAGCCCTGCATTGAAGCTTTCCAAATCCGATTGATGAGCTTTTCTTTACTTTACAAAGTCTTTGATACGATCTCTCTCGTTTTGTTTATCGCTTCTTTGCACATTTCAACCAGTTTATTAAATTTCTCTTTTTCTTTAAAATCCAAATCAGCAGTGTACTGGAAATTCTCCCTTAAGGCGATTATATTGCTCTCCTGCCTTTCTTCTATCTTTTCTATCTTTAAGGCATCTATGAACTTTTGGTCAATATCTATTTTCCCTTCCTCTTTAAGCATTTCTATTACCGCCAGGGTGCATTCTTGATTTCTTGATGCATAACCAAATTTTATGAGGATGGCCAGGAAACAATGATAGATGCAATAAAAGAATGCTGATACAGACCAGTCTGAAAACCCTCCTTTTTCAAGATAAAGGGCAGCTTTTAAGTTATGCTCTGCTTTCGTTATGTGCCTTCTAGCCAATTCATCATCTTTTTCTGTTTCAACTAGCCCTCTATGCAGATTAGAGTCCTGAAGCTCTTTTTTTGCCTTATCTAAACACCATTTAACCTTATTGGTTGCTTCTGACATTTTTTAGCGCCTCCACTAATTTACTATATCCGTGCAATACATAACAGGAGCCGATTATATTTAAAATCACTTCATCTCTTCTTTTTAAGCTTGCATTTAAATCCTCGGGAGTCATCTTTATCACATGGATCGGTCTTGTAGAAATTGTTCTTCTTTCTTTTATTATTTTGTCTATGACGCCATTATCTTCTTTTTTAGCTATCATCAATAAATCAATATCATTTGCATTTTTCGGATCATTAACTATGGAGCCGAATATTATTGCAATCTCTGCATGGCCATATAAATCTGTAAACTCGTGCAGCCACCTTGAAGCCTTTTCCCTTGCTTCATTGATAAGCAGAGTTTCTATAACCCTGAATGCATAATAATCATCTAAATTCGCTTTATAAAATATTGCTTTGCCCATTCTTTTTCCTGCAATCAGCTTTTGTCTTTCCAGTCTTTTCATTGCCTTAAACGCACCGGCAGAAGTGATCTTTATCTTTTTGGTTATATTATTTGAATTGTAATCATTGGAAATATCTTTAACTAAAAGAAGCAATATTTCAATTTCCTTGTCAGCCAGCCCTTTCATATTAACTCGTAGTTAGTATATCTTAACTCGCAGTTAGTATATAAAACTTTCGGTTTTTTGAAGAAATAAATCACATTCCACAATCATCATAAATTATCAAGCTTCTTCTGCTTCTTTTTGCGTCAGATATTCAGGCATTTATCCCCACCTTCACAAAGTCCATATCGCCTTTAATAAGATTGCCTTTAATAATGTTTCTGATCAATCCAAGCCCAAATTTATGCAGTTCTTGCTGGTTATGGCAAATAAAGAGCTGTATATTCCTGCTGAGCTTCATTTCATAATTTCCTATCTTCAAGCCCTCTGGATCACCGTAAATAAACAGATCTATATCGCTGTTCTTGTACCAGTCTGAGCGCGCAAAACTGCCAAAAAGTATGACTGTTTTAGCTTTTCTTAACGAGCTTAAATGATTCAGAAATCCGCTGTCATAAAGCTTGTTTAATGCGAACAATTTCTTCCTGTTTTTGTAAGCGGGAGACTCATAATTGCCTGTGTAATATGGCATTTTGCCCCTTTCTTTTACTCTTTTAACCAGCTTTTCTTTAGTAAACTGTTTAAGCCATCTGTCTGCCTTGCTTCTCGCAAGTTTTGCCTCTTTTAATATCTCTTCAAAATGCCACTCTTTAGTCGGATTTTCAAAAAACAATTCAAGAACGTGATCTTCTTTGCTTTTCATAATAGTTCCCATAATAGGAACTAATATTTAAATCTTTCCAAATTCAAGTTTCCAATCCCAATCCCCTAACAACCATCTCAGGCTCAAAAACTTTCAGATCATCATACTTCTGCCCAACTCCAATGAACAAGATCGGCTTCTTTGTAATGTAGCTTGTTGAGATCGCAGCCCCTCCTTTCTCATCAACATCAGCCTTTGTCAGTATTATTCCGTCAATGCCGATTGACTCGTTGAACTGCTTGGCCTGCTCAACAGCGTCATTTCCTGTTAAGGAATCGCCAACAAATATCTTGAGGTCAGGCTTTGTAACCCTCACAATCTTTTTCATTTCATCCATTAAATTTTCATTGCTGTGCTGCCTTCCGGCAGTATCTATCAGCACAACATCTTTCTTGTTTGCTCTTGCATGCTGTATTGCATCAAACGCAACAGCAGCTGCATCTGCCCCATAACCGTGCTTTATCATCCTGACATCAAGCGCTTCGCAGTGCTTCTCCAATTGCTCGATTGCTGCAACCCTGAATGTGTCCGATGCTGCAACAATACAGCTTAAGCCATTCTTTTTAAAAAAATTAATCACTTTTGCCAGATTAGTTGTCTTGCCGGCTCCATTCACTCCAAAAAATATCATCACATATGGCTTTTCTTTTTTCTCCTTTATTTTTTTGATCAAATCAATATTTTCGACCTTGAACAAGTCTTCAATGCTGTTTTTAAGGGTTCTTTTGATTACGTCCTCAATCTTAAATCTGTCAATCTTCTTTTCAACAACCTCTTTTTTCATATCGTTCTTTATTTTTTCTATAACTTCAACAGCAACATTATTCTCCAGTAAAACAACCTCAAGATCCCAGAACAGCTCATCAAATCTTTCCTCGGAAATAGCTTTCTTAGTTATTGCCTCGGATATTTTCTTGAAAAATCCTTTTTTCTCAGGCTCTTCTTCAATTTCTTTTTCTTCAGCTTTTGCCTCTTCTTTTATTTCTTCGTGCTCTTTCTCTTCTTCAGTTGGCTCTATTTTTTTAATTTCTTTTTCAGCAGGCTTTTCTTTTATCTCCTCTTTTTCTTCTGGCTTGGTTTCAGGCTCTTCTTTAGTTTCTTTCTTTTTAGCAAATGTTTCTTTTATTTTCTGAAAAAACGATTTTGGCTTTTCCAAATCTGTCATATCTTCGTCTTCAGCCGCTTTCTCTTTTACTTTTAATTCCTCTTTTATTTCCTTTTTTTCAGCCTGTTTTTCTTCTTTTTCAATGCGCTTTTCTTCGGTTTTTATTTCTTCTTCAGCAGGCTTTTCTTTTATCTCCTCTTTTTCTTCAATCTCTTCTTCAGCCTTTTTGCTGAATATAGAAACAGCCTTCTGCAGCTTTTCCTTTAGAAATTTAAACATTAAGCTCACTCTTTGGATTCTTTTACAAGATCTTGCAGCTCATCATCCAGCTGCTGCACCCTTTCGCCAGCCATCTGCAGATTAGCCAGCATTTCCTGCTGAACAGCATTCATCTGCCCTAATTGGTCGCTTAATAATGTTTTAACGTCATCTATTGGCTTTTTAATAACAACTCCTGCACCAACATTGACAAGTACATCCTCGCTGTCCAATAACTTTGCTTTTGCAAAAACACCGCCTGTAATGGGAACAAACAGATCATTCTCTTTCCCTATCTTTTTAAAATCATCAAGATTGCCAATAGTATTGTTTAGTTCAATGCCCTGCTGCATTATCATCTGCAGCTGCTCCTGCAGCTTTTTAAACTGCTCATTCATCAGCTGGAACTCCATATATTTCTCTTTCAGCTCCTTCTGTTTTTCATTCTTCTCCAATTAAACCACCAAGAAGCAGGAAGATATGTTTATTTATAAGTTTATTGATTATTAAGAATCAAATCATCCCAAGCTCTTTATCCGCCTGTCTTTGCGTCCTCAACAGCTCAACTTCAATCTCCCCGAAATGCTCGTACTGCCAAAGGTCTATTTTCCTCTGGTGAGTCAGATGAAGCAGCGGAATAAATGTATATACTTTGTCTTCCTTGCTTTGCGAAGGCACAAGATTCGAGAATGTCAGCTTTGATCTTTTATGAAATACAAAGAAATCCTTGATCTTCCTGTAAACATCCCTTACAACAAGAGTCATATCAACGCCCTTTTTAGGGATTTCAAAATCAGTTACAGGCATTCTGCTCAGAACCCTTCTTCTTTTGACTTCCAATGCCTGTTCTAATGCGCCCACAAGGTCATAAATCGAAACCTTTCTTTTCCTTGGCTGCGGAGTCCTTGGAATCAGCTTTGCCTTTTCAGCATCCGGCTCCCCTCTTGTTTCCTCCAGCACATCAAGGAATGCCTCATCATCGCCCTGCTCGCTTACTGAAATCAGCCGGTCTAATACATCTAAATCTTCTCCAACTAAGCGGTTTGACTTTATTTTAAGAAGTATGGCGGCAGCAAGCAGCACTTTCCCGGAAATCCTGAAATCCATTTGCTTTAGCTGTTTGACCAGCCCTATGTATTTCTGGGTCAGAAGCGAAATATCAATGTCCCAGGGGTCCATCTGCTCTGTCCTGACAAGATCATAAAGAATCGTCTGCCATGTCAACTCATCTTCTTCGACGATCATCTTGAAGATACTCTCGTTGTTTGGCATTTTCACCTTTTTTAATTTTAATTTTATTCAAAGTTTATAAGGTTTTTGATATGTCGGAAATATCATCAGTCTTTTACTGATATATTTCCGAGCATGCTCAAAAACCACTTCAATGTAAGGTATGGCTTAAAGGCGTACTGCACAATATGCCACCCGTCTGTAAGAGGTGGTTTTTGATAAAGTTTAAATATCATTCAAGAAATCTCCATATTATGGGCTCATAGTTCAGTGGCTAGAACGTCGCCCTTACAAGGCGAAGGTCGCCGGTTCGAGTCCGGTTGGGCCCATTTGCGCCAGTGATCTAGTGGCTATGATAGGGCCTTGCCAAGGCTCTCACCCGAGTTCGACTCTCGGCTGGCGCATTTTTTAAAGCACAAATTTTATAAACAGATTGGCAATAATCATTCTCAAGAGTCCGTAGCTCAGTCTGGTTAGAGCGCCGTGTTTAAGAAATATCTTAAACGCGTAAGTCTTATATGAGATTTTTGGACGCAATGCGAAAATCCAAAAATTCTCTAAGCCAGCCGGCGGTCTGGGGTTCAAATATCCCGGAGGGAACCAAATTCCTCGGGATTTGAAAGTCCCTGCGGACTCATATGCCCCCATGGTGTAGTCCGGCCAATCATTCGGCCTTTTCGAGGCTGAGACACGGGTTCGAATCCCGTTGGGGGCACCATTTTCAACATGAAACCAAAAAACGCAGCAGTTGTTTACCATTTTAAAGACAAATCTTTCAAATCAATCTGCAATGTTCTGAAGAAAAACAACATAAAATTCAGCATTTTCTCAAGAGAAAACTTGAATGAAAACAGTTTTAAAAATAAGGATATGGTTATTGCACTAGGCGGCGACGGAACGTTTTTAAGGGCATCGCATTTCATTGTAAATTCCACCATAATGGGCGTTAACGCAGATCCCAAAAATAAAGAAGGATTTTTCATGTGCTGCAGCATTAAGGGCTTTGAAAATAAATTCAGAAGTATTTTACAGAATAAATTTAAAAAAATAAAACTGAACAGGCTTGAACTTAAAATAAACAATGAAAAAATAAGCACTCCGGCGTTAAACGAAGTTTACATCGGTTCTGCCAAAGCATACCATACATCAAATTACGAGCTTTCAGTTGACGGTAAAAAAGAGATTCAAAAAAGCTCAGGCATTTTGGTTGCAGCAGCTGCAGGAAGCACAGCATGGATCAAAAGCTCAGGCGGCAAAAAACTAATCTTAAATTCTAAAAAGATGCAATATCTTATTAGAGAGCCTTACAGCGGCAGAATTTATAAATTTAGCCTTAAAAAAGGATTTGCCAGCAAAATAAAAATAAAGGCATTAAAACGCGATCTTGTTGTTGTTATTGATTCTTTGACAGAAGAGCATTCATTGAAAAAAGGAAGTTCTGCAGAAATTTCAGCATCCAACAGACCTTTAACAATAATAAAATAAGTGGGAAGACGCACCAGAGAATTGACATAAAAATTGACCATCAGTTACCTTGAACTTTTCTTAACTCCGCTACCCTTTGAGCACCGATATCAAAGCTTAAGGCTGCCTAATGTAAGCTTTTGGCTTATTTCATTCCTGATCTGACCTCTTTCACTAAGACACCAATCCCGAAGGACAGAGTCTCATTGTCCAGCTCAAGACCAATAGCCAAAATATATGCCGTTCCTCTGATTTCAGCTCCGTCTAAAGCGTGTTTACGGTAACAGGAGAGCGCTAACCTCCCAGCCTAGTCTTCCCAAGCATAAGAATGAAAAATCAGTTATAAATCTTTTTGTTTTTCCCTCTAAAATGCGTAATATTTATAAACAAAGGCATTTTATTAGATTCAAGAAATAACAGGGGGTTACATGGGACGAATTAAAACGCAGTTAATCAAGAGAACTTCGAAGAAGCTTGTTGTTGATCATAAGCAGGATTTCAAGAAAGATTTCAATGAAAATAAGCAGTTAGTGGCTAAATACATAGATGTAACCGGCAAAAAAATGAAGAACATCATAGCAGGCTATGTTACAAGAATGATGAAAGCAGGGGAGCGCAGGAGAAGAAGCGTCAGGATAGAGGAAGAGAATTATGGCGGGGGCGATAAAAATGACAGAAGACAGCAACAACATATTTATAGGAAGTAAGCCGTTTATGAATTATGTGACCGGCGTGGTGATGCAGTTTACAACCAAGGACGCGCGGCAGGTCGCTATAAAGGCAAGGGGAAAATTTATATCAAGAGCAGTGGATGTGGCGCAGGTCGCGGCAAAAAGGTTTTTGGTAGGTCAGGTTGATCTAAGTGACATAAAGATTGACAGCGAAGAGTTCACAAACAAGGAAGGAAGGCAAGTAAGGGTTTCAACAATAGAGATCGTTCTGGCAAAGAAGTAATTCTTTTCAATTAATTTTATATACTGATTGCATTTTAATCAGGATAAGGGCCTATAGTCTAAGTTCATTAGATTTTTGTCTTCACCAACTATTTTAAATCGCCTCAAGTAATTCTCAACTATCAAATTATGATTTTCTCCACTGGACACATTGGACAAGTGCGGTAGAGAGGTATTTAAATACAAATCATTTACGTAGTTTCAACTAAGAAGAATTGGTGATTTAAAATGAATTCAACAAAAATTAATTCAAATAATATTAACATTGACTTACAGTTAGCAGAAATATGCGGAATCCATGCAGGTGATGGTTATTTGAGAAATGATGGAAGAAGAAAGGAATGGGATATAAGTGGTAACGTCGAAGAAAAAGACTACTATGACAAACATTTAATTCCCCTGTTTAATAAGACATTTAAGTTAAACATCGAAGGAAGGTTCTTTAGAAGCAGAAACACTTATGGATTTGTGATAAGAGACCCAAAGATCATAGAATTTGCACATAATGTCTTAGGATTTCCTTACGGAAATAAATCGTTAAAAATAAAAGCTCCCGAGTTTATTTTTAAAAATTCTTCTTTAATGGTTCATTTTTTGCGAGGTTACTTTGATACAGATGGGCATTTCAGTTGTGTTAAAAGATACGGCAATTGCTGCGAATTCAAAAATAAGGTTAATTGTTACCCTAGATTAATATTTACCACAGTTGCACATCATCTTTCAGATAATTTAAGAGATTTACTCAAAGCATTTGGATTAAGATTTTTCTTTCATAATTATCGTTCTTTAATAAAAACAGAAAGTTTAAAATACATCTATGAACTTAATGGTATTGAGAGAGTTAAAAAATTCATGAATTTGGTTAAGCCACAAAATATAATTAAAAAATCCAGGTATTTAATTTGGGTAAAATTTGGATTTTGCCCTACGAATATAACATACCAACAAAGACTAAATATTTTAGAAGGAAAAATATCACCTTATATTTTTTATAAGGGCCTATAAGCTAATGGACAGACTATCTGGCTTCGGTAAAAAAACTTGGCGATACCAGAATATCGGGGTTCGAATCCCTGTAGGCCCGCTAATTATTTTGTGTTCTATTGAGTTTTTTCAGAGAATATGTATTCGGGGATATGGCCATCATAAAATAGATTTGACAATGTTGCCAAAAATGAGGCTCTTTATTCTTCGCATAAATGAAAGATGCAGTAGTTTTCTTGTTTTTTCATATTCGTTTATATGTGTAATCGCTGTACCGCACTTAACACAGCTTAAGACATTCTGAGGTATGGTTTTACCATTGTGCACAATCAATTCTACGTGTTGCTCTAATTTTCCACCGCACTTATAGCATTTCATAATATATTAATAATATATTAATAATATAGCATAATATATAAATATTACTGATTTCTACTGATTTGTTCATTGGGGCTGTAGTATAGCTTGGTAGAATCCGAGGTTCGGGACCTTGTGGCCTGAGTTCAAATCTCAGCAGCCCCATCTTCAGAATAATAAGGTGAATAATCCGAACAGAATAAACAGGATATAGCTCGCTGTTCTTATGGTATTTCTCGGTAGCTTTTCTGCCAGCTTTCTCCCGACAAAAACATTCAGGCCTATGGTTATGGCCAATCCCACAATAACACCCAGGATTATTGGAATCGGCTGGAGATATTTCGCAGCCAGCAAGCCAGATGCAATCTGAGTCTTGTCTCCTATCTCAACAACCAAAATTGTCAGGAATGTTGCGATTAAAGGCATGCTGTGCCTGACTTTATTTTCTTTTTCCTTCCTGCTTTTTATGATGTACCTTTTTAACAGGCCCCACAGCCCGAATAAGATAAACAATGACCCGACTATTTCATCCAGTATTGACATGTTTGAAGAAAAAACAAACCCAAAATAATATCCTATAATTATCGCTATGCCGTCCATTACAGCGTGCCCTGCCAGAGCCCCTAAAAACACCTTGAATGGCGCCTTGTATTTCAGCGATAAGCCCAGAATGATCAATTGCGTCTTGTCAGCTATCTCTCCCAATACTGAAAACACCACTGCGCTGATAAAGGCTTCGAGCATTTCTAAGAATGAACAGCGCTATTATTAAAATGTTTTGTTTACTGCAGATTTAAAGATGTTTAATGCAGTTTATCGCATGCACTTTATGCTTTGAATTCTCCTTGATCTCGATAATATTCACGCACGCATTGGATTGCCCAAGTTTAAACGCCTCTTCAATGGATTTATTCAGGATAATCCCCAGCAGCATCATGATAAAAGCAGCATGCGATGAGATAAGGATTGTTTCTTTTGTATGCATTTTAAACAGCATATTGAGGAATCTTTGCGCCCTCTCTTTTAATTCTGCAAGACTTTCCCCGCCCTTTGGCTTGAATTCTGTTACTAACAATCCCCTTTTTCCCCGGGTTTTGCGAAGCTCGTCTTTTGGCTTTCCTTCAAAAATACCTAAATGCTGCTCCCTTAATTCAGAAGTATAATGAATCGGAACTTTATGAAATTTTGCTATTTCTTCAGTTGTATCTTTTGCTCTTTGCAAATCACTTGAATAAATAGCATCAATTTCTTCATCTTTCAGCCTAAATGCCAATTTTCTTGCCTGCTCAATTCCTGTTTTTGTTAATTTCCCATGCTTATGGCCCTGCAACAATCCTTTAACATTGTCTTCAGTTTCACCATGCCTGATTATTATCAATTTCATGACAGCATTGCACAGCATCTGATTTAAATAATTATTGATTAAAAATAAAGAAAATTGTCGCCCGTAGCACTAACCCCTTTATTCATTGCTTGGCGTTCGCCGTAAGCTCCAAAAGGTACTCTCGTGACGGGCTGTTTATGCAAGAACGTCCTTTATTCAACGCTACAGTGAGCTCGTAAAGGTGTTTGATTGCACGATAAGGAGAATATCTCTGTTATTTAAAAGCCTATCGGAATAAAAATCAGTCTTCAGGCCAATTTGAAGAATATACATCAACTTCAACATCTTCTTTCGGCAGGATCTTCAGGGATTTATAAGAGCAGCCAAGCGTTTCATTCAGTTTCTTATGCTCGCCATCGCAGAAAGGCAGATGTTTGCTCTTGCCGCAGGTGCATAAGCTGCATTTCGTTCCTTTCTTCAGCATAATCTTCTTTGCATTATCCGGGAGCTTATCTTCGTCTGCCATAAAGTTAAGAGCAGATAGAGATATATAAAGTTAACTCCAAAAAAATTATCCGCAATAAAAAACCAAAGATTTATATACGAGTGTTACTACCCATTAGTCAATCTTTTTAAGATAAAAATGAAAAATCTCCAAGTCGTTAAAATCGGCGCAAGCTCAATAATAAAGAACGGAAAAGCTGATCAGTATATTTTAAAGAGCATTGCTTACGATGTAAATAAATTGATGGAAGAAGGCACACGTTCAATATTAGTTGTTTCCGGAGCGATTAAGCTCGGAATGCATATTATGGGTGATAAAAAACAGCCAGAAAAAGAGGATCTGGTTGGATTGCAAATGCGGTCTGGTGTAGGCCAAAAAGAGCTCATGATAGAATACGGCAAGGCATTTGAAGGGTATGCGACAACATCTCAGCTTTTGCTAACCTTCGATGACTTGAATAATCCAAAGAAAGAAAAAAATATTGAGAATCTGATAAAAAGCTATATTAAACATGGGATTGTGCCGTTAATCAATTACAATGACGGGTCTGATTTTGATGGTGTGGCTTATGATAATGATGTTCTGGCCGGAAAAATTGCAAAATATGCTCATGCATCGAGGCTGATAATGCTGACTAATTCTAACGGAAAAGGAACAAGGGGCAACAGGGAAACAAAAGAAGATGCTGTAAAATCAGCAGAAGCAGAAGGGATTGAAGTTATAGTTGGTGAATGCGCTAAAGGCCTTTACGATATGGTAACTGGCAAGGAAAGGCCAAATTACAGAACATGCCGAAACGTTTAAATATAATATAGCAGAAAAGACATTAAATGGAAGAATCAAAAAAAGAGATTGGCATCACTGTAACGAAAGACAAGGATTTTTCAGAGTGGTATCAGCAGGTTATTCTGAAGTCTGATCTTGCAGACTACAGCGCAGTAGGCGGCTGCATTGTTTTCAGGCCCTATTCTTATGCAATATGGGAAAAGGTTGTCAAGGCAGTTGATGACCGCTTGAAAGCAATGGGTGTCAAAAACGCTTACTTCCCATTACTCATTCCCGAAAGGCTGTTGAAAAAAGAAGCAGAGCATCTCAAAGGATTCTCCCCCGAAGTTGCATGGGTTGATTATGCAGGCGACACAAAATTAGAGGAAAGGCTCGCAGTAAGGCCGACATCAGAAACAATAATGTACGATTCCTATGCAAAGTGGATACGCTCGTGGAGAGATCTGCCATTAAAGATAAACCAATGGAACTCAGTTGTAAGATGGGAGTTCAAGCATGCTGTTCCATTTTTAAGAACAAGGGAATTTCTATGGAATGAAGGCCATACAGTTTTCGCAGATAAAAAAGAAGCTGAAAAGGAATGCATTGACATCCTGAACATGTACAGGGAGATCTTGGAAGAATATTTTGCGTTATACAATCTGCCTGGAAAGAAAACAGACAGGGAAAAATTTGCAGGCGCTGAATACACATTCTCTTTGGAGATCTACATGCCTAACGGCAGGGCAATACAGGGCCCGGATTCGCATCATGACGGGGAAAACTTTGCAAAGGCATTCAATATAAAATTCCTTGACAAGGACGGAAAAGAAAAATTTGCAATCCAGAATACATGGGCTATAACAACAAGGATGCTCGGAGTTTTATTTGCAGTGCATGGCGACGATAAAGGATTGGTCCTTCCGCCAAAACTGGCTCCAATACAGATTGTCATTGTTCCGATCTTCTTCAAGGAATCTGAAAAAGAAAAGATAATGAAAAAAGCAGAAGAACTAAAATCAAAGCTTAAGGATTATTCAGTTGAGCTTGATGCAAGGGAAGAATTCACCCCGGGCTACAAGTTCAATGAATGGGAGCTGAAAGGCATTCCGATAAGGATCGAAATAGGCCCGAAAGACATTGAAAAGGATCAAGCTGTTTTAGTAAGAAGGGACAGCGGCAAAAAAGAAGCAGTAAGAATAGCTGATTTGGCTAAAAAAATAAAAGAAACATTAGATGATATTCAGGATTCATTATTCCAGAAATCAAAAAAACTGACAGAAGACAATATTGTAAAAACAGGCAATTGGAATGAATTAACAAAAGCAATTGAAAACAAAAAATTGGTATTGGCGCCGTCCTGCGGCACTCCGGAATGCGAAGACCTGATCAAAGACAAAACAGGCGGCGCAAAGGCATTGAACATTCCGTTTGACCAGCCAAAGAGCATAGGCAAGTGCGTCCACTGCGGCAAGGAAGGAAAGTACTTGGTTTATTTAGGGAAGAGCTATTAAACAGAAAATAATTTAAATCAGTCTCGACTTTCTTGTAATATGACAGCAACCTTTAAGATCGGCAGCAAGGAATTCAGCGCAGACAACAGAGCATTGCCTCAGCCTCATGATGTAATGTTCAGCTTGTTTGAGCCTTCAAATGATCACAGCATGTTTGCAGGCGAAAACAGGGATTTCCTCATAAAAGGCGCATTCTTCATTTTTTTCATCTTTATTTTAAGGTTCATCTTCACCGAATCTGTTCCGCAGCCGCTCGATATTTTATTTTTGATAATAGGCATAGTAATTGCAGTTGTTTTTTTAGTGCAGTATTTTGATTTAATAGAAAAATTATCGAAGAAATTCGGCGCCTTTAGGGCAACAATGCTCGGCATATTGCTTTTAACTGTAATGATATTTGTGGTGGTTTGAATGATATTAAGGGTATTGGGGATTTTGGACCTGATTTCAGCAGCGATCATACTTCTTGCAGCCACTATGCCGCACAAGATGGTGTGGGCAGTTGGCGTCTATCTTATTGCAAAAGGCGGTCTATTCGCATTCTCAGGCGACTTCATAAGCTTTGTTGACGTCGGAATAGGCTTCTACGTCTTAGCTCTCTCATATGGCTTTGCAGTGACAATAGTCACAGTCCTGATTCTGGTCTACATGGCCCAGAAGAGCGTTATGAGCCTGGTTTAGCTATAGAAGATATTTATAAAAATGCTCAATTATTTTCTGTTTAACAAACTGATACTCTGGCGCTTGATTAAAGCAATCATCCATTTTAGTGGCTTTGTTTAACCCATGATCTGCACCATCAGCAATAAAAAGTTCTTTTATTCCGCTGCCTAACTCATCATACATCTTCTTTATTTGATCGGGCAGCTTCCCTCCCTTAATTCCAAGAAGCCTGTCTTCTCCGCCGTATACTAAAAGAGCCGGTTGTTTGATTTGCCCAGCCGCATCATCTAATCGTGGAGCATTAGTTACCCATTGCATGAGCTTTTTTATGCTTTCTATCTTTAAAGCGCCAAATTGCGCATATGGCTGATGGCCTTTTTCTGTTAAAAATTGGGCATGCGATTTGTTTTGGTAATTTACATTGCATCTGGATTCGATCTCATCAAAGACAATTGTTCCAAATCTGATAAATGATTGAGGAACGTAGCTTAAGAATTCTCGTGTATGTGGAGGAACAATATCCTGAAGCCCGGCTGGAGTTGAAGTCATGCAAATGCAGTCTAAGATCTTTTCATCCTGCGCAGCAGTTAAGCCCACAGCCATGCCCCCAATCGAGTTTCCATGAGCTCCTAGATAAGCTAATCCATGCCTTTTTCTTATGATGTCTTGGATAGCATATACACTTTTCTGCATCTGCCTTAAATCCCAATTGCCAGAAGACTCTCCTTGGGAGTTTATGTCAAAAGTCCAGGTTTTAAAATCTTTATTCAACTTTTTTGCAATTTCTTCTAAAGATGATCTGTGCTCTGTAAACCCCGGAAATAAAATCACTCCGTTTTTTGCTGAAGGATTATCGTAATAAGTGCCTACTATTTTTATTCCATCTTCCATATTGATCTCTACTCTTTCAACACTCTCACCCATATATTCCTTCATACCCAAGATGTCTAAGACCATACGATGTGTTATAAAGAGGTAGTTTTTAAACTTTACTATTAATCTATCACTTTCAAGTGGTTAAAAATAGAAAGGTTTATAAACCCCGGATTTTTATTAATTTAAATGAAAGAATTCGGCATAGAAAAAGGCTTGGAAAGAATCTTAGATCTTGCTAAAACCAAAGAGCAAAAGCCGGTATTGATCGCTGTTTGCGGATATGCAGACAGCGGTAAAACTTTCTTATGCACAAGAGCAAGGGAAAAGTTTACTGATGAAAAGATCAGCATGAGCTCATCTTATGATGGAAAAAGCAACTACCGATGTGCTTCTCATTATGATTACTTTTTTATCCACGTTCCGCTCGATAAAATAGAAATAAGCGAAGTTTCAAAACACACTCAAAAACATTTAGGTAAGCCAGTTGACATTTCAGTGCACATTTACAATCCAGATGACCTGCGTTTTGAAAAACCAGACTTAGAGCATTTAAAAAAGTATGATGTTGTAATTAAAAACACCGGTGCATTATATAAAGACATAGATGCAGCTATAGGCGTCATAGCAGCCCAATTAGCTTCATCAGCAGTTCAAGCCAGGGTCGAAAAATACCTTTCAAAAAGAATGAGAATATGAACCCCAAAATAATACCTTTAGGAGAATACAATGGCAGCAATATTTGGATATCCTTCGAATTCGAAAAGGTATACTGGTAATTCCTGCACTTTGTCAATAGGGCCTCTGACAAAAGAGGCAAGGGCAAAAAGAGCAATATGCGATCTCGTAGATGCTGAGAAGGAATTCAATGCAAGTTTAGAAGCCAGAAGCGGCCAACCAAACCCGCCATTTAATGAAAGCACATACTATAAACATGTTTTTGAAAAATACAGCCTTTCTTTGCCAAAATAATCACCTTAAATGTATCTCTACAACATCTTCATCTTTCAATGCATAGTTCAGTGAAAGCTTCTGGCCCGGGAATTTTGATGATCCCCACACTCTTGCAAACTTAAATTTATCGGCAAAATCCCTGTGCAGCCTGTTGCACATATCCCTTATTGTTGAATCTTTTTTGACGATCATCGGCACATCCAGATCAGCCATCTTCCCGATTTCCTTGCAGTAAACCCTCATCAAATTCAGTTTTTTAAAAATCAAAGCTTTCAGCTCTTCTGTATTTATCTTTCTCTCAGCAGAAATGCACAAGTCTGGTTTTACGTCTCTGATTATCGCATTAAGCTCTTCTTTATCAACAATATCTACTTTATTTACAATTGTAATTGCCGGAACATATTTTTTATTGCTCTCTATCGCGTCTATAAGTTGGTCTGCATCTATATTCTCCCTTATGACAATCATTGCATTAACCAGCCCAAGCGCATTTGCAATGGATTTTATTGTTTGATCCTGCAGTTTGCTCAGCTTTACTGTCCTGCCTATTTCAATTCCGCCTCTCTCAGTTTTTGTTAGTTTAACATCAGGAGGCTGCTGGTTGATCCTGATGCCTGTATCATAAACTTCTTTCAGCAATGCTATATGCTGCTCTGGCTTTAGCGCATCAACAACAATCAAGACAAGGTCAGCGCTTCTCAGCATTGTAAGCACTTCTTTTCCTCTTCCCGTGCCTACAGCAGCCCCTCTGACAACTCCAGGAACATCAAGGACCTGTATCTTTGCATGATTGTATTCAAGCAATCCTGGGATGACTGTAAGCGTTGTAAAGTCATAAGAGCCGACAGGCGAATTTGCATTTGTTATGGCATTCAGCAAAGTGGATTTTCCAACAGAAGGGTAACCGACCAGAACAACTGTCGCATCTCCGGTTTTCCTTACAGCAAACCCCTCTTTTCCTTTCCCTATGCCTGCCCTGGATTCCCGCTTTTCCTTCAGCTTTGCAAGCTGCGCTTTGTACAGGCCGATGGCATGCTGCGTCTTCTTGTTGTATTTTGTATTCTTTATTCTATCTTCCAGCTCTTTTATCTTGTCATGGAGAACATTTTTGGCAGACTCTTTTTCAGGCATATCTGCCTGTTATTGGCTCTGATTTAAATTATTTATGGAAATTGAGGAAAACTATTTAAATCAAAAACAAAAACCTATGATCTATGCTTAATGCAGCAATGGTATCAGTTGATTACTGGCAGAAGTTTGTATCTGGCCTTTGGGCTAAGCTTACATTAGCAGTGATTATCCTTTTGATCGGATTCATAATCGGCAAATTGGCTGGCAGGCTGATACAGAAGATTCTGCACCAGTTTGAAGTCGATGTCGCATTCAAAAAAGCCGCTGGCATCAAAGTGACAATTGAAGGGATCATTGGCAGCATTATAACGTATTTTATTTATTTTATAGCAGTCATTATGGCACTTAACCAGTTCGGCTTGACAACACAGGTGCTTTACATTGTTTCAATCAGCGTAATCGTATTTGTGATAGTTGCCCTTCTGCTAGCTATAAAGGATTTCATGCCTAATTTTTTCGCAGGGTTTTTCATCTTCAGGAAAGGCATAATAAATGTCGGCGACAGGATAAAGCTCAAGAACATAGAAGGCAAAGTTATCGAAGTCGGATTGGTTGAGACAAAGGTAGAGACAAAAAACAAAGACCACATATTCATCCCGCATTCAGAGATGATAAAAAGCGAGCTTACAATCAAGAAGCGCTGACTTTTTCCAGCACAGAGACAATGTTCCATATCTGGGTTCTAGCATAAGACTGAAGATTTGCATCATTCGCTATCTCATCAAGCGCATGCAGTGCCTTGTTTAATTTTATAGATGTATCGGAATCGCCATTAAGAACTTCTATAATCGAATCTATTTTTATTTTTACGTTCTTTGGAACAGCAGCATCATCTTTCAATTCTTCCAGCATGCCAGTTATCTTGCCGAAATCGAACTCTTGCACCATTTTCACTTTTCTTTCATCTCGCCGAGAACTTCTTCCTGCAGTTTTTTTGCCCTGTCTTTTATGCTGTTTTCCTGCTTTTCTATTGATCTTATTCTTATTTCGAATGTTTCCTGCTTTTCCTTTAGTTCCTTCTCAAGCGCATCTTTGTCAGAGCTTACCATAATGTTGCCGACGATCTTATAGGCTTCTTTTGCCTTGCCAAGCTCGCTCAATGCAGATTCTATCTCAACCAACTGGGACTGAAACTGCTGTTTTTGCATTAAGAAATTCTGCAGATTCTGCTCTAAAAGCTGCAATGTCTGTATTTTCTCCTGAGTTTTTTTCTCCATTTTATCTTGCCTTTATCTTTGTTACAACTGAGCGCGGCTTGAAAAGTATCTTTGATCCGCAATAAGGGCATCTGACTCTCTTTCTCATCATCTCATCGCCTATTTTTTTATCGCAGCTAAAGCATTTGTATTCTACCATCTTTTTTCCTCTTTCTTTTTCTTCGAGCTTCTATCCTCAGCTTCCTCCGTTTCTTCTTTCTGGCCTTCTTTCGCTTCTTCAGGCATAAGCTCTTCAAATACTACTCTCTTTGCAATAGAATAAGACTTTCCTGTAAATTTTGCGCCGCATTTACTGCATCCCCATATTCCCGTTGCAATTCTCTTTGCTCTTAAGCTGCTGCAATAAGGGCATTTGTGCTTTTTCTTCAGCTCTTCCTCTATTTTAGCAACCTTGTACCTTATCCTTCTTCCATATCTCGCGCCAAAGCGCTTTACCGTCATTAATTTTTTTTCTGCCATTTTGTAAATGGGGCTGCCCGGACTGTCGGAGCCCATTTAATAAGCTAAATGGAGCCTTTTCGAACCGGGGTCTTCTGGTGCCCTTTGCAGCCATTTGCAACCCAAGCCAGAAAGGATAACCAAGCTACCCCACAGCCCCAATTGATAAGTTGTGAAAACGCAGTTTGTTTATAAAGCTTTCGCATGGGATTTTACAAAATAACTTTACAAAACCAACAATTTTTTATACTAACTGCCTTCTATCCATCATTATGTTCGAAGATGTAGTAAAAGAAAACAAGGTTGAAAATGAGAAGGAAGTTTTTAGTAAAATAATCTCCTTTATCGATAAAATAAAAAAAAGCATTAAAAAAAACAGGATAAAGGCAATTGCCCAGCTCGGAGGAAGCGCTGCAAAAGGAACTTTTCTGAGAGATTTTGATGTTGATATTTTTGTAAAGTTTGCTTTAAGCTATAAAAATGAAGCCCTTTCTGATATATTAGAAAGAATTTTAAAAATTTTTAACAATGCCAGAAGAGTCCATGGCAGCCGCGATTATTTTGAAGTCATTGAAAACAGCATAAACTATGAAATTATCCCTGTTTTGAACATAAAAAAGCCAGGCGATGCAAAGAATGTTACTGACTTCTCCCCCTTGCATGTCAAATGGGTCAAAAAGAATATAGGAAACTTCCAGAATGATATTTTATTGGCTAAATTGTTCTGCAAAGCTCAGGGAGTTTATGGCGCAGAGAGCTACATCGGAGGCTTCAGCGGCCACATAATTGACATTCTTGTGATATATTATAAGGGATTTTTGAATTTATTAAAAAATTCCCTCAAATGGGGAGATGGTGAAATAATCGATGTAATGCATTATTATAAAAATAAAAGGCTCGACATAAACAAGTCAAAGCTTTCGCCTTTGATCATAATCGATCCTCTGCAGAAAGGCAGGAATGCAGCCGCCGCATTAAGAAAAGAAAAGATAGAAAAATTCAGGGAAGCTGCTGTTTTGTTTTTAAAATCACCTTCAAGGGATTTCTTTGTCAAAAAGAAAATGGAGATTAAGGAAGGAGCAGCGATTATTGAAGCTACGCCATTAGATGGAAAAGAAGATGTTGTTGGAAGCAAATTATTGAAGGTTTTTGATTTCATTAAAACAGAAATTGCGCTCAATGATTTTCAATTGGAAGATTCGGGTTGGGAATTCAACGATAAAAAAACCATCATGTGGTTTTTAGTGAAAAACAAGATTTTAAGCAAAACAAAGATCCATGAAGGCCCTCCATTAAAGGCAGCAAAGCATGTTGAAAATTTTAAAAATAAATATAAGAAAACCTTTATAAAAAACAACAGGATTTATGCAGAAGTCAGCAGGGAATTTATTAATATAGATGAGTTAATAAAAAATTCAATAAAAGCCGATTATGTAACAGAAAAGATTAAAAAAATAAACCTCAAATAAAATGGACGCATTAATCAAAGCAATGATCTGGAGCTTCCTGCCGATATCAGAGTTAAGAGGCGGAATTCCTATTGGCTTATATGCCGGGCTTAACATCTTCCTGGTTTATTTTGCCTGCGTCATCGCCAATATACTTGTTGTTCCTGTTGTTTATTTCTTTTTAGAGTATATACATGGTCATTTCATGAAATCCAGGCTCTACAAAAAAACATTTGATGGCTTTCTGGAAAGGACAAGAAGAAAAGCGCATAAAAGCATTGAGAAGTGGGGTTATGTCGGATTAATGATCTTTGTTGCAATACCATTTCCAGCAACAGGAGCATATACAGGAGCTTTGGCTGCATGGTTCTTCAAGCTTGACAAGTGGAAGTCATTTCTAGCGATCTCTCTGGGAGTTGCAATTGCAGGGATTATAGTTACCTTGATCGTCTCAGGCGGGTTTACTGCATTTAAGTTTTTGGTTAAATAATAAAAATGAAAAAAAGATGCATTGTTTGCGGAAAAAAGCTCAATATAATTCTAAACAAAGATAAAACTTACAAGGGCGGATACTATTTTGGTAAAATGAGAGTCCAAATTGGAAAAGGCAAACTGGTTAAAGTTGGAACAACAAAACTTCTAGGCAAAAAGATTGATATTGTTAAATGGACTGGAAAATCAAAGAAAGCAGAATATTGGGAATGCAAGAAGTGTTTTAATGAAGAATAGCATTTTTTACGGTTTCTTTCAGTTACTTTTTTAAATCAAACTTCATTCTCGAGCTATATGAACAACTTCGAACTAAGAAGGCAGATCTTCCACCTCGCATTTGGCCTTGCTGTTGTATATCTTATTTACATGGGCATATTGACAGACATGGCAATGTTCCTGCTCATCATTGTTGGGTTTTTGATCTCCTTGATAAGCAAATACGCAAGGCTGCCATTAGTAGGATGGTTCTTGGACAAGTTTGAAAGGGAAGAAAATGCAAAAACATTCCCTGGCAGCGGCATGCTTTTCTTCATGATCGGAGCATTACTCACCCTTAAGCTATTCAATGAAAACATCGCGCTGGCTTCAATAATGATCTTGGCTGTGGGCGACTCTGTGAGTCACATCATTGGCGCAGAGTTTGGCGCTATACAAAATCCCTTCAGCAACAACGGCAAAAAGCTTGAGGGAACGCTTGTAGGAGTTCTGGTCGGATTTGTAGCGGCATTAGTCTTTGTAAGGCCTTTGGAAGCTTTATTGGCATCTGTAGGTGCAATGATCGCAGAAGTGATTGAGCTGGAATTCAATAAAAGGCCGGTTGATGACAACATTGTTGTTCCATTGGTTGCAGGGACGATAATTCTGCTTGTGAGAAAATATTTGTGATGGTTTCTTTATTAAAAAATATGCCTATATGGCTGATAAAAAGTCTTATCAAATACCGATTTAAAAGTAGTTACGAAGAAAAAATTTATAAAGTTAGCTGTTTCTTTGGCTGATATGATTGAGGTCGGGGTGGATGAGAAGTGTTGCTGCTGCTGTATTAGCTTGGCTTTAGGCTATCTGTTGCTGCATGATTCTGCAGGCGGAACAGTCTTGGCTGAATACAGCCGTGCTGGCAGGCCAGCCGCAATAGATGATGCTGTTAAATCTGCGCAACCAGATGCCTTTTTATTGAGGCAGATTGAAAATTATCAAAAAAATATCTCCCCAAAAATTAAAGAAACATTAGGAAAAGACAGGTTATGTAAATTTGAGCCATCCTGCTCGGAATATTCAAAACAGGCAATAGAAAAATATGGCTCAATGAAGGGTGCTTTGATATCGATCAACAGGCTGCTAAGATGCAATCCTATAAGCAAGGGGGGCGCAGATCCTCTCAAATAAATCATTTCTTGCACAATCTTTATAAATCCTCTTCAACAACACCCTATTTCTATGCAAACTTTAACCGAAACTTTAAAGAAAATTTTCATTGAGAACAAAGACCCATTCACAGATATTCTTGGGCAGGAAGCTGTAAAGAAGCAAATAAAGTCAGCTCTGCTAATGGACCGCCACATCATAATTGTCGGGCCGCCAGGAATTGGAAAAACAACACTGGCAAAAAACATTTCAAAATTATTGCCGGTAATCGAGATTAATGACTGCGGCTTCAGCTGCACAAAAGACACTCCACTCTGCCCAAAGTGCAAAGCAGGCGATAAAACAAAAACCAAGAAAATAAAAGGAGAAGACCGGTTCATAAGAATACAGGGATCTCCTGACCTGACAGCAGAAGACTTATTGGGTGACATAGATCCGATCAAAGCATTGAAATTCGGGCCATTGAGCATTGAAGCCTTTACCCCGGGAAAAATATTCAAGGCAAACAATGGAATTCTCTTTTTTGACGAAGTTAACAGATGCCCTGAAAAGCTGCAGAACGCCTTATTGCAGGTCCTCTCTGAAAAAAAAGCAACCATCGGCAGCTACGATGTCGATTTTCCGGCTGATTTTATTTTCATCGGCACAATGAATCCTGAAGATGCAAGCACAGAAAAGCTGAGCGATGTCTTTGTTGACCGCTTTGACTTCGTCTACATGTCATATCCTGAAAATTTAGAAATAGAAACGAGAATTGTAAAAGAAAAAGGAAAATCTTTGGTTGAATTCCCGGAAGAATTATTGGAGCTAGTCATCCGGTTTGTAAGAATTCTTAGAGAAAGCGAAAAGCTTGAAAAACATCCGTCTGTAAGAGCTTCCATCGGCCTTTACGAGAGAGCGCAGAGCAATGCATTCCTGGCTAAAAAGAAAAAAGTAGATTTTGACGATGTAAAGGAAGCAGTTGTTTCTGTATTGAGCCACAGGATAGAATTAAAGCCAAGCGTCAAATATCTGCAAAGCCCGAAAGAATACATTGAAGAGCAATTCAGCAGCTTTTCCGACCGAAATCTGGAAGAGATTGAAAAAGGTGGTTACCGGTAATGTAGATATTTCCGTTAAGGAGTTTTCTAAAGCAGAGGAATTAAGCGGCGGCCTGGAAAAACAAAGCGAAGAAGACAAATTAATGCATTCTGTTCTTCAGGCAGATAAAGACGCAATAGACGACGGAAAAATAATATCCGATTCAATAAACCAGGGATTAAATTCTTTCACCCCTGACTTGATGTTCGACAAAATAGTCAGCAATTATTCTTTGGCAAAGCAGCTTTTCGGCGAGAGCATAATAAGGGCAATAGCAGGCTATGATCCGAGATACATTGAAAGGAACATAAAAATCCCGGAATTCCAAAGGGAATTAAAGGAAAAAATAAAGGAAAACATTGAAAAATTAAAAGAAAAAAAGCTCATTGATGATGAAGGAATAATAAGCGACAAAGGAATTGAACTAGCATCTTTAGTTTTATACACAGAAGAATTAGACACTCTGATGCCGAAAGGAATTTTGGGTGAAAAAATTCATAAAAAGCGATTCATTTACGGAGATGCAGAAGATATAGAATCTTACAAAAGAGGCACCCGCTACCGCGATTTATCAATTAAAAAAACAGTAAAAACAGCGATAAGAAGAAGCCACGATTCTATCGATAAAAAAGATCTCAAAGTTTTCGAAAGAAAAGCAAGAGGCAGCGTTTATATCATTTACGGCCTTGACAGTTCTGGCAGCATGAAAGGAAAAAAAATAGAAACTGCAAAGAAAGCAGGCATTGCCCTCGCTTACAAGGCAATCAATGAAAAAGACAAAGTAGGCTTAATAGCTTTCGGAACAGAATTAAAGGCAGTTGTAGCCCCGACATCTGATTTTCTGATGCTGATAAAAGAAATAACCAAAGTAAGGGCATCAATGGAAACAAACATCACAGCAACAATAAAAAAAGCTGTTGAGCTGTTTTCAGTTAAAAATGCAACAAAGCATTTGATATTATTGACAGATGCTTTGCCGACAGTTGGAAAAAATCCAGAGGAAGAAGTTTTAGAGGCAGTTTCATTTGCAAGAAGCAGCAATATAACTGTATCCATAATAGGCATAGGCCTGGACAATAAAGGCAAAGAGCTCGCAGGCAAGATTGCAGAGATCGGAGAAGGAAGGGTGTATATTGTGAAAGATCTCGAAAAGCTCGACAAAATCGTTCTTGAGGAATATTACAGCGTGGTTTAATCACAATCAAAATAGAAAGATTTAAATACATGCACTAATTATCGTATAAACATCAAATATATTGAATAAACAAAATGACAACTTTTACTGTCTCAATACCTGAAGCCTTAAAGAAAAAGATAGATCAGCATCCTGAAATAAACTGGGCGGAATATCTTAAGCAAAGGTTTGAAGTCAGGATCAAAGAATTTAAAAAATTTGAAGAATTAAAAAATTCAGGGAGAATATAATGGCATCTCTAACTTTATCCGTGTCAGATGAATTTAAGAGCCAATTGAAAGCTCTTCAGTGGGTGAACTGGAGTGAAATAGCAAGAGAAGAAGCCATGAAAAAATTAATACTTGAAAATTACATGAAAACTGGAAAGGTAACTGATGAGGAATGGGAATTCTGCGAGAAAATAGACTGGCATCCGGTTGATGAGCTGCCTTTGAAAGAGGAGCATATGAGAAAATTAGAAAGAATAAGGCAGGAAAAATCCATAAAGGTTAAGTCCGTTTCTCATATATTTAAGAACATCAAATAGAAAGGGGTGAGAGATGTATAATATAGAGATAAAGCCTTCTTGCCAGGAAAGTATAGGGAAGCACTGCAAAAAGGACCCTGTTCTGAGGGAAGCCTTGGAAAATAAGATGAACGAAATTGTCCAGAACCCGCAGCATTACAAGCCATTAAGATATGGTCTGGCAGGAAAAAGAAGAGTGCATATTATGAAAAGCTTTGTTCTTAAGTTTGAAATCAATGAATCAGCAAAAACAGTCGAGTTCGTTGCTTTTGACCACCATGACGATGCTTACAAGAGATGATTACTCATGTCAAAGGCCATATTTCCAGCAATCCTTTTCTGATTCTCAGCTCAATATTCTCTGCCCCAAGATGCTTAATTGACTCATCGGGCAATTTTATTGCGTTATTTTTTATTGTGGCTGTTTTTATATTCCGGCAAAAAAGCCTTTTGTAATATCTGGCTAACGCTTTTGGCATAATTCTTGAAAATGCCTCTTCTCTTACATACTGCTCATAACCATCTAAAATGGCAAGATAATTAGTTTCTCGTTCCCTGTGCCAGATATACAGCATAGTGCCATCACAAGGAAGATAATTGTACCTGATAATTTCAGGAATTACTAACCTGTTTCCATTGGTTATTTTTAAACCATGCTCCATTTTATTTGAGAATATCAATAGATTTATAAAATTTTACATAAAAATACTGCTCATGAAGCTTTTTGCATTCGGTGACACGCATGGAAACAGCAGGTTCATGCATATTGTAGTCAGCAAAATAAAAAAAGAAAAGCCAAACTTGATTCTTTGTGCGGGTGACCTCTCCGTTTTTGAAAATGGTTTGGAAAAAACTCTAAAAGCACTAGACGAGCTCAAAATATTGACTTTGGTCATTCACGGCAATCACGAAAGCGAGAATGCATTGGGGCATTTGTGCTCAAAACTAAAGCATGTAAAATTCTTCCACAAGAGGGGGCTGAAGATGGGCAATTACTTTTTCTTCGGCTTCGGCGGAGGCGGATTTTCAATGGTTGATAAGGAATTTGAAAGGACTGCAAAAAAATTCAAAAAAACAATAAAAGATGAAAAAGTTGTTTTAATGACACATGCTCCTCCTTACAGGACAAAATTAGACAGAATATCGGGCATGCATCACGGCAGCAAGTCAATAAGCCATTTCATCCGTGAAATTAAGCCTGTTTTGGTCATCTGCGGCCATCTGCATGAGAACTCAGGAAAGCATGACAGGATCGGGAAAACATTTGTTATTAATCCTGGGCCGATGGGGAAAGTAATAAAGATTTAAGGAGTGTAATTTCCACCAGCATCCTTATCTGACCTCTTTTTAAGAACTAAGTACAGATCCAAAATTTCTTTCATTTTCTCTTCAAAATATTTCTTATCAACTACGGTTTTGTTTAACTCAATTATTTTAGCATTGAATTTTGCAACTTCATCAATTAAAGGAGCATATTTTTGCCTGTCTTCTCCAGCTGTGTTTTCCAACGATGCCAATTCGTCGTTCAGCGATTTAGTAGATGCTGCAAGCGAGTTATAACCCTCAATTAAAAATTCTTGTTCACATTCTATGTCCTGGGACATTGCATAAAGTTCGTTAATTCTTGCTTCAAGTCTTGCCTCAAGCGGAGCAGTTGCTTCAGCTATTTTTGAAGCAATAGACGCATTTGCAGTATCTAATGCAACCCTTGCTGTAACAACCTCATTTCTTGATTTAACAACCTCATTTTTGAGACTAGTTGCTTCCTGCTTGGCTGCCTTTAAATCTGATCTATATTCGTTAGTTTTCTTACCCATATACCACCCAACTACAGCCAGCGTTAATAAAGCCGCGCCCGTTATTCCAATCAAGATTATCCCCGCATTTGATGCGACATACAACTTAAACCTTTTATACTTATTAATCCCCCTTGCGCCATAAATTTCAACTTGTTGCCTTATCCACCAGAATCTTTTATCAGTCTGAGGTTTTGTAAGTTTTATGTGCGGGTCTAATTCCCTTATTTTCTTTGATAAATCATCAAACGACTTAAGAAGTTCTTCACTGGGCTCTTTTTTGTAAGCAATAGATAGTGCTGAATAGCTACCTAGAAGTTCAGCTTCCATTCTTAAATTATCAAGAGTTCCCCCATCCATAATCCAAGGTATTCTTTCCTCGCTTATTAATTTTTTCTATTTTGCAGTAAAGAAAACTTTAAATATAAGCGTAAGATTTACGGTTAAAACAAGATGGGTGGTTAAAATATCTACAATGGATGTCAAAAAACCGTATGATCCTAAACTAATAGCGGACAATATCAGGCCCCTTTATGAAACAATAAGAAGGTATAATATAAAAGTACTCCAAAAGAACCCCGACTTAGCTAAAGAGGCCGGAACTGTTTTCCATCGTTTAAAGGAACTTATAAAACAATACCAAAACCTGCCTCAACATCATAAAACTCCTAAGATGGATGGGCTTTTTAAAAGATATGATGCAGATTACACCAACATCGAGAAGAAGCTATCTCGATTTGTGCAATATCCACAAGAAGAAATAAAATCAACACAATCTGCCAAAGGAATAGAAAGGAAAATCGAAATCGTACCCAAACCGCTTCCCAAAATATCCGTCCCTGATTATATCCTGAATGGGATAAATGAAGATGCGGCTAAAAGAGACCCATTGCCGCTGTGTTATATACTTGGAATTGAAAGCGGCGGAGGGTGTACTGCTGATTCTTTTTCTGCAGTTAGTGAAGCTATTGACCATTACAACAAGATCGATACAAGCAAAGGTATAACGAT
Source organism: Candidatus Woesearchaeota archaeon (assembly GCA_030651135.1). Lineage (NCBI taxonomy): Archaea > Nanobdellati > Candidatus Woesearchaeota > Candidatus Woesearchaeota archaeon. The sequence goes on from JAUSCS010000006.1 coordinate 606,431, forward strand.
GGTTATACTGAAAACTGAAAAAAAGGATGAAAAAATAAACTCATACCCTGTAAGTTTAGAAGAATTAAAGAACATAGCTTTACCAAAAATCTCAGCAGCAGAAGAAGCGGAAACAAAAACAGAAACAGGGCTTTCAATAGACCAACTTATACAAGCAGAAATTGACAAGAGAGGAGATAAAAAGCCTTTTTATAAATTTAAATTATTTGAAAACCAAATAAAAGAGCTCACGCCGGTTGAAGATCCAGTCAACTTGACAAAAATGATACTTCCTCCAGGAGATCATATTGCTTATGACCCTGTAGGTAAAGGCAAATATGCACAATCAAATATGAAATTTGATATTGATGCTGCTGTTAAAAAATATTCGGAAAAAATAAATCCACCGCAAACACTTCAACAAGATATTAAAAAAGAAGTTAAACTAAAAGAAACACTTAATAAGCCCTTTGGAACAAGCATAAAAATCTCTGAAGAAGATCTGAAAGCTACAATGAAATCAGTCAAACAAGCAAGCCAGGAACGAATAAGCGAGGATAAAGCAGCCAGAGATAACCCGCTTAATGCAGATAGACAAAAATAACCAATCAAAACTTTAATTTTCTTTCCTTGAAATCCTTTTTCATCAGCAAAACAACCCTGCTGTTCTTTTTCTCATCAATTATCTTATAGCCTGAATGCCTTGCAACCTTCTTGGCGAAATCCTTTATCTCATCATGCAAAGGCATATTCTTGATCTCCAATCTCTGCTGCGAATAGCCGACAAACATATACGCCTTGCACTCAACAAACATTGGCCTGTATTTTTTTATTAATTCAGCATATTTTTCAGGCTCAATCATATTAATTCCTTTAACCAATGTCAGCCTTATTGTTGATCTTCTGAATTTTTTCAATAAAGACAGCGATTCATTAATCTTTTCCCAGCCGTTTTTTATTAATGGATTACATGCCTTCTCATAAGTTTCCTCATCAGGAGCAGGCAATGTTATGTAAAGCTGAGTTGGCTGCATTTTTAACAATTTTTTAAGCATTTCAGGATTTGTCCCGTTTGTTACCAGAAAGCTTGTAATCTTTCTTTTCCTAAGCTCTTTTATCAATTCAGGCAGTTTAGGATACAAAGTCGGCTCTCCGCTAAGCGATATTGCAAAATGCAATGGCCTTTTTGATTCGTAATACCTTAAAGCATCTGTTTTCTTGTTCCCGCCAAAGCCTTCTGAATATTTTATATGCGCTTTAATGCAGTTTTCAATTATGAACCTGGGATCATCTGCCTTACCTTTAAACTTCGGCTCTGTAAATCCTATATCCCTCCAGCACCATTGGCAGCGGTGATTGCACATTGTCAGGGCAGGAGTCATCTGAACGCATCTCCAGGACTTTATACCATAAAATGTATTTTTATAGCAGACATCCTCGCAGACAATCGCCTGTTTAGCCCATTCGCATACTTTTATTGCAGAATGATTACCTATTAATCTGTAGCCCTGCTTTTCAAGATCCTTTATTTTCTCTTTTGACAGCATATTTTTCTTAAAAACAACAATCTATTTAAATGTTTAAGTTTTTTTATCTTTAATGAAGCTAAAAGACGCCATCACGAAAATAACAGAATGCGATGAGCTGAAAGAATGGAAGCTCAAAAACAAAGAGAGCTATCTGTCAACGATATTTGTCATGATGGATGAAAAGCAGAAATCAGAATGGCAGTTCGGCTATTACAACCCTAAAAACGACAAGATGACAAGTTTCTTTGTGTTTGAAGACAGCATAAAGCAAGCCGAGGAATCTGAAGTTTTTAAAGAGCCAGGCGCAGCAGTTAAAGAGCTGGATTTAAGCAAAGTCACTGTATGGGTTGATAAGGCATTGGAAACGGCAAACAATCTACAGGAAAAAAAATATCCGAAGGAAACACCTGAAAAAGTTATTGTTATACTGCAGAACATTGAAGAAGGCACACTCTGGAACATAACTTACGTTACAAGGGCATTCAACACATTAAACATAAAGGTCGATGCAGCAACAGGAAAGATAATATCTGACAAGCTGACTAATCTGATGCAGTTCAGGGCCTGATATTCTGAATGCGCCTTATTTTCAAAACCTTTAAATACAGATAAAAACAGAGCAATAAAAAAAGAGGCAAAATGGATATAGTCACGTTCTATCTTACATCAATAGGCGTTCTTCTCTTCATAGGCCTGTTGTTTTCCTTGCTTTCACAAAAGATCAAAGTGGCAAATATAATCTTTCTCATCTTTGTGGGCATTCTGTTTAATCATATATCTTATGATGGGAAGCCGCTGATACAGTTTCCGCCTGTCTTTCTTACAGCAATGGCAATCTTTACTTTAATCATGATAATCTTTGATTCAAGCTCTAATTTCAAGTTCCGCGACATAGACAAATTCTCATTAAATGCCTTCAAATTAGTGGGCGTCTTCTTAATGCTGAATCTTGTCTTTTTGACAGTAGCATCTGTTATAATAGGTGATGTTGGAAACATATTTGTCGGGCTTATATTTGCAACATTGATGACTGCAACAGCTCCAGACGCCATCATGGTATTTTTTGAAAATTCAAAAAACAAAATAGTGAAGCTGATGGAAATAGAATCCATAGTCAATACGCCATTGACAGTGCTGTTCCCGTTCATACTTCTTGATTTGATGAACAATGTAAAAAGCTTCAACATAACTTACTTTATTGATCAAATAACCCCTTTCCTGCAGCAATTCATCACAGGCATTGGTACAGGGGTTATCGTTGCCTTGATACTTTTCAAAGCGATGAAAAAAGGATATTCTGAAAAGCTAAGCCCTCTTGCATTGATAGTTGCAGCCCTCCTTGCATATGCACTGGCTGAAAATCTCAAGGGAAACGGCGTTTTAGCTGTTACAACACTCGGGCTCATCTTCGGCAATGTTTACATAAAAGAAAAAGCAACATTAAGGGAGTTTTCAGGCATACTGTCCAATGCATTGGAGGTGCTGGTGTTTATTCTGATCGGGTTTATTGTAGATGTTCCTTTAACAAAAGAATTTTTTATAAAATCAATAAGCATATTTGTGATTTACCTGCTTGTCAGGTTCTTTGCAGTCCAAATATGCCTCAAACAGTATGGATTAAGAGAGAAAATATTCATGACACTTGTTTCTCCTAAAGGAATAGCAGTTGCAGCGATCATATTTGCATTTGCAACATTCCAGGGATTTGAAAGAATGCTTGATTTTACCCTGGCAATAATGGTTTACACGCTTCTTGTGTCCACAATAGTTGTCAGGTTCTCTGATTATTTCTTACATGAAAAAATCCAGCCAGTTAAAAATGAAAGTTAAACTCGGCCCCGGCGGAACAGCAGGATTAGGCAGTATTGAAGGGATAAAGTATGCAAAAGATCATGGCCTGACAGCATTAGAAGTTGAATTCACATACGGCGTCAGCATGACAAATGAGACTGCAAAGCAGACTGGCGCATTAGCAAATCAATTAAACATTGACCTAAGCGTCCATGCCCCTTATTACATTAATCTTGTTTCTGAAGAAAAAAAGAAAATTGAAGCCTCAAAGAAAAGAATATTGGATAGCTGCGAGCGAGCTCATTTTCTCAATGCAAAATACGTTGTTTTTCATGCAGCATTTTATGGAAAGCATTCAAAAGAAGAAACTTTTGCTTTAGTAAAGAAAGAAATTGAAGAAATGCAGAAAACAATAAGGCAGAATAAATGGAATGTTGCTCTGGCTCCTGAATTGACAGGCAAGCACTCTGCATTTGGCGATCCGGATGAATTAATAAAGCTGTCAAAAGAAACAGGCTGCGCATTCTGCATTGACTTTTCGCATTGGAAGGCAAGAAACAACGGAGATCCAAAATACGATGAGTTATTCAAAAAATTAAAAGGCATTAAGCACATTCATTCACATTTCTCAGGCATTGATTACACACCAAAAGGAGAAAGGAAACATAAACTAACAGAAGAAAAGGACATAAAGGAGCTTATAACTTACATCAAGAAATACAATGTAGATATAACTATAATAAATGAAAGCCCGGATCCTTTTGGAGATTCTATTAAGACGAAAAGGATTTTGGAAAAAATTTAGTTTTCTCTCTCTTCATCATGTGGTTCTATTAATTTTTCCAAACCGGCAGTAGGGCAAGTTATCTTTCATGCTTTCCTGTTCTAACTTCTTAACTAAGTTATCAACATACTCGGGATTGTTGCCCAGCGCTTTATACCAATTTTCCCATTCAAGCTCTTCTTTTTTATCCATTTTTACCTCCACCATTTTCTTCAATTATTGGTTTTTTATAGCTGCCCAATATTCTTAATTCTCCGGGTTTTTTCTTAAGGTAATGTTTGATCAAATCTATTGCGCCTGCAACATGGCAGTCACTTTCATGGCCCTCAATGTCCATGTAAAGTATCACGCCCCACATGCCATCGGCCCTGGGGTATATTGTAGTCTTTATATTGCCGCCGTGCAAAATCCTTTTTATTCCATTCAGAAATTCCGGCTCGTCATTTTCAGGATGTAGTGCGAGGCATGTTATGTCGTTGCCTGTTGGCTCTGTTTTGCAAATTTTTGAGATCACTGCGAATACTGTTTTATTTTTCTTAACCACGTCTCTGTCAATAATTTCAAGGCCATATTCCTTCAAAGCAGCTTCAGAGCCAATTGCCGCCGCATAGCGCATTTTTTTCATCGCAATTAATTCAGCTGCCTGCGCAGTGCTTGATGCCTCTTCTCTTTCAGCACCAGGATAATGCTTATCAAGGTAGCGGGAGCATTGCCTCAGCGCTTGGTCGCAGGATATTATCTTCTCAATTTTTGATGCATTATGTATTGTCCCGATGCAATGCACTATGTCTAATACAATTGTATCTGTAATTCTCACATTATCTGTGTTTCTCAAATGCATTTTGCTGTTGTATTGCCACAGGCAATCTAATGTTTCATTAACAGGCCCCCCAATCTTATTGAATGTTGGCGCAATTCCGACATTTTCCCTCATTTCATTTATTGACCTGAATACCTGTGTTATTGAGTTATACGGAATAATTTCAGCATTCCGATCATATTTTTCTGCTGCCTTTTCAGTATAGGTGCCTTTCGGCCCCAGCGTTGCGATTTTCATGATTATGACCTCCGATTAGTTTTATTTGATGATGTATTATTTTGATCTATTTGCCAGAATTCCCTTGTTTTTGCCCCAAACATATGGCTTTTCAGACCAAAAGAAATTGAAGCATTATATCAAGAGATGCGACTAATAAAAGAATTTAAATGTAAAAGTTATAATATCGCGCATCATATTCCTTGGAAAACAAAGCTTGTTAATAAAGTTTTCTTTTTTTAAGCCAAAAAATCTGAGAGTATTTATTGAACATAACGATGTTATACACCTTTTCCCTCGTGAGCACCCTCGAAAATGGGAACCATTTTCAGAGATGGGGCGAACAGAGTGGAAAAGTTCGAAGAAAACGAAGTTTTCTGAGAAAGTTGGTGTGGGTGAGAAAGACTATTTTTTCTTTTTAGATTTTATTTTTCCGATGATATAACCAACCAACATTCCAATTAAAATATAAAATAATAGACCGACTGAATATATAACAATTACATCCCTTAAACTGCACCATTTAAAACATATAAAAATAGTTGCTAATAATATTGGAAGACCTAATACTAAAGCAATAACACTTTGAATTATTCGTATGGAACTTAGGACATCATTATAGGGTATTATACCATTTAAACCCACAATTATATAGACGATTAGTCCAATTATTCCCCCTTTCAACCATGTCGGTAACTTTTTCCATCCCATAAAGAAAAATAAAATCTTTAGCTATATAAAACTTTCGAGCCCACACCAATTGTATATAACGATGTTATATACCCCGACCTCGAGGCTTTCCTCCAACGAACGAAAGTGAGTTGAGAGCTGAAAGCCTCAGAGCTGGAGGGTTGAGTACCGCAGTCCCGAAGGGACGAGGAACGGAAAAGTTCAAAAGTCCGCGAGCTAAAATTTAGTTTAAGAATAAGTCAAAGTTGGGGCAAATAGTAAATTTATTAAACTTCAGGTTCGTTAGAAGTTATAAATAGGTTTTTAAATACTAATATATTCCTAAAAGAGGTGAATTAGAATGAAAGTTATAAAAAATATTGTATGTCTTTTAATGATTCTGCTACTAATAGGTTTTACCTATGCTCAAGATGATTCAGAAATTGGGCCAGAAGGACATTCTTCAAATCTTTGTTTAGAAGATTCTGAATGTAGCCCTATATGTGTAAATCAAGATGAGTGTTATGTAAAAAGTTGCACACCAAGATGTGTAGAAATTGGTCAATATAATGGTGGAAAGGGTAAATGTAAGGGGGAATTGGAATACTACACAAAAGACTTTAATGAGCAAGAAATAATAAAAGTAGCAGAAGAATTTTTGGTGTCAAGATTAGGAAGACAATATTTTGAAACACATTATGAATTTTCTTCAAGTAGAGCTATGGCAAATGGAAGGGGTTTAGAATTATTCTTTACATATGAAACTGAATTTCCTCCACAGGAAGCATTAATTCCACTTGAAATTCAGATGAGTATAGGGCATTGTAAAAATAAAGATTATTACATCATAACCGGAAATGGTATTGTAGAACCTTTAAAAACAGAGGTTACGTATGATAAAGCTCTTGAAATTGCTAAATCAGAAGGATTTGAAAAAGATTTAATTATAACAAATGGTCTAATGGGTATTAAAATGGATGAACAATTTCAATCAAGATCGGGTTTACACTTCTTTGTGCAAAGACCTGCTTATATTATAACCAAAAGAGGAGATGTAGGATGCGATGAATTTAAAACAATCTATATAGACGCATTTGAAGGTAAATACATAGAAAAGGTTTATGATAATGAATGTTATTTGGAGAGTGAGAAAAAGACCAGTGATTTAGACACCATAATAGAACCTGAAGTTGAAACAAAGAATATATTTCAGAAATTGTGGGAGTGGTTAAAAAACTTATTTAAATAAATTTGCCCCAACTTACTAATTGCCATAAGGTAATATTTTGCGAGCGGACTTTTGAATTGTATATAACGATGTTATACACCTTTTCCCTCGTGAGCCCCCCGAAAATTTGGGACAAATTTTCTGGCTGGGGCGAACAGAGTGGAAAAGTTCGACGAACGAAGTGAGGAGAAAGTCACGAGGACACCGTCAAAAAGAAGTAAGGGGCTGGGCTTTCATAGAAATGTATTTATATCAGGGATTTAATTAAAGATAGCATGAACAAGCCAAACTGTTTTATTTGTAATAAAGAAATATCATCTCCCAACTATAAGGATGACGAAGGGTTAGTGGTAAGTTATGATATATTCGCATTTCCACGAGCATACCATCGAAAATGTGCAATTTTCAGAGGTAAGTTTTTTCTGTGGGCCTTGAGTAGACTCATAAGGAGAGATTTCGAAAAGCGAAAAGGATGGCGTTCAACTGCATTAATTCCAATAGTTAATAATGAAGAGGCCTTTGGATGGACCATCATAAACTCTCCTTCTTTTAAATTCATTTCTATCTTTCTTACAGTAATTTATCTAGTTTTCTCAGGCATAGTGATTATTTTTGCAACTCAAGGGAGGAGTTTAACTCTAATTTTATTTTTCCCTATGCTTTTTCCAGGAATTGTAAAGTTGATATCTTACTTCAGATATGAAAGACTGTTTAAATCCTAATCTGAAATCGTATAAGCAAGTTAAGCCCAGCCCTAATCAATAAAATAGTTTTCCTTTTGACATTTAAAGGTGTCCTCGTGATTGTGTATAACAATGTTATGTTCTCGTTCCCTCGAAACGAGCCCTCGCAAAATGGGACATTTTGCAGAGTGGCGAGTTTCAGAGATGGAACGACGAGGAAAACGAAGTTTTCCGAAGAGTCAGATTTTCTTTTCAAAAGTTATGCAATAGCATAGAATATCAATAGTAAAGTCGGGGGCACCTACTATTCCAAAAGGTTTTTATAGATATTAACTTACGGTTAAATTATGATGGGGAAAAAGAGATTTTTTATTGGACCAGTAACATGGATTTTAGTTATAATAATTCTTTTTGTAAGTTATATTCTTGCATACGCATTATTTAGTGGTTTGTATAAAGATACCAAAGTTATAGTTTATGGTAGTTTGGCTTTAATCTTCGGTTTGATTTGGCTAATTTATGTATTAACGAGTTCTTATATCCTAATCAAAGATAATCAAATATTATTCCCAAAGCAATATAAGATGAATCTTCAATTTATATTTGGATTAACATTCTTAATAGCCCTTTTTAAAAGAAGAAAAAGGATTAATATTAAGGATATTAGTAGTGTTGATTTGGTTGTAGGTTATACAGACTCTTTGGAATCATTACATCAACCATTAACCATAACTCTTAAAGATGGGACAAAAGAAGTTTTCTTTATGAAATTCTATTCTAAAAAAACTGTAATGAATATTCTTAAGAATATGAAACAACTAAATCCTAAAATAAATTTTTTAAAAAGTTGTAAAGAAATGATTGAATTAAAAAGTCCATTTAAGATGACTGAAACTGAAAAACAGGATTTCCGTAGAAAAAGAGGACTTCTTTTCTTTTGTTTAGGAATTATAGTAGTTATGTTTTTATTTATATTCTTTGTAAATGCGTTCGCTAAGTATGGAGGTGGAAATTTTGATATAAATAATATCTCTATTCGGGATGATTTTCGAGAAGGGCATTATAATGAAAAAAGAATTCTGGTGTCCACAGAACAAGGACCATCCTTTGTAATCACTTACAAAAAAGGTTATGTTAATTATGGCGAAGTTACTAAATTTCTTGATGCTTTGAATACTAATAAGTCACTATATGCGAAGACCAGTATAAGTTATAAACAACTTTTTGGCGAAAGGTCTATGAAAGCAATAAAAGCAATGAATATAACTCTTTCTGATGGTAGAACATTTAATGTAGGTCTTCATTAGGTTTTCAGTCTTGTGCCCCCGACTTTTGTTTCTAAGAAAAGAAAATCTGATTGAACATAACGATGTTATACACCCAAGCCTCGAATTTCCCCTTCACGAAGGGAACCTAAGTGAGAGTGGGAAATTCAGAGGTGCGAGGCAAAACCCGAAGGGTTTTGAGTTGTCGGCACACTAAAATAAAAGAATAGAGGTCGGCGAGCTAAATTATTTCGTATTCACCAATTGTTAAAACTTTAATTCCACTATAACCATACCAACCAGTTGTTTTAAATTTAGAGCCTTCTTCTAATCCTGGAAGAGTTATTTCTGTTTCTTCAGTAATTGTCCCGCTTTTGGTTGAATATACAAAATAACCATTTTCTTTTGTAAAAGAAAGTGTGGCACTTACTGCACTCTCATTTCCAGAACTTGCTGGAGCTTCTGGATCAAAAACTTTTCTAATCTTGGTTGGTCTTGCACTATATTGAAGTTGGATTGTAATTTCTTTACCTTCTTCAATTCCTGCTGAAACCCAATCAAAATCACCGCTTATGGAATTAATTTTATCAATTCTTACAACTGTTGTATCTCTTGGACGAGTAATATCTCCTCCCTCTTCTTCTCCACCAACTAAAGATAACGAGAGGACAGTGCCTTCGAAATTTACATTTGGTAAAAATACTGCTTGGGGTAGGGGTTTGCTTCTCTCTTGATTCATAACTAAAAAAAGTCCAGCTATAATTATTAATGCAATAATTCCAACAATCAAATAATATTTCTGTTTCATAATTCATTGATAGTTTAAGTTCTATTTAAACTTACCGAAAACTTCTGATTGAATTGAAGCTATCGTACGAGCCGACCTCTAATAATAAATAAGTGCCGACAATTGTGCATAACTCAATATATGCAAACTCCCTTATCTTTGGCCGTTATGAGCCCTGAAATGGCAAAATTTGGAGGATCATAACACGTTTTTCCGTCTCTATTCTGAAGTTGTATAAAGCCACTGGACACATTGGACACCTGCGGCTGGAACATATATAAATAAGCCGCAACACCCATTATTGACAAAGAAGTGATCAGCATGGACATTCCCGAATTGATACGGAAGATCGGCCTGAGAAGAGGCCTTAGCATAAGGACAATAAATACATACAGGCAGTGCGTAAAGCTCTTTTTCAGGCAGTGCAGTAAAGATCCTAAAGAAGTTAAAAAATCAGACATAGAAGGCTATCTCGACAGGCTGATAGAGAAAGGCAAAGCAGGCAACACAGTAAATGTTTATCTTAATGCCTTGAAATTCTTTTATAACGAAATTCTGCACAAGCGGCTTTTGTTAAATATGCGGTTTTCAAAAACCCCAAAAGAAATGCCTGTTGTGCTTACGAAAGAAGAGACAAAAAGATTGATCGAAGCAATAGAAAATCCAAAGCACAGGCTTATGGTAAAGCTGCTGTATTCTGCAGGCTTAAGGGTGAGTGAGCTTGTTAATCTGAAGCCCGAGCATTTTGAATTCTCAAAAAATTACGGTTGGGTGAGACGAGGCAAAGGCAACAAAGACAGGTTGTTTATAGTGGCAGAAAAACTCAAGGAAGAATTAATGAGCCACATAACAAACGAATGCCCTTGCCAGCATTCGTGGCTTTTTGAGGGTAAAAATGGCCATATAACCATAACAACGCTTCAGAAAATAATAAAGACTGCAGCAAAAAAAGCCAGAATTGAAAAGAATGTCCATCCACATACATTGAGGCACAGCTTTGCAACGCATCTGATTGAAAACGGATATGATGTCGCTTCTGTCCAGTCCTTGCTGGGCCATGGAAGCGCAGCTACAACAATGGTCTACGTGCATATGGCTTCTCCGAGAATGATCAATGTAACAAGCCCGATAGAAGGATTATGGGCATCTGGGATGCAATAATTTAAAAACAACAAAAAAATCCTCTTTCCAATGAAGGCCATAATCCTTGACACAAACTTTCTGACCATTCCGGCAGAGTTCAAAGTAGACATTTTCTCAGAGATAGACAGAATATGCAATTTCAATTATTCGCTTTTTGTTTTGGATAAATCAGTTGAAGAGCTAAAAAAGATGATTGAAACCCAAAAAGGAAAAGAAAAGGCAAAAGCCAGGCTGGCGCTTCAGTTGATCGAAAACAAGGAAATAAGCATAATAAAGACAAACTCAGGCAAGACAGTTGACGATCTCCTTGTTGATCTGTCAGAAGACAGGAACAATATCATCGCAACCCAGGACAGGGAGCTGAGAAAGCAGCTGAAGGGAAAAACCACCATATTTTTGAGAAATAAGAAATATCTTGAAATGTCAACAGGCTAAAATGGATAATATGCCCAAAATAGGGGTCGGAGTTATTGTAATCAAGGATAACAAGGTTCTTTTAGGCAGAAGAAAAAATGCCCATGGCCAGGGCTCATGGTGTTTTCCCGGAGGGCATCTGGAGTTTAACGAACAAATAGAAGACTGCGCCAGGCGGGAAGTTCAGGAGGAAACAGGCATTAATATCAAAAACATAAGAATCGGAACAGTTACCGATGACATTTTTAAAAAAGAGGGAAAGCACTATGTTACAGTATTTGTAGTTTCTGAATATGCTTTTGGCGAAGTCAGGATTATGGAGCCTGAAAACCTTGAAAAATGGGGATGGTTTGAATGGGGCAAGCTGCCTCAGCCGCTTTTCATGCCAATACAGAACCTGCTGAAGCAGAACTTTGATCCGTTTAAGCAATGAAAAAACCGCAAGCAATGAAAACCTCTGGGTTTCAAGCTTTTGGCTTTCCCCTCTGAAAAACCAAAAGCAAAGAAAAGTTTCACTTTTAGAACTTTGTTTTTTGTGCAAAAAACGTAAGCTTTAAAAACATCTCCTTAATATCTATTCTAAAATGTTTTACAAACTAGAGCTAGCAGACCATATAAGAGTTCCGCCTGACTTATTTGGATTGCCGCTGAAGGAAGCAATCACAAAGAGAGTGAAGAAGAAGTACGAGGGCTTTATAGACAAAGATCTGGGTGTTATAATAGATGTCTTCGACATAGGCGACGTAAAGGAAGGCACAATCATCCCAGGCGATGGCGCTGCTTATTATGAAACATCATTCAGCCTTATAGCATTCAAGCCCGAGCTGCAGGAAGTTGTTCTGGGCAAAATAAAGGATGTAGCGGATTTCGGCGCTTTCATAACCATCGGCCCGATAGAGGGCATGATTCACGTTTCACAGACAATGGACGATTTCGTAAGCTTCAGCAAGGACAAAGTCCTGCAGGGCAAGGATTCAAAAAGAACATTGAAAGTAGGCGATAACTGCAGGGCAAGGATAATAGCAGTTTCATTTAAGGATGTTACAAACCCTAAAATCGGGCTTACCATGAGGCAGCCTGGATTGGGAAAAATTGAATGGCTGGCAGAAGAATTGAAAAAAGCTCCGGCAGAAGAGCCAGAAAAAGAGAAAAAACCAGCAGAAAAGAAGAAGGCAAAATGAAAAAAAAAGCATGCAGGCAATGCAAGATATTTGTTGAAGACAGCACTTGCCCAATATGCAAGGGCAGCCAGTTTTCAAATACATGGCAGGGCAGGATCTACATTCTTGACCCAAAAAAATCATCAATAGCAAAGAAAATCGGCCTTGAAGCAAAAGGCGAATACGCAATCAAGTTAAGGTGAAATCAATGGAACTTAAGATAACAGAGCAGAAGCAAAATACGTTTTTTTCAAGAACAGAAATAAAAGCGCAGCTTTTATACGAGGGCAAAACACCTTCAATCCCTGAAATCAGGAAAGCGCTTGCATCACAATTAAAAAAAGAAGAATCGCTTGTAATAGTAAAAAATATCCTTACAAAATTCGGCTTTAATCGCGCAGTTGTTGAAGCAACAGCATACAGCAAAAAAGAAGATTTGGAAAAAGCAGAGCCAAAATATATTCTGAACAGGCAGACAGGAAAGAAAGCAGATAAAGCAGAAGAAAAGACAGCAGAGCAAGAACCAAAAGAAAAAACTAAAGAGAAACAACCAGAAAAGCCAAAAGAAGAAACAAAAAAACCAGAACTTAAAGAAAAACCTGCAGAAGAGGCAAAGAAATAAGGCAACAAAATGGCAGAAGAAAAGAAAGAAGTCAAAAAAGAACCCAAAGTCAGATCAGAAGGGAAAAAGCAAAAGGCTAAAAATAAAGTTCCCTCAAAGGCATGGAAATATTACGAATCCGGAAAAAGAAAAAACAAGTTCTGCCCTAAATGCGGATCAGGCTATTTCATGGCGATTCATAAAGACAGGACAACATGCGGCAGCTGCGGGTATACTGAGTTTACAAAGAAATAAAACAAATTCTATTCTGTTTTAGCCAGCTTCCATGAGCCTTCAAAGTAACTCCTATAGGAATCTGCTACTTCCTTGCTATCCATTGCAATGCATTAGCAGAGCCTGTCTTTTATTGTGTCAATAAAGCTCTCAAAAATTATTCAATACAAGAAGGTCTTATGGGAGGTGAAAACTCCGGTGAAGATAAAAATCTGAAAATAACTCCTGAGTACTGGAAAGAAGCAGTTAATATGTCGGAAATATACCATCAGTCTATGACTGATGGATAACACCATGCTGTGTATTTCGCTATGCGGTATATTTCCGAGCATGCTCAAATGTCAAAAATGTTTGCATTTTTGAGCAAATTGGAAATGTGAACATTTCCAATTAACCACCTGATGCATGTAACTGCAGCGACATGCCACCCATCTGTGATGGGTGGTTTTTGACAAGTTAGAAGAAAAAATCAAAAAATAAAATCAATTACTCTTTTATCCCCTTGGAACAAAATCAGATAATCGGTGATTGATTTCTCACTTTTCTAATAGTTACCAAATAGGTAACCAAAAACAAAAGATTTATATATAAGTTACCAAATAGGTATCTAATATGACAAAAGAAATACCAAAATATGCCTTAAGGGCATACGGCTTGTTATACACAAGGTATGGCGCAGAAGAAGAGTTTAGCCAGGATAATTTAAATTGGATAGTCAGCTTTTCAATGAGAAAAAAGATTTTCTCAGTTTTATTAAATTCAGGATGGATAATAAAAAAGTCAAGAAGAACATATGTTTGCACAGATCCAAAAACAATATTCAACTCATTATTTTCGTTTAAAGTGCCGGGCATATTAAAAACCTCTAAAAAAGAATATTGCTATGGCAGGATGAGCGCTGTAGAGATCTGGACTGATTTTTCCTACATCCAGAGAAGCTGGGAGCACAGCCCTTATTTTATAAAAATAAAAGAACAAGATTTAAATTATTGGAAAGAATTCTTGTCAAAAGAGGGAATTCCCTTCTTTATTAAAGAAGGCAGCTTTATTGGGGAATTCATCATATTAGAGCCGCAAAAAAAATTAAGATGTTCTGTGCATAATGGATTTCCAGTCGAGAATTTAGATGCTGCAGTTAAATTCTGCCAGGGCAACTCATTGTTTGAGTATCCTTTGGCTTATTTAAAGCAAAAATTTAATCTAAAAATTAAAGTAAAAAAAGAATTGCTTGAAAAAGCAAGGGAGGCAATGTGATGCTGGAGCTAAGAGAAAAAGAAATATTAAGGATGTTAGAAAAATTAAAGGGCCTTAATTTCGTGCTTATAGGCGGTTATGCCATAAATACCTACGCGCAGCCAAGATTTTCAGTTGATTGTGATTTGGTTGTTTTGAATAAAGAAGATGCTGGAAAAATAAAGAAAGTATTGGAGCAAGAAGGCTATAAAGAGAAAGAGATTAACCCTGATATTACTTATAGCGGAGATTTTTTATGCCTTGCAAAGAACATAGAAGCTTACGCCATACCATTTGATGTAATGATTGGAAATGTAATGATTGGAAATGTAATCGATAGAGATACCAAACTTAAATTCCCGGCAGAATGGATTTTTAATAATTCAAAAATAAGAGTATTAGTTGGAAAAGCAAATCCTGTAAAGATTGAGCTAAGGATTGCTGATCCTGAAATTTTAGTCATAATGAAATTGGCTGCAAGCAGAAAATCAGATTTGAGGGACATTTTTATGCTCTTGGAAAGAGACATTAATATGGGGTTTATTTTATCTGAACTTAAAAAATATAGATTGCAAAACAAATTAGCTGAATTTAAAGAATATGCAATCAGTAAAGAGTTTAGAGACAGCCTTCAAGGAGTTTTTGGAAAGGTTGATGACAAAACATTTAAAAAAATAGTTGAGAAAATAAGAAACTTGTAAACAAATTAACCCTGCATGAAACTTTATTCCTTTACTCTTTCATCCCCTGGAACACGATCAAATCCTCTGTGGTTAATTTCCCACCTTTCCTGATCTTGTCCATGACATCTTCTTCTTTGCTCCTCAGTATATTCTCTTCCCTGCCTCTTCTCTCTGACCTTCCCCTTTCTTTCTCAACGCCAAGCTTTTGCGCTGCTTCATTCAGTTTCCCAAGCTTTTCTTTCAGGGAATTATTGACTTCAGAAAATTTCTGCTTCAATTCAAAGAAGTTCTTATAAGCATCCTCTTCCTTTGGCTTTAATTCATCTACTTTCTTGCTTAATTCAAGCATCTCTTCATGGCTCCTCTGGCTTTCAGCAGCATCCTTCTGCACTTTTTGATGCACTTCCTCAGCTTCATCCTTCAGCTTGTCAATCTCTTTTGACATGCTTCTTGACTTTTCAAACAGGGCATTTATCTCTTTTGTTTCATCATACCTCTTTTTCAGGTTCTTTATCACCTTCATAGTCTCTTTTTCTTTTTCAAAGGACATCCCGCTGGTTTCAATGCTCATCTCCAGTCTGTCAATCTCCTCTTTTACTCTTGAAGGAGCTTCCTTTAATCCGAATTTTTTTAAAAAAGATTCTTTCTCAGAATTTACTTTTTTAACATCCTCTATCTTTTTGACAATTACATCATTTAGCTCTTTTCTCTTCTCTTTAGAAGACTTAACCTGCTTTGTCAGGTCATCTCTTTTTATCTTCAGCTCTTTTACCTTTTTAATAAGATCAGAAATCTCTTTTGTTACGGCACCCTTTTTGCCAAAGGCGGCTTCTTTTTCAGCGTCAATGCTGTTCAATTGAAGCCTTAATGCCATTATTTCTTTTTTCAGCTCGTCATATTCTTTAAATAATTTATTATTATCTTCTTGCATTCCACTCACGCACACTATTTGTTGTTATTATTGAAATAAAAAAAACAAAAAATTTAGCCGAACAAGGCGCCTAAACCGGCAGCAGCTTGCTCTTCGCTTTTCTTCTCATCTTCTGCTGATTTCTCTTCCTTCTTCTCAGCTTTTGCTTCCACAGCAGCAGGAGCTGCACTCTGCATAACAGCAGATTTCTTGATTGCCTCGTCTATATTTACTCCTTCAAGAGCAGCCACTAATGCCCTTACGCGAGTTTCATCTGCTTTTACACCAGCAGCTTCCAGCACTTTCTTCAAGCTGGCTTCATTAATTTTGCCTCCCGCTTTATGGATCAGCATTGCCGCATACACATATTCCATTTTACCTTCCTCCGTATTTTTGTTTTATTGGAAATTAAGTAACAAATTTCTTATTGAACTCTCAATTTCCAATATACCAAAAAAGTTGAAAAATTTCTATTTTTCAACTTTTTTCAGTTTAAATTTAAAGCTTAAGCATATTTTTTGCTTCTGTCAAATTCGCCTTTTTTTAATTTTTCTACAATATCTGCAACCTCTTTTTGATCTTTCTTTTCCTTGTAATCTTTATCTTTTACTTCTTCGGTTTTCAGTACCTCGTCAGAGGTTTTTTCGTCTTTAACTTCCTGTTTAGTTTCTATTTTTTCTTCTTTGGCTTCCTTCACTTCCTCGTGTTTTTTTGTTTCTTCTGCTTCCTCAATTTTCTCTTTCTTTTCACTTGGTTTTGCATCAACTTCTATTTTCTGCTCAGCAGCCAAAGCCTTGCTTTCCAGATACGCCTTGCTTATCATTATCTCAATAGTTTCTTTTGTCGGGAATCCAATCTCAATCGCAAGATTAATTGCATACCTTGCTCCTTCGCTGACATCAATCATAAACTTCTCTTCATCAAAATTCAGCACATCTTTATTGAACACAATTCCGTTTTCATAAGCAGCAACCAGATCCAAGCCGATCTCCATTGGCTCTTTTCCAAACTTTGAAAGCAGGCTTGCCATCTTTGCATCTATAACCTGGCCTTTCTTTACAACAACCTTTTCCAGCTTTATTGCTACCTTTCCGCCTTCAACTCCAGTCTTCAATCCCGCCATAGTCAGCTCGCTTATTATCGGACCTGGTGAAAATGGTGTTGGCCCGGCTTCAATCACAATATCTGCTGGTGCAGTCTGCCCCGGCTTTGCTGCTGCCTTTGATTTGTTCTTCTTCAGATTTCCGAATAATGAAAAAGGATTGTCTTTTGTGAAAAGCAGTGCAGGCATTCCGATGAGCTGCTGCTCTAATGCTTCAATGCCTTTTTTTTCAGTTTTAACCTTTTCAATTGCCAGCTTTATCAGCCTTCTTTTTGCAATTCTTAAGACAACATTGCCTCTCATCTGGCCTCTCATTTTCTGCAGCTGCGCAGTTGGAAGGTTCTCTACATTTACAGCCCCAATTATAGGATATTCCAAAATAAGCTTCGCTAGCTCATCAACAATTTTCTTTTTATCATCTGAAACATGCGCTTCCATCACGCCACCTTAACAGCTTTTCCCATAGTCAGCTTTAGGTAAACTGCTTTTAAGTTATTCTTTTGATTAGGCAGATGCTGCAATAATTGGTCATAAACACTGACAACATTATCCGCAATTTCCTCGTCTTTCATATCTTCCTTTCCAACTGCAATCTGCATCATCGGGTCCTTTTTAATGCTAATCCTGAACATAGTCTGCAGATTCGCATACAATGGCTTTAAATTTGTCTTTGGCGGAACAACACATCCTGCTTTAGGATTAGGCATCTTGTTTTTTGGACCTAAAATACGTCCAAAAGCCGATGCAACTTGTGTCATTATATTTGCCTGGGCAATGAAAAAATCAAATTCATCCGCTAGTTTTTTTGTTAATTTCTTGTCCTGTGCATATTTTGGGAACTCAAGAATATCCACAACATTGTCGCACACTGCTTTAGCTTCATCTTTCAGCTCAGGCGCTGCAAAAGCGCATACTTTGATCTTCTTCCCTCTGCTATGATGCAGATTCCCAAAGAAATCAACATGGTTTTCCTGCTTCTTAAGATCAATGTCCTTTAAAGTTATGACTAAATCATAAGTCTGGTTGAAATTACGCTTGGTAGAAATTTCTTTTATCTTCTTTAATGCTTCCAATACATCTTTTTGATCCATTCTTGACCTCTGCCCTGCTATTGTCCATTGCGGACAACTAGTTGACGGGCATCCTTGAGCAGAAGAAATTGCAGGTTATTTATAAAGCTTTATGTTTTCATATTGTCACCTTTAATTAGTAGTGAATAACCGAAAGATTTAAATAGTAGCATAGATTAACTAATTGATAGGAGGCTTAAACGAAATGACTCGAACAATTGATGATAGGGTATATGTAGACAAAAAATGGAGACTAAAAGTTAAAGACATAGCTAAAGGTTTTATTGTTGAAAAACAGTTTATGAATGAAGAACTTTTTGAATATACATGGAAAATAGTAAATAAGAATTATAATAGAATAGAACAATTAAGAAAAATATACGGCCCTAAAAAAGCGATTGAAATCTTGGGCGAGTACGTGGCATGGAAAAGGGAGCAAAAACCAACAATAAAAACTTCTTTTGAAGGATATTTAAGAAAATATCATCATTCTCCAGAATAAAACTACTTTTTTGTAATATTGTTAATCATTTCTTTATTTTTTATAAGCCTTTTTAAAAATGCGCTGCAAATATAAACTTTTTAGTGGTAAAGTAATCAAAAGATTTATAAATTTCAGTAAAATTGTATCTTTATGGTAAGATTTAAGCCGCCAAAAATAAGCACAGCTTCTTATAACGCGCTTAATGGTCCTGAGTTTGATGATTTATGCAAGAAAGTTGCAAAAGAAAACAGGCCGTGGATGAAGGAAATTATGCCAGACCCAAATACGAGTTGGGTATTGGTAATCGGCAATAAAGCTGCAGCTTTCGGGCAGAGTGATCTTATCCCTTCACTATCTCAGGTTAGGGAAAAGTGTGGAGCAGGCCAAAGGGGCTATCTTCTCATGAGGCCAAATGCAAGATATTGCGACCTTGTGTTATACTTTCAAAGTTCTCAGGCAAAAAAAATTGCAGGTATTTTAAAAAGAAACCCCGCTGACATAAAAACATATTTGGAGCCTACAGAGAACATTTCATATGTTAACGCGCCGTCAGGAGTGCTTAATAAATTAGATGATGCTTTTGCTTTGGGAGAAATAAAGTACGAACGCCCTTTGTTATATCCTGATACTGAAAGTAAAGAGAAGCATGCGCAAGGCGCTTATGTTGCAGCAATAAAGCACAAAACTTTTGGCAAACCCATAAGACTTACATCACAATCGCTAATAGAAGTCAACTTAAGAGGAAGTAAAACTTTAGACCAGAGATACCCTGAAAAATGGGTGCGAATGGAGAGATTACACAGATTTCATGACGAGATTGTTGACATGCTTAATACATATGAAGTGAAAAAACAGGAAAACTGGCCTCCGTTAGTGCTTCATAGGTCGAGGAATTCAGTCGAGTCAAAAGTTTTATAACGATAATTTTACTTATTTCTCATAAACCTTTTCAAAGCACTCTACAAAAACATCCTTCGGCACATCAATCCCTGCTTCTACAAAGCATTTTGCCAGCTTCAGTCCGACTTCTTTTTCACTGCCTTTTTCATTGAAATCCAGTAGCCTTTTAATTGTGAAATCGCACAAAAAGCCTTCATTGAAAGCCAGAACACATCTTATCTTTTTATTTGCCTGTTTTTTATAGATTTCATTATTTTCAAAAAAAATGCCGTTTGAAGCAAAAACCTCCTCTTTTTCATCAAACCCGTGTTTTCTTAATTCCCACTTTGCAAGCACTTTAATAAGCTCTTTATATCCAATATTCTTGGTATTGCCATTAAACATCAGCTCCTTTTTGTCAAAAAAACAAACCTTTCCCAAATATCCCCTTACCGTTTGCCTTGGCCCTTTAGAAGTCCATTTGTTCTCAACAAGATACGCATAAGAAAGCTCCTCTCCTGCTTTGTTTTTCCTTTTCTTGACCCTTATGATCATAAGGCATATGGGCACTATGCAATATATATGTTTTTCGCTTTATTTTTACATTACTTTTATCGTCGATAAAACCTTAAATCTTTTTCTCCACAACTTTCCCGTCTTCTTCTGCAAAAATCTGCGCCTGGAACTTGAAAACTTTCACATCAAGATTCCGCCACGCATCAGAGCTTAATCCTGCTTTCTGGCAGGTCATAGAAAGAGCCATCTCAGGATCAGCCTCGTACTCAGTAAACACCTGAGGCAATAACAATCCCCTATTATGAAAACCAGCCTGCGCAATCAAGCCGTCTTCTCCTATCTTCACATACTTCAAATAATCATCAGCCTTCAGCACTTTTATCTGCTCCGGCTTTGTCAAAACACTGATTTCAATTGTAATGCTCTCAAACTCCTCTTTAGTCAATGATGCAAATCTTGGGTCATGAAAAGCAGCGCTTTTGGCAGCTTCAACTATTGCCTCGTAAAGCGGCAGAACAGGCTCAGGATAGCCAATGCATCCCCTTAACTCGCCGTGCATATTCAGCGTTACAAACACTCCCTGTTTTTCAGAAAACTTCTTCTTTGTAATGTCGCTGATCTTAACATCTTCATTATAGAACTGAGAACGAATGCTTTTCCTTGCAAGCATTACTAATTTTTCACCATCTTTTAAGCTTAACATGCTGGGCTTTATTTCACTTTAATTCTTTATCAACAGCATTCCTGAATTTATCCGCTTCTTTCTTCAACCTTTTGGCAGCTTCCTCTAGTGCTTCCCTTGCAGTTTCTCTTCCTTCAGTCTCGACAATAAACTTCGGTTTTCCGACCATAGGGTGCCTTATGTTATATCCTGCTATCTTCACGCTTTTATCATTCTGCAGCTCTTCCCTAAGGGCATTTGAAAGCGTATGGCCTTCTCCAGAAATCTCGATCATTAATTTGTTTTTATTCTCTTCAAGAACTTTTATTTCCATGATTTCACCATATAAAAAGAATTGCCATTTGTTTAAATAGTTAACTGTTTTAGATTTTTTGCTTTTCCAGCCTGAACAAGCTCACTTTTACCCTGTAGATCCTCTTTTCATGCATTTTCATGGTAGCTTTCAGTGGCATCTCGAAATCAAGCACATTCGTAACCCTGAAGCCATGATCCCTTGCAAGGGCATCTACAAAGCCTTTGCTCTCACTTTTATGCAAAGAATATACAACAGGAGCCAATTCCATAGCTTTCTCCAAAAAAACCCTGTCTGCATGCCTCTCTTTTGTTCCAAAAGGCGGGTTTTCAAACACCACATCCACTCTATCATTAAAATCCGCAATATCCTGGCGCAAAAAGACCGCTCTGCCACTCAGCGAACTCTCACTTTTAGCCATTTTTGCCGCATTTTTAAGGTTTTTTTGAGCAATTCCCACACTTTCAGCATCAGAGTCCACAAAATACACCTTTTTGGCCCCCAGCAGCAAGGCGCCAATGCCCAAAATACCTGTTCCACAGCCCAGATCAACACTCACTTTCTGCTTTAAATCCCCTTTCATAGCTGAAAACCACAGGAATTCAGCTGCAACCTCGCTGTCTGTGGCATACTGTTCAACCATCACTTTCGGCTGTTTAAAGCCCTCAAGCTTGGAAAGCACTATTGCCAGCCCTGATTTCGATCTTACTTCCATTTCAAAAACAATCAGCCAGCACTATTTAATCTTTTTTATTTTTTCAATCATCTGCTCTTCAGATTTTTAAAACAGCTCAAACAAAAATACCATAAAAAACATCTAAAAACTCATTATCAATCATATTCCCAGGACAGTCCCAGTATATTCCCAGCATATTCCCAGATAGTCCCAGTTTTGACCACTTTATCGTCGAGAGATATTCCCAGCATATTCCCAGATAGTCCCAGAATAGTCCCAATATATTCCCAGTTCAGTCCCAGATAGTCCCAATTTTGGCCATTTTTAGTCGAGAAACATTCCCACACAATCCCAGATAGTCCCAACACATATTCCCAGAAAATAAGGCCTGGAATGAGAAAAATCCACTAAGAACAACTAAAACTTTTAAGCTTTGACACTAATCTTTGACAAGTACAATTTCTCCTTGCCATCCTTCATAAATCCAATTTCCCTGCCTCTCTCAACCTCTTCCAGAATCCTGTAAAACGAGCTCTTGCTGCACAGCTTTTGCTCATCAACAACAATCTCCCTCAACTGCAAAGCGCTCACTTTCTCATATTTCTGTATCAAAGAAACAATGACAGACTTGACATAATCCTTGGAATTCTTTGTGAGCTTTTTGACAACCTTTTCCTTGAAGCTCTGTTTATAGCCGCTATGTGCAACTTCTTTTCTGACTTCCAACGAGGCTATTTTTTCGTCCAATTCCCTTATCTTGTCAATCAGCGCCTTTTGATTGTTATGCAGGCCATAATATGCATCAATTATCTTGCCCTGCTCAACCTTTTGCTGCGTTATGGAGCTCCTCAAGTCATTTATCTCAAGATCATGCGCATTCCCTTTCTCATTCAGATGCCTTACCCATGCCCAGACATTGACCACATCGCGCTTTACGCTTAAAAAAGAATTCTTTACAGCCTCTTTTATGCTGTTATCCTCTTTTTTCCTGAAAAAATTGAACATTTTAGACAAACCTCCAGTTTGGATAAATGGTTTGAAAATCTTGATTTTCAAAACATTTTTATTTTATTGAGCATCGCAACTATATATATTTTTTGGAAAATTGCTTTTCCTTGTACTATCGAAAACTATTTAAATGACCGCCCTCCCATTTTTATGATTCGGGGGTGTTAGACAGTGTTTGAAAAGAGGGAATTATTGTTAGATATGGACAAGAAGCTGAAAGCAGCTTTTAAGTCGATAAAAGAAGAGTTTGAAGATCACCTTGAATCCATAAACGACAACACAAACGAAATACAGTCCAATTACGAGTACATCTGCAAGCTCGATTCTCGCATGGACAAGGTTGAAGAAAAGCTTGAAGAATTTGCTCTTTTCTTAAAACAATTAAGCAAGGAAAACAAGGAGATTTCCCAGAAAATAGAGTTCAAAATAACGCCTCTTACAGAAAAAGAGAAAGAAGTGTTCCTGGCGTTATATATATTGGAAGAAGCCACTCCGGTAAGCTATAAGGCGCTTGCCCAAAAACTCGCAATTTCAGAAGCTTTAGTCCAAAATTACACCGGCAATCTGATCGAAAAAGGCATACCGATTATTAAGAAATACATGAACAATGAAACATTCCTTAAGCTGAATCTGGATTTCAGGCAGCTTCAGACAAAAGAAAACATTGTTGGCATAAACACAGAAATTTCAAAAATTATGGTAAAAACTATGGATAAAAATTCTGTTGAAAACATTTAAGCAAAGATTAAACTTTCTATCGTATATAATATTTGAGCATTGATTAAAAGTTTTATTCATAAACATTCTTGAATCATTTTCCCTCATAAAAACACAATTCATTCAAGAGAACTTCGCCTAATACTGATTAGGCGAAAAGCTTAAAAACTTGTAGTTTTTATACATAAAATTATGCAAAAAGAGGAACTAGTCAAGTACATTGAAAAATTGAAAACAGAGCTTAAGCTTAGAGCTTGCAGCCAAAGAACAATACAGTCTTACATCTTTTTTATAAAACCATTTTTGGAATCAGTTGAGTCTGTGGAATCTATAAGCCTAGATCAGTGCAAGGCCTTCTTGGCAAACCTCATTGACAAGTACAGCAATAAATCCAGATCCCTGGCAGTTTCAAGCCTAAGGTTCTTTTTCAAAAGGGTTGTGGAAAGGCCAGATATTTTTGTAAAACTAGAGATCCCTAAAAAAGAGAAAAAGTTGCCAACTGTTCTTTCAGTTTCTGAGATTAAGGCGCTCATTAATGCGGCGGATTTTGCTAAAACAAGGTTGATTATAAAATTACTTTATTCTTCTGGCTTAAGGGTGAGTGAGCTTGTTAATCTGACTCCAAAAGATCTTGATTTTGAGCAGAGCATAGGGTGGGTTAGAAAAGGCAAGGGAAGCAAAGACAGAATGTTTAAAATAGCAGACTCTATATCCAAACAACTTAAAAAACATCTAAGCAAGAATTCAAATAACAAATATGTGTTTTCAGAAGAAAAGCCAATGTCCGCCAGAAATATACAGCTTTTAATAAAAAAGGCCGCCCAAAAGGCAAAAATAAACAAAAAGGTAACTCCTCATACGATGAGGCACAGTTTTGCCACACATCTGCTTGAAAGCGGAGAGAATCTGCTCGTTATACAGCAGCTCCTAGGTCATGAAAATCTTGAAACCACAAGGATCTACACACATATCAGCCAGGATCAAATCAAGAATGTTAAAAGCCCCTTAGACAGGTTATGAATTTAAATCAAAACTTCTTCCCATTTTTCAAACTTTTAATCAGCTCTTCAGAAATAAAAATCTTCCCATTCAAAACAACATATCTATAAGGCAATATCACTTCTTCATTCCTGCCGGTTTTAATTTTTATGTTGTCCTTGAACTTTATTTTCTCAAGCGGAACGCCATCAATGATCAATTTTACAGCCAAAACAGCATTATCCGTGCTCATCTGCTTTTTTCCGATATTGAAAGATTCAAATTTTAATTTTTCAGTCAACAATCTTTTTGTTCTTTTTTCAGGAGGATAATTTCCAAGTATGCCGCCAAAAATAAAATAATCAAATTTTCTTGCGATTGCAGGCGTTAATGTTTTCTTTGAGTTTGGATCAAGAACGCACGTTTTATTTTTATTAAATTTAAAATCAAAAACACTTTCTTTACAGGCATTACCGAGCTTTTTTAATTTTAAAAGCTCTTTTTTATTTTTTATATTTGTAAATATTATGTTGCCTTTTCCAACAATCTTTGCTATATTCCCGTATTCAAGAAAACACCACTTATACAGCTTTTTTTCCAGATGCTCGATGACAAATTTAGGTTGCATTTAAAATTTCTTAAACGGCGCGATCTTATCGATAAGATCGATATGCCCCAAGAACAATGCTCTGCAGCAGTATCTCTCCAATCCAAGATCATCAAGAACTTTTTTTCTGCTTTCTCCTTTTGAAACTCGCTCCTGGAAAGATTCCCACAATTGGGCAACCGGCTTTCCGCAGCTGAAACATCTTATTGGAATAATCATTTTACATCACCTGTAGCTTTTTTGAACTTTTGCACGCGCTTTTCCGTGCCTGTTTGGCTTTCTCGTTTCCTTTCTCCTGATATCTGCAACAAGCAATTGCCTGTCATAATCCAAAAAATCTTTCTCAAGCAGCTTATTAAACTGCACTAATGCCCTTCCTATTGCCAGTCTTGCAGCTTCTGCCTGGCTTGTAATTCCGCCTCCGTTGACATTTACATTAATATCTACCTTTGAGGCTGTATCGCCCGCCAATATCAATGGCTCCATAATTTTCATCCTTGAAATCTCTGGCTGAATTAGCTCGATGGAAACATTGTTGACCTTTATTTTGCCGCTTCCCTGCTTTAATGTAACCCTTGCAACAGCCCTTTTTCTCTTCCCAGAGCAATTTATTGCTTTCATACCTTTCCTCCAAGGAATCTGCATATATCCTTGACTTTAACGCGCTTTAAAATTGATAATCTTTCCGCTTTGGCCTTTTCAACGCTCTCAAATTTCTTATTCTTCAGCTCTTCAGGAACTCCGATATAGCATTTTATCCTTCTGAAAGCAGCCAGACCGCGATGCTGATGAGGAAGCATGCCTCTTATTGTTCTTTTTACAAATCGGTCAGGCATTCTATACAAAAAAGGGCCTGTTGTATGCGTTCCCATATCCCTCAATCTTTTGTAATTTGCAAAAATCATATGCTTATCCCCTGAAATGACAGCATTCTCGCAGTTCACTATTGTTACAGTATCGCCTAATAATGCTGCTTTAGCTACAATTGTAGCCATTCTTCCCAAAATCAAATTAGTTGCATCTATTAGCCTTTCCATTTTATCCTATTATCCTCAAATCCTTTCCCTTGGGATTTTTTTCCATTATTTCATTTATTGTGAAAAATTTGTTTTTTGAAGCCTTTATTTTTTCAATTGCAGACTCTGAAAACTGCCATGCAGCAATATTTACCTTGTGCATTAGATCCCCTGAGCCAAGCACTTTTCCGGGAACAATAACAGTTTCATTATCATTCGAATAAAGATCTATCTTTGATAAATTAACTATTCTTCTTTTTCTTGCAGAGCTTTCCAGCTCTTCAGCTATTCTGTGCCATATCTTGGCTTTTTCTTTATAGCTCATTCTCTTTAGCTCTTCTATGAGCTTTTTCAATATTTGGTTTGTCGGTCCTGTTTTCATTTTCTTTATCTTTAATGCGGGAGACGAGATTCGAACTCGCGTAAGCACTAAGCTACTAGGCCCTCAACCTAGCCCGTTTGGCCGCTCCGGCACTCCCGCAAATTTACTGAGCAATGCGAGAGTCACTTTGCTTTTTTGAGTGCCTCTGTGAAACCGTCAAGTTGATCATCGAAACTGTCCAAAGATTGCTCGACAATTTCTTTCGCGCTTAACTGTCCCCATGATTCAACATAAAAAATAAAATCATTGCTTTTCTCGATTTTTATTGCCCCTTTTGGCCTGCATATATCAATGCACGCTTCGCACAAGTGGCATTTAATCAAATTGTCTTTGTTGATTGTCAATTTTCCGTCCTTTAGATCAAATATTTTTAATGGGCAGGCCTTAAAAACTTCGTCCTTGTTTTCACAATCCTTGATGATTTCAACAACAGGCTTGTTCTTGTAATAAACCAGGCCAGGGCTCCATTTGATATGATCTTCTCCTGATCCCAGAACAGCTGTTGCTTCTAATTCCAGCTCCTGGCCCTTTGTTAATTTTACAATCGGAGTTTCAGGATAAACCGGGATAACTTTCGGGTCTTTTGACTTGATGTCAGAGGCATAAACAACAGCAGGCCCTTTTGCCTTTAATGTAAGCTTTAACTGGCAGTGAGCGCATCCCTTGCCCTCGCATTTGCACTTGCTTGGCAATGTGTATGACTTCAAATCTGTCTTCAGTGGAATCAATCCCAGGCGGTGCGCAACAATTTCATCATACAAAACAGACGAGTTCTTTCTGAATTCCACATCCTCAATTGCCATTGTCAGAACTTTGCTTATGGCATTTCTTCTGACTGCATTGACAATCGCAGCTGTTGAATCCTTGATAACAAATGAAAGTTTAAAATTCTTCTTGTCATTTTCCAATAGCCTTATTTCCATTTAAACCCGCCTCCCTCTTTTTCCGCCTTTTTTCCTGCATCCATCATGCGGAATAGGCGTGACGTCTTCTATTATGCCGATTCTTAGGCCCATTCTTGACAATGCCCTTATGGCAGCTTGCGCTCCTGGCCCGGGATTTGTAGGGCCGTTATGCCCGCCAGGCGCTTTTATTTTAACATTTATTCCTGTGATTCCTTTTTCAAATGCAGTCTCAGCAGCCTTCTTTGCGGCAATCATTGCAGCAGTCGGCGAACTTTCCATTCTGTCTGACTTGACCACCTGGCCGCCAGATGTAAGCGCAATTGTTTCCGTGCCAGTTATATCTGTGATATGGATTATTGTATTGTTGTAACTGGAATAAATATGGGCAATTCCCCATCTAGTTTCTTCTCTGTAATGCCTTTCTTCCTCTCTGCCTTGTGATCGAGAAGGCGCTTTTGCATTCTCAGCATCATTTTGCGGCGCTTGAGAGCGTTTATCCTCAGAATCGCTTTGTGGTTTTGTCATTTTTATTTCTTCTTTCCTGCCTTCCTCGGCCGCCCCATTTTCTTTCACTTACTCTTCCTTTATGAACTTTTTTCTTTTTCCCTTCTGTTTTTGCCCTTTCAGCATGCTCCTCGCTGATTAAAGGGCTTTTTGTTGAAAATGAAATTTTGTCTTCTTCTTCCCTCAGCACAAGATAAGATGGCGCGCTTATTTTTTTATCTCCGACAATGATGTGGCCGTGCGTTATAAACTGCTTTGCCTGCCTCATGCTTTTTGCCAATGCCTTTTTATGCACGAAAGTCTGAAGCCTTCTGTCTAGTATGTTGTTCAATGTGAGCGCCAGAACATCTTCCAGCCTGGCATTTTGCGCTATTAGGCCCAGTAAATGAAGCCTTTTGAGC
This sequence comes from Candidatus Woesearchaeota archaeon, assembly GCA_030651135.1. Classification (NCBI taxonomy): domain Archaea; kingdom Nanobdellati; phylum Candidatus Woesearchaeota; species Candidatus Woesearchaeota archaeon. Next base: position 634,779 of record JAUSCS010000006.1, read on the forward strand.
AGCAGGCTTTTTTCTTTCTCAGATTGTTCGCTTGGATTCCCTGATATTTTCTTGGCTTGTGTAGCGAAATTGCTTAAAACAGATGACATTTTATAAATTTCTTTCTTGTTCTTCAGCCCATATTCTCCAACAATCTTATTCTCTTCATCTATTCTTGCGCCCTGCCATGGATGGCGCGGCGGATGATATTTCTTTCTTTGTTTTTTAGGGTCTCCCATTTTGCTTATACCTTTCCGGGCTTGGCACCCGATCTTTTAATGACGCCAAGCGTTCCCTTGCCCTTGCTTTTTGTTCTTCTGAAGTTTGATTTTGTTCTCTGTCCGCGCAAAGGCAATCCAGCAGTATGCCTTATTCCCCTTCTGCTCTTTATCTTCTTCAATATTTTGATGTCATTGCCTTTTGCAAAGTCAAGATCAGCTGCAAATAAATGCATGTCGCTGCCAGTTTCATAGTCTTTTCTTCTGTTCAGCATCCATACAGGAATTTTGAATTTCAGGGGATCCCTGATCACAGTTTCCAATTTTAAAACATCCTCGTCAGAAAGATCTCCTGCTTTTTTTGTTTTTTCTACATTTGCCATCCTGCATATGGCATTGGAAAGCATGAAATTAACCCCTCTTATTTTTCTGATGGCCATGGCTATTGCCTTATTTCCGTCGAGATCAGTCTGCATGATTCTTACAAGATACCTGAATTCGTGCTTTTCTTCCATTTTGCATAAACCTTATGGCCGAGAATAATGTAAGCTAAATTAAACCCTATGAACGCCTACACCAGTAAACTCGGGCTTAATAGTGTAGAATAAGGGTTTATTTAAAAACGTTTCGTAAAAAACAGGCGATCAGCGAGAATCGAACTCGCTTCCGAGGCTCCACAGGCCTCTATTCTGCCATTGAACTATGACCGCCGTAAGAACTTAAAAACTGCTTTGCTTTAAATAATTTACTGAGAAACTCTATGCTGTTTCTTTCTCAATTGCCGGAAGCCAATTCTCGCGGTGTATTATAACCGTTTCATGGTTTCTTATAATTTCATGGAATTCCTTCCTCAGGTCATCTACGATTTTGTTTAATTCATGATAGTTATTCACAATCATTTCTAATTCTGCATCCCATGGCGCAATCATCTTTATATAATAAATGGACTGGGGAAGCCTTTTGATATATTCGAGAAGTTTTCTTTCTTCTTCAGGGCTTATTGACCTATAGTATAATATTATTTTAAAAAACTCCAGTCCTAATTTGTTTATATCGACACTTATCCTGTAGCCGATAATTATCCCTTTCTCCTCGAGATTTTTTATTCTGGTGCTGACGGTTTTTACGCTGGAGCTTGCCTCTTTTGCAAGATGCGCAATCGGGATTCTTGCATTGTTTGCTAGGATGTCTAATATTTTCTGGTCTAATTCATCTATTTCATTGCGAACAATCTCTCCTGCAAAGGATTTCACATCATATATTCCTCCAGTCAGATATTTCTTAACATACTGCTTTGTTTCTACCATCAGCCCTATCTCTTTCTTAATGATAAGATGCTTGAACTTTGTAAAGATTTCATTTTTAATCCTGTCAAATTCCATAGAAGATTCTGCAGAAACACCAATAATGTAATCCCAAACACCGCTGCAAATTCCGTGCCAGGGTATTTTTTTGTGGTTTCCTATATAAGCAAATAGTTTTTCCTTTTCTTCAGGAATATTCTCTAATTGAAGGAATATCTTGTAATATGATATTCCCAGCTTGGCATGGTTTATCGAAGTAATGAATTTCTCAATAATTCCTTTTTCAATCAATTGCTTGATTCTGTATTTTACAGCTTCTCTCGACCTTCCCGCTTTCTTCGCCAGTTGCGTGTCTGAAATCCTGCAGTTCTTGTCCAGCTCAAGGAGTATTTTTCGGTCGATCTTGTCTAGCTTTATAGGTTCAGTATTGTCCATTTATTACCATTAATTCCCTTTTATATATAAATATTTCTATTTTTGGTCAAAATTTAAAGAAAAGTTTAATATATTTGGTTTAACATTATTACTACCATTAAGTGAGAATTAACAAAGAGGAGGTAATTCGAAATGACAAAAAAAATAATGTTGATTAAACCGCCAGTGGAAACAGATGCAGTTTTTGACCCAATCAGAACTACGCAGCCAATAGGCTCGTGGTATATTGCAAGCTACCTTAAAGAGAGAGGTTATGATGTTAACATATTTGACACAGTAATTGAAGGAATAAGCCAAAGAGTAATGGTTAATTCTAGCCTAAGCTATGAAGACTTCCAAAAACAAAAAGCTACTGACTTGCAGACAATGGCTGCTGGGCAATTTGTTGAAAAATATTCTCCACAAATACTTGAAGGTGGGGTTTCAAGGCAAGTAGTCAGAACAGGATTGTCAAATGAAAAAATTTTAGATAGAATTAGAAAAGAGAATCCAGAGTATATAGGATTATCAATATTTGCTTCATGCAACCACGGCTCAGCCATAAAAATTGCAAAACTAATTAAGTCAGAATTTCCAGAAATAAAAATTGTTGCTGGAGGAGCTCATGCTACAGACATGGCTGAAAAAGTATTGCAAGATTCTGAAGGTGCTATAAGTTTTTGCGTGAAAGGTGACGGTCAGTTTGTGCTTGAAGAAATTATCGAAGGAAAAACTCCGGAAACTGGCGTTGCTTATATGGAAAATGGAAGGCTAGTTAATAAGGGAGAATATAGGAGAATGAGAATGGATGAGTTCTCAACCTTGGATCCAACACTGCTTGAAAACATAGTGCTTCCAATGCCAGCAACTCACACACAAGATACACAAGGAAGAAAATATGTTGATGTAATGTTTTCAAGAGGATGCAAAAAGAAATGCGAATATTGTGTGGCTGGAAGCAAAAACTACGGTTACGACCCGCTAAGTTTAGACAAAGTTGACAAACAGCTTAAATCATTGAAACAAGCAGGATATGAAGAACTTGTAGTCCAAGATGATGACTTGCTTAGGAACAAAGAATACTTTTTTGAAGTTTTAAAACTTATAAACAAGTATGATTTTAAGTGGCAGGACAATGGAGGAATTGCAATAGAAGACCTTGATGTTAAAGTAGCAGATGCAATAATTGAGAACGGCAACTGCAATTCATTGTACGTGCCTTTCAATCCAAGAAACTACAAAGTCAAACAAGCAGCAAACTCAGCAACAAAAACATATTCCGGAAATGTAGAACAGCTAAAAAGACTAAGAGAAGCAGGAATATATATCTACACCAGCGGAATATATGGGACAGATGTGCAAACCAAGGAAGATATAGACGGCGAGATAAACATCTACAAAAACCTCATACAAGACGGCTTCGTAGACCAAGCTTTAGTATTCGCTGTTTCACATTTGCCTGGAACAAGAAACCACCAGTTATTTAGTCAAGACATTGTTGACCACCAAGATTGGATAGGCTACTCCATATTCGTTCCACATGCAAAAACATCCAGCATGAGCATAAGAGAAGTGGAAACAGCAGTAGTAAAGGCAAACCAAGAGTTTAATAGAATACAAGAGATTGCTGGTCCTTGGGGAAGCTCATTCCCAAAATGATTTTTTCTTTTTTTCTTTATTTTTCTAAACTTCATCAGCTCTGAGAAATCGGCGGATAACTATAGCTAGTTCTAGGAACTTCTGATCTTTCCATCTGCCTTCTTGCCATGGCTATTAAATAAGGTATGCTGAATGAGAATACATAAACAATGCTCACAAAAAAAGGATCCTGCAGCGGATTAGTCAGCTTAAGCAGCTTTATCAGGTAATTTGCCATATCGGTCATAAAATAAATGTTGATGATCGCAATGGCCGGGATAAAAACCCATGCAATTACATGCTGCTTTTCATCAGCTGTTTCAATATCCTTTAATAAAAGATTGAACAAAGAGCCGAAAGCAATGCCGATCATTATGATTATTGCATAAAGAAAAAAACCCTTTAAAGTCAGAAGAAAAGGAACAAGCACAACTGACAAGATTCCATTGCCGACTATCGCAACAACTAAGGAGAACCAATAAACAAACTTTCCCCTTTTGAGCTCTTTTTTGCCGAATACATTTGAAACTCTTGCTACCTCTGCATCAGACCATCCCTTTTGCTTTAATCTTTGCTGCAGTGTGCTCATTTTCTCACCAAAAGTGCAGCAAGTTTTCTGAAAGCAGCTGAAGCCGGCGCATTCGGCTCAATATAGGCAACAGGATGCTTCAAAAAAAGAGCCTTTCTTACATTGTCATCATGGGGAATTATGCCAATTACAGTTTTCTCTAAAATTGATTCAACATTCTCAGCGCTCATCTCATTTTCATCATTCTTAACATTGTTCAATACAATGCCGATAGTTGAAATGCCATTCTCCTCAGCTAATTTTATTGTTTTAAGCGCATCTGTCACAGACGGAAGATCCGGGTTTGTAACAATAATTAACTCATCCGCTGCTTTAATTGCGTCAGCAGCGTGCTTTCCCAAAGTTGCAGCTGTGTCGATAAGCGCAATTTCAGTTGTTCCATTCAGCTCCCTTAAAGCGCCTTTTAATCTTCCGCTTGCATTCTCGTCAATGTTTGAAAAAGAAAGCGAGCCAGTTACAAGCTTCAAGCCGCTGGGATGAAGATATGTTGCTTCAGAAATGTGCTTTTTTCCGATCAGAACATCGTGCAAAGTTGCCGCCAGAATCGGAACCCCGAGAAATAACCCGATATTTGGGTTGGTTAAATTGCCGTCAACAAGAGTTACATCCCTGCCATAACTGCTGAGCGCTACTCCGAGATTAATAGCGGTAGTTGTTTTTCCCACTCCTCCTTTTGCTGAAGCAATTGCAACAAACTTAGTCATTTTCATCCTTGGGCGGATATATGATGCTTTCGATTATGCTTATGAACTTTCTTATTTTATGATAGTATTCGGTTATTATGTCAATGTCAATCTCAATCTCTCCTTCTTCAAGAAAAGCAGTCATTGTGACGTGCCTTCTGAATTCTCTGGCCCTTTCAAAATGGGCCCTATCAATCTTCCTCAGTAAAATGTAAAAATCAACATAATCCTTCAGGCTTTCATACTCTTCTGACTTGAACAAATTTAGAAAAACATTGCATCGCTCAACAACGTTTGCCGGAATCGCCTTTATTTTCTTCTTCTCTTTTGCATATTCTAAGCCGGCTCTTATAGAACAGTCAAAGGCATTGATCATCCTCTCCACTATGCTTTTTATGACATCAACTGTCCTTGTGTACTTCAGGCTTACGTATATTAAATGGTCAACCCTTTTAAGCTCCTCTTTTGCTTCAGCTAAAGATTCTAGGTATTCGCTCATCTTCGTTCTTTTTTAATATAGTATCAATAACTTGAATAAATAACTTTGTTTTTGTTACGTATTTCTTTATGCTGTCCAGCGATATGGTGTTCATCCTGTAGTTGTCAGAGCATATGACAAACCTGTCCTTTCTTATGAATTCAACAGGGCTTTTTTTATGGCTCACTATTATGTCTTTTACCTCTCTTATCATGGCAGTATAATCCTTGCTTATTCCATATTTCTGCATCCTTTCTGTGAATAGCATGAATTTTGGCCCGAATGTGTCGTTAAAAGCCGGAATTGCCTTGTAGAACCTCTCATAATAAAGCAGGGCAGACATTGAATAAGTCAATGCCAGGAAAACATTGTCCACGATCGAAAGAAGCAGCCTTGGATCCTTCAATAAAGTATATGTAACCGATATCATATGATCAGCTACTGCAATGTTCTTTTTAGCCTTCTGGATGGCTTCCTCGTATTGCTCCATTTTACATAGTTATTTTATAGAAGTATAAAAATGTTTAGAATTTTTACTGGCTTTTCAGCTTCAAGATAGCCTCTGCAATATCTCCATTTGAGTCTTTTAATGCCTTTCTTGCAGATTCTTGATCAACATTTGCCTGCTCCATCACAGTCTTGATGTCATCCTCTGAGATCTCTACGCTCTTTTCCCTTTCGTTTATAGTGCCGCTGATCTGAAACGATTCCTGGCCCATCATATTTACTTTCTGAACGCTGGGATTAGTTATTACAATGTCTTTATCTTCACACTTTATTATGACTTCTGATGCTTCTATCTCTTCCTGCTTCATGCCAAGCTTTTTCATAGCCTGCTGCATCTGTCTTGGGTCAATTCCTGGAAACATTTTAGACAAATCTCCTGATTTGGATAAAATGGTTTGGAAATCTTGATTTCAAAAACATTTTATATTCCTAGCAACGCGCTGCCGTAAGCATGCAGAATAAGCATAACTATAATGACAATTATAGAGAAAACAACAATCATGCCTGGCTTGAATTCTATCTTTGATTTGTAGTCGTCAAAATATCTCGTGATTCCTGCTGTGCTTGTCGGCATTGATACTTTTTCTTGCGCCATTTTTCCTTTTAAAATAAATGCAGGGTGAAAATAAGCCACCTTCTGTCGGATGCTTATTCAGACCATCCGCCTCAGTATTTAACTAAGCGTTCTTTGCGAACTTGCACCAGCCAGGGCTGCCCGTTTCACCGCATCCTTTAAAGGCGTCAGCAGGTTAACTTACCTCTGTTGCCAGAAGCTTCACTGCATCATCCCATTTTAAAGGCCGTTTCGTTTCTGTGACGTTGCCGTCCATTGCTGGAACTCGCTGCCGCGAGTGGCTGCTTCCTCCACGAATGGAGGGGTGGGTGGACTTTCCTCAGCTCCACTAAAGGTATCCTCACTTTCGTTCGGAAACCCCTCCGGGGAACCGTCAACTGAGTATTCACCCTGCAGAACATGGTAATTGGTTTTTATTTATAAAGATTGTGAAAATTTTTATATAAGTTTGATTTTTCCCATTTTGATGGGCATCAAAGAAATTAAAAAGACGCTATCCGAAAACCTGGAGTTTATTGTTGCAAGTGCAGCTTATGTTGCAGCAAATACTGCAGATTACATTTTGACATCGCAAGGAGTTGCGCATGAGCCTCACGAGGGGAACATTGTAATTCAGCAGTATATGAAATGTTTTGGGGTTAATGACGGGCTGTTGATCTATAAATTAATTGTATGCGGCAATTTGTTAGTGGGATTAAAGGCCATTGATTCCGCATATAAATGTCAGAATTTTCCATCCAGTCTTTGACTGGTGGCAGAACGCCAACCGTTTTCATATGTGGAAAATTCTGAGCATGCTCAAAAACCACCCGATGTGATGGAACGCAGCTACATGCCACCCATCTATGATGGGTGGTTTTTGACAAATAGCCAAACCAATGTCAAAGCAAAATACCTGCTCTATGGGGCTTCTGCATTGACAGCAATAGCAGGATATGTCTGGCTTTACTTGAATAAGTAATGCAATGCAGAATTGCAATAGAAAACCAACAATTTTATATACCCTTTCTTAAATCCATATCGTATGAAAAGAACCAACACCTGCGGAGAGCTTGCAAAGAAAGATATTGGGAAAAAGGTAACTTTGTGCGGCTGGAACCACAGCAGAAGGGATCACGGCGGAATAATATTCATTGATCTCAGGGACAGATACGGCATTACGCAGATTGTTCTTGATCCAAAACATAACAAGAAACTCCATTCTGAAGCAGAGCATTTGTCAAGAGAAGATGTTCTGCAAGCCAAAGGAACTGTCAGATACAGGGGCAAAGGGCTGGAAAATCCAAAGCTGGCAACAGGCGAAATTGAAGTCCTGATTGATGAATTAAATGTGCTGAACAAAGCAGCAACCCCTCCTTTTGAAATAGAGGACAGGCTTCCTGTTAATGAAGATTTAAGGTTGAAGTACAGGTATCTCGACTTAAGAAGGCAGGTAATGCAGCAGAACATAATTCTGAGGCATAAGATGATCAAGGTTGTAAGGGATTACTTTAATGAATTAGGATTTTTGGAGATTGAAACTCCGCTATTGGCAAAATCAACTCCTGAAGGCGCACGTGATTATCTGGTTCCGTCAAGAGTGCATGCCGGCAAGTTTTACGCATTGCCGCAAAGCCCGCAATTATTCAAGCAATTATTAATGGTTGCAGGATTTGACCGCTATCTGCAGATTGCAAAATGTTTAAGAGATGAAGATTTACGTGCAGACAGGCAGCCGGAATTTACGCAGATTGACATTGAAATGAGTTTTATTGATGAGGAAGATATTTACAGCATGATGGATGGCATGATAAAGAAAATCTGGAAAGATGTTTTAAACATTGACGTCAAAACACCTATAAAAAGAATAACATATGAAGAAGCAATGGGCAGGTACGGCTCAGACAAGCCCGATCTGAGATTTGGCTTAGAGCTAGTCAATGTGAGCGATATTGCAAAGGATTCTGATTTCGAAGTTTTCAAGAATGTAACAAAATCCGGTGGCTGTGTCAAGGCAATCAATGTAAAATCTGCAGGAGATAAATTTTCAAGAAGCGACATTGACGGCTTTATCAGCTTTGTACAGATCTACGGAGCCAAAGGCCTTGCATGGGCAAAGATAACAGACAAGGGAATGGAAAGCTCTATTGTAAAATATTTCAATGAAAAAACTCAGAAGGAATTAATTAAAAAATTAAATGCTGAAAAAGGGGATTTGCTCTTATTTGTTGCAGACCACAAGCATTTTGTTGTAAATGCTGCATTGGGCGCCTTGAGATTGGAGATCGCAAAAAGATTAAGCTTAATAAATCCAAATACATTTGATTTTACATGGGTTACTGATTTTCCATTGTTTGAGTTTGATGAAGACTTGCAGAAGCATATCGCTGTGCACCATCCCTTTACCTCACCAAAGGACGCTGATATGCCCCTTCTTGATACGGATCCCTTAAAAGTTAAAGCCAAAGCTTATGATCTGACGCTTAACGGAGTTGAAATAGGGGGCGGATCAATAAGAATACACAGAAGCGAGCTGCAGCAGAAAATGTTTGATATTCTGGGCATAACAAGGAAGGAAGCAGAGGGCAAGTTCGGATTTTTATTGGATGCGTTTAAATATGGAGCGCCTCCGCACGGAGGAATCGCTTTTGGCGTTGACAGATTAGCTGCGATAATGACCGGAAACGAGTCTATAAGGGAAGTTATTGCATTTCCAAAGAATAAAGCTGCTGAATCATTAATGGAAGGCTCTCCTTCTGAAGTTTCTGATGAGCAATTAAAGGACTTGAGTTTGAAGCTAGACATTGTGAAAGTTCCTGAAAAGAACGCATTGTTTGACAGGATAATTGAAACATTGAAGAATGAAAATATAACTTATGAATTAATGGAGCACAAGCCCGTTAATACATCAGAAGAAGCTGCAAAAGTCAGGGGAACTGAATTGAAGCAAGGCGCAAAGGCGCTTGTCTGCAAAGCAGGAAATAATTTTGTGCAATTGGTTATTTCTGCTGCTACTGAGCTTGATCTTGATAGGGCAAAAAGAGTGATTGGATCAGCAGTTTCACTTGCAAATGCAGATGATGTAAAAGTTTTGAGCGGCGTTTCAATCGGAGCAGTTCCTCCGTTTGGAAATTTGTTTGGCATAAAAGTTTACGTTGACAAAAGGCTGACAGAGAACGAGCAGATCGCCTTCAATGCAGGAATGCACACAAAATCAATAAAGATGAGAGCAAAGGATCTTGTGAGGGTTACTGGGGCTAAGGTTGTGGAGATTAGCAAATAGATGTTATGCTCAATAATTTCATGGGCTTAAATTAGAAAGCGCAAGAATTATATGTGATTGTTTTCGATTAACGATTTAGCCCAATTTTCTACATTATCATTATCTTCAATTATAAACTCCTGACCAATATCTACTGATTTAAAATAGCCTTCCGATTTCCAAGATTTTTCAGAATGTCTGCTTATTCTAACATCCTTAAAGAATTTAGGCAAATCCCATTTTGAACGGGAAAGACCTTCTTTTGTTAAAACCAACTCTTTATTAAATCTAAAAATTCCTGCACCAGATATACCATCGTCCCATGTTAAATTCTTTCTTGCAACATAGATTGTGTTTGTTGAAGTTTTTCTCCTATCTTCATCCATTGCGTGTGGATGGCACTTCATCCAATCAGGAATTTCAGATTTATCATTAACTTGAATTATCTTCTCTATTTGAAGATATCCAAAAAGAATATGTAAATCAGGGGCAGATTTATCAAAATAATATCTTCCATTCTTCAAAATAGTCTGTCTAAACCAACCAAAAAATAAAAATAAATCACCCTCTTTTACTCCTTCATTTAGTAAATGCGATTGCGATTGATTAATTTGCCCAAAAACCGCTTTCCAATCTTTATCTCTTTTTATAATATCTGTATAAATGTCTGGATCTAAATGACATTCTGTGTCTTCTGTTAATTCGTGCCATTCTTCATCATATTTTATTTTTGGTTTTAATTCTTTCATTAAATCAAAATAGGATTTGTTTTCATTTAATTTTAAGTTAGAATATTTTATTACATCCCTTAATGGAATTGGTAAAGATATCAATCCACCATCTGGGAGAATTGGGCTTGGATAACCTCCATAAGCTGAATCAAAACCTTTACGGCTGAGTATAATCTTCATATTAGACCATATTTATCTACACTAATTTATAATTCTTGCCATTTATTGTAGTTCTTTATTGCTCACTTTGTTCGCCTGATTGAACGCCCCTGAAATTACTTTTTGGACGAAATTTTACCACACTTTGCAGAGCGAAAGAGCATACAGGAATCCCCTGTTTTCTTTCAAGTCAAATTTTTCAATAAATATATAAAGAAAACAAAATAATCTCACACTATGAACTATCCGCTTGGCGTGCTGTTCGGCATTATCGTCATGATCAGCTGGGGCCTTGACAAGATATGCTGGAAAAAGGTTTCATCTAAGTTAGATCATCACACAATGCTGCTGTTTAATTATTTCTTCATGGTCTTGTTTCTGTTTATTTTTTCAGCCATAACAAACAACATAAAGTGGATCAGCCTGAATGATCTATTGCTGGCTGCATTTATGGGCTTCTTGGGATTTATAGCAATTCTGATGTTTTTCATTTCATTCAGATTCACACAGATATCATTGATAACCGCTCTCACCACAGCTTATGTGCCAATTGCTGCAATTCTGGCCGTATTTATTTTTAAAGAAAGCATAACCCTGCTCTTGCTTATCGGCACAGCTCTTGTTTTCATGGGTATTTTTCTGTTAAGCTTAAAGGACGGCAAATTAAAAATAAAGAACTGGAAAATAACTTTGCTGCTTGCAGCAGCCATATCTGTTATATGGGGATTCACATATCCTTTCCTCAGGATTTTGGTAAACAGCATGGGCGCAGTAACAGCATCGCTTTATTTTGAGGGCTTTATAATGCTTTTCTGCCTGATTTATTTTTTGATCAGGAACAAAAACCATAAATTTATTGTAAAAAAAGAAAACACAAGATGGCTTATTTTAAGCGGCCTTTTAGGCGCAGTTGGAGCTGTGTTTTACAACTTCAGCCTTGATCATGGCCTTATTCTGATAGCCTCGCCAATGGCATCTGCTTCAATGATAATAACTGTTTTGGCTTCATGGCTTTTCTTAAAGGAAAGATTAACGAAGAAGCAATGGGTTTATATAATAGTTATACTGTCAGGTTTAATCTTGATTTCTATATAAAAAATCAATACATTGCCACTAAACATATTTCTATACAGCTATTTTTCTATTATTTCTATATTCTCGGGTGTTGTGTTATACCATTTTTGCATAATCCAATATATAGTCTCTTGTAGTTTGCTATGCATCTTTTTGTCCGCCGGAATTATTGCTCTCAATGGATCATCTTTAGGAATGCAAATTATGCCAAATGGAAGATTATCTGCGAGACAACCACGATTATGATAGTCACTGAATTGATTTAAATGCGCTTCCTGAAGTAAAAGATGATCATCTATTGTTAATGCTTCAATAGAGATAAAGCGCACATCTTCAGGTTTATTTTTATAGTCTTTTCCTGCTTCAGGCAAAAATGCATCATAACCCCACCTCTCCGAATAATCCTTAGGAATGCACATTTTCCCTGCTCTTTTTACAAGTACATGGTATTTCTTTGCAGTTTGAGCAGTATCGGTCATTTTTTATCCCAGCTGTTTTGCAATTCGCCTCGTTCATATAGCTTTATTAGACAATACGCAAAAAGCAATTTTTGAAAAGATATTGCTCCAGTGTAATGATTCTTGTATTCAAAAAATCCAGAAACAAGTTTGCCTACTATATTGTTGATGCCCTCCTCTCCTTTAATTTGCTTTGGTATTTTTGGGCAGTTTGCTTCCAAATACCTTTTTGCACACATTACATCAACTTTGTATGTGGTTTTGTCTAATTTTTTTATTACACCTTCTCTTAATGCTTCATGTTGAATATCATCTATGGCAAGATCCAACATTCTACGAATATCGTTGATGATATATACCCCAAACATTTTGACCCTCCTATTTTTATCATTATATTATTTTTGGCTTTGATTCTTTCTTACACAGCTCTCTCATAAGATATATGGCGTACACAAGGGCTCGGGTAAGGTTTTTATAGTTTAATGGATAATGATCTAAAGACTCTGCTATCTTGTCTGTTAATAATAAATGTAACTCTTTTGGATCACGGTTAGAAGGTTCATAATGCTGCTTAATTGCCACATTTGCAAATGCGCAATAATTTTTGGTATCTGGAGTATTTTCTAATAAAGTTATTAAGTTGTTCATCTTTTGTTTTTGCTTATTATAATAGGCATCATCATAATAACTGTTGTAATAAGTACTAAACAGGTCTTTTAAATTTGAAAATCCACAATTCTCTGCAATTTTTCTAATTTTGTCCATTTCGTTCAGAGTTCTTCCATATGTAAACATTTCATGAATCTTCTTCAACATTTTTCCCTCCTCATGATGATTAATAACTATGAAGTAGTATAATATATCAACTATTTAAATCCTTGTTGTCTTTTAAATAACAACAATAGAAAGATTTATAAAGCTCTGAATATCTTCATTTAGAGATGGAAACCGATTTTTTAAAGGATATCGGATTAACAGACAACGAAATAAGGGTTTATTTGGAACTGCTGAAATTAGGCGAAGCCTTGGCCAGTGAATTATCAGACAGAACTAATGTAAATAGAACCTTGACATATCAGATATTAAGCAATTTAATGAAAAGAGGGTTGATTAGTTATGTTATTAAAAATAATATCAAATACTTCAAAGCTGCTAATCCATCTAAATTGCTGGATTTTCTTAAAGAGAAAGAGATTAATATTGAAAGGCTGATCCCGGAATTATTTAAATTAACCCCGCCTAAAGAGAAAAAGTATTCTGTAGAGCTGTATGAAGGCAAAGAAGGGCTAAAGACCATAATGAATGATATAATAAGATCAAAGCCAAAAGAATGGCTGGATTTTACTTCTGGCTTAACAGTTGAAATTCTGCCTGAATTTTTCATGGATAAATGGAATAAATCAAGGATTAAAGAGAAAATAAAAGCGAGAATCTTGATTAACAACACTCCCGAAGGAAGAAAAAGGGGCAAGGATTTAGAAAAACTGAAATTTACAGAGATCAGATATTTGCCAGAAGATTTAAAATCTCCATCTCATATTTATATTTACGGAAATAAGGTTGGTATTGCCTTGTGGGTCAAAGAATTTCCATTCGGGGTTTTAATTGAAAGCGAAGAAATTGCCAACAGATTCAGGGAATTTTTTGAATGGTTTTGGAGGTTAAGTAAAAAATGCTAAAAGTAATCTCCTTTGACCTCGACGGGACATTATTGGACAAAGAAAGGTTTGACAATGTCTTCTGGTTTGAGGAAGTTCCGAGGCTCTACTCAAGGAAAAATAAGATCAGCCTTGAAAAAGCAAAGAAATTTGTTTATGGGGAATACCATAAAGTCGGGAATAAGCGCCTTGACTGGTATTTTCCTTCATACTGGTTCAGGCATTTTAAATTGAAGGAAGATCATAGGGCTGTAATGAGGGATATGAAGCACAGGATCAAGCTTCTCCCGGAAGTTAAAAAAGTTCTGAAAAAATTAAGCAAAAAATACAGATTGATTGTTGTGACAACATCAACGCATGAGATGAATGAATTGAAGCTTGAAACTGAAGGTTTAAGAGATTATTTTTCAAAGATCTTTTCAGTAACATCAGACTTCAAGATGATAAAAAAGAACCCGAATGTATTCTTAAAAATCATAAAAAAGCTAAAAATAAAAAAGAACGAAATAGTTCATATCGGGGATGATTATGAAGATGATTATATCACACCAAGAAAAGCCGGGATCAAAGCAATTCTGATTGACAGAAAGAACAGGCACAAAGGAAAATTTATAATAAATACCCTTAAAAAATTAGAAAATCTTATAAATGCCTGAATTTGTTAATATGCACAAGGTGGTAGATCATGAAAGTTGATAAAGAGCTTATTGAGCATGTTGCAGAGCTTGCAAGGTTAAAGCTTACAAATGAAGAGATTGATAAATTTCTGCCTCAGCTAAAGGAAATTCTGGATGCATTTTCAAAGCTTGATGAAATTGATGTAACAGATACAAAGCCTAGCTTCCAGCCGATTGATCTGAAAAATGTGATGCGCGAAGACAAAGTGGAAAAATGCCTTACGCAGGAAGAAGCTTTGTCATTGACAGAGCATAAGAAAGACGGTTATTTCAAAGGACCGAGGGCGGTGTGAAATGAGAAATGCATTACTCTTAATTTTAGTGTTCATTTTAATAGCGGGGTGCGCAAAAATGGCAGATGAAACAAAAAAAGAAATAGCAGTTATTGACACGTCAAAAGGCATTATAAAAGTTGAGCTTGACAGGCAAAATGCTCCTCTGACAGTCAATAATTTTGTGAACTATGCAAATAATAGATTTTATGACGGCCTTATTTTCCACAGGGTAATACCTGGCTTTATGATACAGGGCGGCGGCATGGATGAGAATTTAACACAGAAAAACGCATATGCCCCTCTTGTCAAGAATGAGGCAAAAAACGGCCTGAAAAATCTAAGGGGCACAATAGCAATGGCAAGGACAAGCATGATTGACAGCGCAACATCGCAGTTCTTCATAAATGTAATTGACAATTCTTTCCTGGATCACAGAGATGAAACTTCGGGAGGATACGGCTATGCTGTTTTTGGCAAGGTCACCGAGGGAATGGATGTTGTGGATGCCATCAGCCTGGCTGAAACCGGCTCTAAAAACGGATTTGATGATGTTCCTATTGAAACTATAAAAATAAACTCAATCAGAATAGAATGAACACAGCAGATTTCATCAAAAAAATACAGAACAGGGAGATTGATGTAATTAAAAATACAGAAAAAGCCATTGATGAGATAAAAAAAATAAACAAAGATCACAATTATTTCAATACTATCTCCGAGAACTTTGCGTTAGATCAGGCAAAGGTTGTTGGCAAAAGGCCGCATGGAAGATTAGCCGGGCTGACTGTCTCGATAAAAGACTGTATCTGCGTTGATGGCGTTGAATCAACTGCCGGCTCAAAAATATTGAAAGGTTACAATCCTGTTTTCAATGCAACTGTTGTTGAAAAAATAATAAGGGAAGGGGCGATTATTGTCGGAAAAACATCGCAGGATGAATTTGGCTTCGGAGGATTTTCCATTAATACTGGTGTTGACTTTAAAATTCCATTGAATCCTTTTGATAAGGAAAGGAGCTGCGGAGGAAGCTCTGGCGGCTCTGGCGGTATAACGCAAAAAGCATCTTTCCCGCATATCAGTTTGGGTGAAAGCACAGGCGGATCAATTGTAAATCCTGCATCGTTCTGCGGGGTTGTAGGCTTGTGCCCCACATATGGAAGAGTTTCCCGTTATGGTTTGATAGATTACGCTAATAGCCTTGATAAAATCGGGCCAATGGCCAAGAATGTTTATGATGCTGCGCTGATGCTTGAAATAATTTCAGGGCATGACCCAAAAGACTCAACAACAATAAGCAAGGCTGTTGAAAAATATACAGATGCTGTTGGAAAAGACTGCGATGGAATGAAGATCGGCATTATAAAGGACTCATTTGGCGAGGGAACAGACAAGGAAGTTAAAAACAAGGTTATGGATGCTGTTAAAAAGCTTGAAAAAAACAATGTGAAATACGAAGAAGTTTCATTGCCAATAACATATAAATACGGGATTGCATGCTACTATCTTATCGCAATGTCTGAGTCCTCAACAAACCTTGCAAAGTACTGCGGAATGAGATACGGGAAGCATGAAAAGCTTGAAGGCAATTTTAATGAATATTTTTCAAAAGTAAGGTCGCTTAACTTTGGCCCAGAAGCAAAAAGAAGAATTATTCTTGGAACATTCGCAAGAATGGCAGGCTACAGGGATGCTTATTATATCAAAGCAATGAAAGTAAGGACAAAGGTTATTGATGAATACAAAAAATTATTCAAGAAATATGATGCATTGATCTCACCCACAATGCCGATAACTGCTCCAAAAATAAAAGAGATAGAAAAGCTAACTCCTTTGCAGAATTATATGATGGACATCATGACTGTTGGCCCTAATCTAGCGGGTCTGCCGCATATAAGTATTCCTGTCAGGTTTAAAGGCAATATGCCGATAGGCATGATGATTATTGGCGATCATCTTGAAGAAAGCAAGATAATCCAATTAGGAAGCGCAGTGGAAAAATGACAAAATGGGGCAATCAGAAGGATGTTACAGCTTTGGAAAGCGAAGACAAGCCAAAGAAATGCCCAGACTGCGGCGGCAAGATCGTCTTTGAAGATGGCGAATTAATCTGCAGGGTTTGCGGGCTGATAGTTGAATAATTTGAATAACGCGTTGGAATGATCATGCAAAAAAGAGGCCAGATAACTGCATTCATTATAATAGGGCTTGTTCTAGTTATTTCTCTGGTCATTGTTTTTTCAATATCGGGCGGCAGGCAGGCAAGCGAGCTGAAAAGCTCAGCTGCTGAGGCAACTGTTGGCAGCGTAGAAACAACCGTGATCCGCACATATATTGAGAATTGCCTGAAGACTACATCTCAGGATGCTGTCTTTTCAAAAATAGGGCTGCACGGGGGATATTTAACAGAAGAAACAGACGTAAATTATGCCCACTATCAGGACGACGAAATTACTTATTACGTTCCTTATTATGTTGATGGTGCAGCTATTTCTATTCCTGCGCTCAGCTATATTGAAGCCAAAGCAGGAGAATATGTTGCAGCAGAAGTTGACACGTGCATTGATTTCGATATGCTGAAAGATCTGGGATATAATATAACAAAAGAGGATGAAATAGAAGTGAGCTTTAAAATAAACAGGGAAGATATTTCTGTTTCAATGCAATATCTGATAACTGCAAAAAAGGACTCCTCTATGGCAGAATTGTCGCAGTTCAGTGTTGTGCTTCCGATAAGGCTTGGATTGTTGTATGAAAAAGCAAATGAAATTGTGAATGCGATAAAAGCTGCAGAGCAAATCCAGCCGCCTGAAAATTATGATATTTCGCAGCACTGCAGTATGTTCGACAATAACGTCAATGTTTATTTTAAGAACGGTGAAATAGTGCAGCTGGTCGACTTCAAAACTTATGATTACAAATATACACATTCAACCATATACCAGTTCGCAATACAAAATGTCAGATTCACAGGTGAGTGCAGTTGAAAAAAAACAATGCAGTATTTTTTGTTTTGATGATTTTATTTATTTTTATTTCTGTAAAAATAGCCCAGGCTGTTCCAGATTCTGACCGCGATGGTGTTCCTGACGCAAATGACAAATGCCCAGGCACAGCTGTATTGATCGTTGACAGCAATGGCTGCTCCTGCGCCCAAAAAAACTGCCCCAGCTTGAACAATCCGTGCAGAAAAGACTGCGATGACAGCACTTATGAAGCGATATGCGGCAAGCCGATCGATTATGCGTCATGCGGCAGCGCAAGAACGTGCCCAGAGGATAAATGCGAAGGAGATCTTTTTGTTGATTATCCTGAAAGCAAGAATGATTACTGCCTGAACGGAGACTGCTTTGCTTATTCATGCGCAGCATTAAGCAGAGCATATAATGCAGATTGCGCATCTGGAAAAAAACCCAACATTAATGAAAGCGTTAATAAAACTGTTACGAGCAGCATAATCAATTTAACCAATCTGACAAACATTACAAATCTAACAAGTGCGGCTATTGGGGGAGGCGTTGCAGAAAATTTAGAAAATGCCAGCGGCCTTAATCTTTCAAACCAATCAGCAACAAGCAAAGATTCAGGATTTCCGTTTATTCCTTCTGGCGAAGAAAGAACTGCTGCCAGTCCAATAAAATTCAATCTCGATGCAAGAATAATCATTGTTGGCTTTATTTCAATAGCAATCTTAATCGCAATCATATCGGCAATTCTGATCATAGCAAGGCAGATTGCAGTATCAGAAGCTGTTTCAATAGAAAGAGATTTGAAGCTGAGAAGATACATATTGGCGGCATTGGCAGCAGGATTTACAATTGATCAGATAAGAAGAAGGTTGAAAATGTCAAAGATCCCGGACAAGCATGTTAAGAGGGCGATGAGGGGGATAAGGTTAAAGCGCTAAGAAAGATTTAAGCTATCATAGATTTTCTCAAATAAAACCCCTTTTCTAAAAACAACGGGTGAGCCAGAACTTAAATCTATTATTGTTCCGCCTTTTCTTTCAGGATTTTGATATTTTGCAGGTTTTGAATCATAAATTATGTAATCAACATTATTGACCATTTGTACGGGCAGTTCTTCAAATACCGCACAATTTCCTTCTCCAGTATTATTGGCTGAAGACCCGACAATTAAAACCTTGTCTTTCGTTGATAATTGCGCTAATGCTTCAATAACATTTCCAGGATTAAACGGAACTGCAATTTTTCCATCCTGCACCGTATGATTCAATACCCACTCCGATAATGCGCCATACCATTGTCTAGATCTTGGGTTGATAGGAACTAAAAAAGAACACAGGTATCCTGCTTCTTTAATTGACCGGATATATTTTTCATATGTTGGTATGGGCACATAAGTGACATCATCAAATATTTCTTGGTTATTTCCTATTACCATGCAAGGCTTATATTCAGGCCTTCCTTTTAATTCATACATCTTCTTTATGGCTTCTTCAGAATTTCCCAATAGCACATAACCAACATCTGAAGGAACTAAAATTAACCCGCCTTCTTTAAGAACAGCATATGCCCTTTTAACCTCACGATCGACATTAGCATCACCTAACTCGCTACTTGAATATTTGCCTTGTTTCAATAGCCTTTCCCTCCCTACGTTGTTAGGATCAAACAATTCATAAGTGGCTGTATTTTTTAAGATGCCTTTTTGATGAGTTCCGCTTAAAGTCGTGAAGGATGTTTTCCCGACTACTGCTTTTTCACAAGGAGAATCTCTCCCCAATACAGTATAAACCAATTTGCTTGTTCCAAAGAGCAATTTGGGCTTTATATTTGTTGTAAAATTATAAAAATCAGGCCTTGCGATTGAAGCAGCAATTATCTCTTCTAATGCGCAATTACCGCTTCGTTCCCCAACACCATTGATAGTTGTCTGTATTTCATCAACTCCTGCTTTGATTGCTGCCAGAGTATTTGCAACTGCTAATCCCAAATCATTATGCATATGAACACTTATTTTTAAAGAATCTTTAAAATGAGCTTTTATTTTTTTTATCAGATCTCTAAATTCTTCTGGCTGCGAATGACCTAAAGTATCAGCTATAACGATGCTATTCGCTCCTGCCTTTTTGGATTCTTCACATAATTTAACAAAGAAGGCATAATCTGCTCTTGTTGCGTCCTCGATCCCAATAGCCACATCCTGAAATCTTTGTTTTGCGTATTGTGCTGCTTTAATGGTGTTTTCAATAGTTTGCTCTTTTGACCAACCCAGTTTATTAATCAGAATATCTGAACCAACAGTTGCTAATTCTATTTGAGCATTTTTGTTGGATTTTATGGCATAGTGGGCTGCATCAATATCGGATTGATGTAATCTTGAAAATACGCACAACTTTGCATTTAAGTTAAGGCGGCTTATTTCTTGTGCAGCAAGATACTCCATATAACACGCTGCAGGAAACCCTGCCTCAATTGTGTTTATGCCCAATTTATCCAGAGCCTTGGCTACCTCTATTTTCTGGGCAATAGTCATCCTGTTATTTGCTCCTTGCTCTCCGTCCCTGAGTGTTGTGTCGAAAATATTTACCTGTTTCATATAATTACCGTACAGTAATTACATTTATTAAAGTATATAAATCTTTGTTGTAAATATAATTACTACAAATAGAAACATTTAAAAGGCCGAGAATATATCCTGCATTATGAGAGAAGATGTATTAAAGTCGCTTGGGCTTTCAGACAAAGAAGCCAAGACTTACATTGTGCTGCTGGAACTTGGCCCTAGCTTAGCCAGCGAAGTGTCAAAAAAGACAGACATTCCAAGAACATTTACATATGACATTTTAAACGAGCTGATCAAGAAAGGACTGGCTTCTTACTTCATAAAAGAGAACAGAAAATACTTCAGGGCAACAGATCCTGAAAACCTAAAGACAGTGATAGAGCAGCAGAAGAGAATTCAATTATCGCTAATTTCAGAGGCATTGCCTGAATTAAATGAAATAAAATTCAAAGAGGCAGAAGAAAAGCCAAAAGTTGAATTGTATGAAGGAAAAGAAGGAGTTAAGACGATCCTGAACGATATCCTCAATACAAGGCCCAAAGAGATTCTTGTATATGGCGGCGTAGGCCAGTCAAGGGTCTTATTCCCAGTATTTATGAAACACTGGCATAAAAGAAGGCAGGAGCTTAAAATAAAGTTTAAGGTGATCTATAACAAAACAGAAGAGGCAGAGGAGAGGTTTAAAAAATTCAAGGAGGATTACAAATATTCTGAGGTGAAGTTTCTGCCGCTCTCTTTTTTCTCCCCAACTGCAATGATAGTTTATAAAAACAAGGTTGCCCTTACTGTGTGGACCAAATATCCTTTTGGGATTTTGATACAAAGCAGCGAAATCTCAGAAAATTATAAAAAGAGATTTGAATATTTATGGGAAATGGCAAGTAAAATCATCAAATGAGATAAAAAATGACCCAAAACTTTACAAGCGACATTGTGATCGGCCTTGAAATTCACGTTGAATTAAACACAAAAACAAAATTATTCTGCGGCTGCGCAACAAAAGGCAATGAAGATCCGAATACAAGAACCTGCCCGACATGCCTGGGCCATCCAGGGAGCAAGCCAGTATTAAACCAGGATGCGCTTGAATTTGCATTGAAGCTCTGCATTGCCCTTGACGCAGATGTTTCGCCGGAAATTGTCTTTTCAAGAAAATCGTATTTCTATCCTGATATGTCAAAGAATTTTCAGATAACGCAGTATGAAGTTCCTCTTGCAAAAGACGGGAAATTAAAGCTGAAAGCCGGGAAAACAATCGGAATAGCAAAATTGCATCTTGAGGAAGATCCTGCTTCCCTTGTCCATATCGGGTCAATGCAACAGTCTCCTTTTGTTCTGGTTGATTACAACAGAAGCGGCAACCCTCTTGTTGAGGTTGTTACAAAGCCCGAGCTTGAAAGCCCGGAAGAAGCTCGCGACTTTATGAACCAGCTCATTTCAATATTGGCATATTTGAGGATTTTTGACATCAACAATGGGATAATAAAAGCAGATGCAAATGTTTCAATAAGGGAGAGCGGCTATGTAAGGGCAGAAGTTAAGAATATAACTGGATTCAAGGACATTGAGAGAGCATTGAGTTATGAAGTTGAAAGGCAGAAGAAGGAAATCGAAGAAGGCAAAAAA
Organism: Candidatus Woesearchaeota archaeon; assembly: GCA_030651135.1. Taxonomy (NCBI): domain Archaea; kingdom Nanobdellati; phylum Candidatus Woesearchaeota; species Candidatus Woesearchaeota archaeon. Next base: position 656,588 of record JAUSCS010000006.1, read on the forward strand.
TTAAAGCAGGAGACAAGGGCATGGGATTCTGAAAAAGGAATTACATTTTTGCTGAGAACAAAAGAAACAGAAGAGGATTACGGCTACATAATTGAGCCTGATTTAACAAGGATCGAGATAAGCAGCGAACTAGTTGAAAGAATAAAAGAAGCAATGCCGGAATTGGCGCATGAAAAGGCGAAGCGTTTTGCCTCGCAATACAAGATAAAGAAAGAAGATGCTGAAGTGCTGGCTCAGGAATTTATGCTTGCAAAGCTTTATGAGCAGGTCGCAAAGGAAATTGACCCTCTGTTGGCTGCAAAATGGCTGAGAAGGGAATTGCCAAGGGTTCTGAATTATATCAAAAAGGATTTAGAGGAAGTTGAACTTGATGAAACGCATATAATTGACCTGCTCGATCTGGTTGAGAAAAAGGTTATAACAGAACAGGTTGCTCAAAGATTATTGGAAAAATTAGTTGAATCTCCTTTTGATGTAAAAAAATATGTTAAAGATCAAGGCATGGAAGCTGTTTCTGACAAAAAAGAGCTTGAAAAGTTCTGCATTGAAGCTATTGCAGAGAATCCAAAGGCAGTTGAAGACTATAAAAAAGGCAATGAAAAGGCGCTGAACTTCATTGTCGGATCAGTCATGAAGAAAACAAAAGGGAAGGCAACTCCTGTTGAAGTTAATGAGATATTGAAGAAGCTGGTAAAATAAGGCGCTTTTTCATAATGAAATTTCTACAAAAGAGATTAATCGTTATCTAAAACCACAATCTTTATATATTAATACGTATTTTTACGTAATATGGTAGAATTGATCAGCAAAATAAGCAAAGGAAGCAGGATGGATCAGGTGTATATCCCGAAAAACAGGTCAGATTTTGCCATAGGCAGCTATGTTGTGATAAAGCCGCTGGAAACTATGCCTGAAGAAGTGCTTAAGCCTTTTTTTTATAATATTAAATATCTGGAGCCGATAAAACTTAAAATAGTGGAAGAGGTCTTTAAAAATATAGGAATGCTTGTCAAATTCGATAACATAATAATAACAGGCTCTTTTTTGGAAGAAGGGTTTAGATTTAATGATATAGACATCATACTTGTCAGCGAAAATAAAATCGATGCAAAACTTATCGAAGCTTCTTTAAAGGAGAAAATTGGAATTGGATTTCATGTAAGTGCTATGAGCAACAAAGCTTTATTAAAGGGCATTTCCACAGATCCCTTATATCGCGCCATGCTGACTAAATGCGTTTCCAGTAAAAGGCTGATTTATAAAATACGCCCTGAAATAAACTATAAATTGCTAGACTTGCATCTTCTGAAAAGCAAGCCATTAATAGAAAACTTCGAGTTTTTAACAGGCGACGAAAAGTACAAAATAACAAGAAACCTTGTTGCCATACGCTTATTTATCGATAAAAAAGAAATAACCAAAAATAAAATAGATTCGGCTATTGATAACATTTTTGGCAGCAAAACAGTCCAGAAATTAAAAGAAAACATTGTTTTAAAAGAAGATTTTTTGGCTAAGTACAAGAAGCTTTATAAAGGTACTTTGAATAAGATTTTAGAGGGTATAAAGAATGAGCCAAAACAAAAGGAGACTGAAGTAATTTAATAAAATGATAATCGAATGGCTTTACAGTCTGATAAGCGTACTGATCATCAGCTTGATCTCCCTTATAGGCGTTTTTACATTTTTCATAAAAGAAAAAACACTGCAGCAGATATTGCTGTTTTTGGTTTCTTTTTCAACAGGCGCATTATTGGGCGATACATTTATTCATTTGCTGCCGGAAGTTGTCAGTGAATATGGCTTCAGCATTGTTGTTTCGCTTTATATCCTATGCGGAATGCTTGTATTTTTTATACTTGAAAAATTCCTTCACTGGAGGCATTGCCACATCCCGACATCAAAGCAGCATCCGCATCCATTGGCTCTTATTAATTTAGTTGGCGATGGCCTGCACAACTTTATAGACGGCATGGTGATTGCCGGCTCTTATCTTGTTTCTGTTCCGCTCGGAATTGCGACAACGCTTGCTGTTTTGTTCCATGAAATACCCCAGGAAATGGGAGATTTCGGGATTTTGCTGCATGCCGGGCTTTCAAAGAAAAAAGCGCTGTTCTTCAATTTTTTATCTGCATTGATCTCTGTTTTTGGAGCAATTTTAATTTTAGCGATAGGTGGCGCAATAAAAGATCTTAATCTTTTCATCCTGCCATTTACAGCCGGAGGATTTATTTACATTGCAGGATCTGATCTTATACCGGAGCTGCACAAAGAAGTGATACCATTAAAGTCTTTAATCCAGCTCATTAGTTTGGTGTTTGGGATTTTGGTGATGATAGTTTTGTTGTTTCTAGGTTAAATCTCAATCATCTTGCTGATTTCTTCCTTTATCCTCTTCTCAAAATCCGCTATTTTTTCGCCTTCGCCTTTTTCAGCACCAAGAACTTTCATAAGGCTTTTTATCAGGCTTTTTTCTTTCTCCAAAGACAGTCCTTCAACCTTTATCTGGCCTAAATGCTCTTTAATCAGTTTTTCCTCTGTTTCCTCGACTGATGTCACTTCAACCTTTGTTTCCTCAAATTCCCTTGATGAAAGCTTGTTTGTGTTTTTCATCACAAAGTATGCTGATTTTTCATAAAGCTTTTCAAAAATTATTTTAAAATCAATGCTTGACGGCTTTCCTCTCTCTAGCATTCCCTCAAGCCGTATTGTTACGATTGTGTTGTTGAATTCCTTGTTTTTAATCTCTTTCAAAAGCATTTCATTTATTTCTTCAGGTGTTTTATTGTCGCAGTTGATTGTCAGCGATAAAACAGGGCATATTTGTATCGGCTCGTAGCTTAATTTATCATCTTCAACAATGTAGAAGCCTCCATTATGCAGTTTTTCTAATTCAAGGAAGCTATTGGGAAATAATGGGCCAGGATAAGCTATCAATCCATAATCCTTTTCTTTTTTTTCAATTACCTCATGGACATGGCCCCCCGCATAATAGTTGAAGTTTTTCGGCAATAATGAAAAGGGGATTGATTCCATGGCTTCCAGATCTTCTGTTTTCAATTCAGTCAGTGCAGTATGAAATACAAATATCTTGTAACCCTGCTCTTTTTCAAGGGCGGCCCTGTCAAGCAGTTCGTAATAGCCCTTTTCCAAAGTTCCTTTTTTTCCCAGCAAGCCTGTAATCTTTGCCCCGGTTTTTGGATCAACTGTAAACTTTAATCTGAGCTTTCCATCTTTTTCTTCCCCTCTTGCAGCATTTATGAACAGCCCGGCTTCTTCCAAAACATCAAGCATTGTTTTTCCTGAAGGTGAGAAATCATGGCTGCCTGCTATGATGTAAACCGGAATGTTTTTGTTTTTTATTTCCTTTAACTTTTTAACAGCTGTTTTTAAATTATCAATCGCAGGCAGTGATGTGTTGAAGAGATCGCCGGAGATTATAATGAAGTCAACATTCCGTTCAATGCAGAGGTCCATTGCCTTTATGAATGCATTTACAGAAAGATCTCTTAATTTCGGCTCTCTCCATGATCCTATGTGCATGTCTGCTAGATGGGCAAATTTCATCTTAGGTATTTTCTTATTTCATCAACACTAAATTGTCCCGCTGTTGTTTTTTTATCTTTGCTTAATGCAGCAAACGTCAGATAATTTTTTGGATGAATTCTTGTTCCTCTTCCTAATTCACCAATGCTGATTCCTATTATCGGCTTTTTTGCAAATCCAATTAACTGCATCATTCTTTTTACATCATCATATGTGTTTGCTTTAACAGCTAACTTTGCAATGTCTGCGCCCTTAGCTGTAATTCTTTTATAAATTTCTCCGAGATTTTCAGGTGTTTTATTAATATCATGATATGCCACAATTAATTTTGTCTTATCTCTTCTTAACAGATGAAAATAATTCAGCTCAACAGTAACATAATCCACGCCAAGATCGCATGCTTTCTGCAAATAAGCTGCTCTCTCATTCTCGCTGCCTGAAAACCTTCCGCCTTCTTTCTTAGGCATACAGGTTAAAATAACTGGCTTTTCCGAACATTTTAAAAGTTCTTCTAAATCCTGTTTTTTTAAATAATCAAGCCTGATTTCAACAATATCTGCCTTTTCTGAAGCAATTTTTATACTTTTTATAGCTTCCTTAATTGTTTCTTCTCCAACAGATACAGCAACTAAGGTCATTGCATATTCACTCCGCTAAAATCATTCTTTATCTTGCTTTTATTGATTAATGTTTCCTTTACAACATCTTCAAAAAGCGGGATCTTTACGGGAGTTGCGAATTTTGTGAAGTTGCTCGTTATCAGTGCCTCGCCTTTGTCAAGCGATGCTATATTCCTATCATCATCACTCAGATCCTGCGATGCAGACTCAATTACAGCAAGCCTTTCGCTTTTCATCTCTATGCCGAGGATTATTTTTGTGTTTATATTGGCAAGAATTTCTTTTGGAATCAATGATGGAAGCTGTGTTATCGCAACCAAGCCTACTTTAAACTTTCTTCCTTCCCTTGCAATTGTTGAAAATATATTCGGGCCTTTTTCAAGCACATCCCTGCCAAGAACGCGAGGTGCTTCTTCCAGAATAATTGATATTATCGGCTTATCCTTAAGCTCGCCAGTCCTTTTATAGTTCTTGTATTTACTGAATATTTCAGACGCTATCATGCTGCCAATTAATATCTCAACTGCGCTGTCAAAATCTGAAGTGTCAACTATAACCGTCTTTGATTCTTCAAGCTCTTTTACAATGTCTTTTATTGTTGCTGACCCGGCGTTCAATTCAAAGATCCCGGATGTTGTCAGCTGCACTCCGTCCCATTCAAGATCCAGCAGATTCATCAACTTTCTTTTCACAACTCCTACAGTCTGCTCTGCAAATCTTCCTTCAACCAGTTTCTCAAGTATTATTGCTTCAATCCAGCTGCCGCCGTATTTCTTGTTGAACATATCAAGGCAGTCTTTTTGCGGGTCGCTCCAGTCCACAACGCCGTTAAGGTGATGCGGCCTTATTGTTTCAAGATTTATCTTCAATGTCCTGCATCCTGGCGGAGCATCTTTTGAAGTGTAATAAACAATTTTGTCTTTTGAAGGATGGTCCTTTAATCCAAGCTTATTTCTGCCGTAATACTCGTCGTGAGGGTCTAAAACCAGAATTCCGCAGTAATCCTTGTCAGCTGCATTCCACAGCATGATGCTTGTCAAATTAGATTTTCCCCTGCCCGTCGTAGCTGGAATTAAGATATGATGAGCGAATATTTCAGATCCATCAAGAACAATATCAACATCAACAATCTTTGATCCGCTCCTCAATTTTCCGATATACAACGGATTTTTCGGGATGCTGATAAACCCCAAGTCAGATTTTTCAACAGCTCTTGTATTTGAAAAGAAATTCGGCAGCTCTTTGCACAAGCCGTGCTTATTATCTTTTATTGTCAATAAATTTTTAAGAAAAGCTACCCTGTAATTCCTTATGTTTGCGTCCATAAATTCAGCGCTTGCATTTTCTTCAAGGTTCATGCCCGAAATAAGCTCAAGATTCTGCTGCGAGATCTGTGAGCTGTAATTAAGATCATAAACCTGGAGCAATACCTTGCCGCAGTCTATGTCGCCGATTAATAACTCCCCTATTTCAAGGCCAGCTCCAGCTTTCTCCCGCATTATTACATTATTGAAGCTGCCCCCGATAACCATGCCTTTGATCATAGAAGGAGTTATTTCTCTGTTGTTTTTATAGTTTTTGCTTTAAAATATGATTTAGAAATTAAAAAAATAAAAAAAAGAAACAGAAAATTTATCTTCCTCTCGCCATCTTTGCGGCTGATACATTGCCTTTCTTGTCGATGAAGTACAAGTATCCTTTCTTTTTCGTGATGCTGCATTTTGCAACAACTTCAATCTTGGCCTTGCCCTTTTTCTTTCCGCGGGCCATCTTGGCTCTTGCTACGTTTCCTTTCTTGTCCACAAAATACAGATATCCTTTTTCTTTCTTTACTCCAACTTTTGCTATTTGTTCTGCCATTTATACCTACCTCCTTTTATTTTATGGTTAATAAGACACACCCCCTATGATGTTAGTCTTATGTTTTAAATAATAAGCCAGCTTATTTAAATACTTTTCGATTTTACGTCTATAAATCATTATTTTCTCGTCTCGATCTTTATTATTTTGTTGATCTCTTTTGAGGAGACGGCGCAGCCCCTGACTTTCAACCCCCACAATACAGCATCCAGAAGGGTTTTTTCAGGTTCAGGAATTGTTTTTATGATGTATTTATCCAAAAATCCCAATTCATAAGCAACAGCAATCAATTCAACAGACCTTATTATTTTTAGATTTTCAGTTTCTTTTCTGAATTTTGAAAGGGCTTCTTTGTTTATTTCTATCTTCGTGTTTAGTTTGTTTTTCAGCAGTTTTGCCAATCTTTCAGGATTTTCTATCAAAAGCCTGACTGTTCTCTCATCTATTATTAAGGCTTCAGCATCAAGAACAATGGTTGCTGCTATTGACATAGCATCGCCCAAATGGACAATATTGATGTAATTGTTTTGCGCAGTGAAGCAATGATTGGCCAGATCCAGCAGCTCCATTCCCTTGTTTTTTATCTTTTCATTTTCGACGACATTCAGTACACCTTTGTTTATCAGATCCAGCACCTGTATTGCTTCAAACTCGAATCTTTTTGTGTTTAAAGGCCGGTCAACAAGCTCGTATTTTATCATATTTGCTATATAAAATTCACCTTTAAAATTTTCTTTCAGCTTTTCCATGATCCACAATAAGCTGTTAACGCTTAAGCTTATTATCGGGCCGCTGTCAAAAACCAATGATCTCATATCAAGCACCAAAAATATTTCTTGCCAATTCGAGCCTCTTTTTTATATCAGTTATTTTGCCTTCTTCTGTTATGCTGGTCTTTCCTATATAGCTCATCAGCTCCCACTGGGATATACCCAATAGCTCAGAAGCCTGGGCAATAGAAAGTCCATGCTCATACAGTTTGCTGCCTTTCTTTACCTCAGCCTGCTTTATAACCTCATCTATATACTGTTTTAATTTAACATCAACCTTGGAAATTAACTCGAGGATATTCTTAATGGCATCCTGGTATTCTTTTGTTTTATCTTTAATTAAAAGGTCATAAGCATCTTTTAATTTTTTCACTATTTCTGCATCAATGCTGCCTGTTCTCTCCATTATTTTTGACATGGCGTATATTATAATTGCAATCGAGATGGAATCCCTGTCCTGGAATATGGATGCATTATGTATTGTATGGTTGCTTATCTTTTTAAGATCAACAAAATTTTTTTGCCCTATAAGAATAAGTCCGTCATCAATGATCTTAAGTATGTCTTTTTTGACTATCTTATTCATAAGTTAATTTTTTAATTTTGGATTATTTAAAGGTTATTGTTTTAAACCCGCTAGTTAGAATTCAAACTATTACTTTCTTGCTCTTCTTCTCTTCTCGCGCTTCATTCTCTTGCGCTGCCACTTCCATCGCATTTGCCTTTTCTTCTTCCATCTACGTGAGCTTCTTTTCATAGCGTTCGAAATAAGGGGTTTCTATTTAAATGTTTTTATTTTGTTAAGTGCACTTTTTAACTAATGAAAGCGCCGACTATGGCGGTGCGACGGATATTTTCCTGCGGAAAATGTCCTACGCGACAGCCCGTAGGGCGCAACCCCAGTCGCGCCGCACGCCACGTCGGCGCTGACCTGACGGGGGATGTCCCTTACGGGGTGGCAGGTAGCACAAGCGAATGTAATGAGCTTGTGCGTCAGCCGCCGTTGTGGTGGCGTGCGGCTATGAAGTTTAAAATTTTACTTTACATATTTTGCATTTATCCGCCAAATCACCAAAATCTTTATATATTAGTTATTATTATGAAATGGAAACAATAGATAATTACTTCAAAATGGGGTGGAAACATGAGGGGTGTAAGATATTTAATTTTGTTGAGTGTAGTTCTACTGTTAGCTGGCTGCTATAAATATCCAGATTATTTTCCTGGATTGGTTCCTGCTTCGAATGGAACAGGCATTATAGCGCCTTTAAATGCAACGCCGCCAGTAAGTGAAGATGTAACCGCAAACATAACTCCTCAGCCTGAAGAGCCCCCGCAGGAGCTGGCAGCATTGACAACTATTTCAGTCAGCGAAGGCGATTTAGTGAAGCTAAAGCTTGTTGCAGCTGATCCAGACGGCGATGCCCTAACATATACCTATGGCCCGCCATTGAACGAGAAGGGAGAATGGCAGACAAAATTGGGTGATATGGGGGAATACAGGGTGACAATAACAGTTTCTGATGGAACAACAGGCGTTTCAAAAGACATCACAATAATTGTAAAGAAAACAAACAAGGCTCCAGCAATTACGTCATTCAAGCCTTCTGATTTGATAGCGAACAGCGATGAAGGAAAAACAACTGAATTTAAAGCAGAAGCCACTGACCCGAATAAGGATGCATTGACATATTTATGGAAAGTTGATGATAAAGAAGTGTCAACTAAGGACTTTTACCTGTATGATCTAAGCTATGACTCTGCAGGCCAGCACAAAGTAACTGTCGTCATTTCAGATGGCGCTTTGGAAGCATCGAAGGAATGGATAGTTAATGCTGCAAATATCAACAGGCCGCCAGTAATTCAGGACATGGATCTGATAAAAGTGAAGGCAAGCGAAACAGTTGAAGTAAGGCCTGTTGTGGTTGACCCAGACGGCGACAAGGTTGATATTACAATATCTGCTCCTTTGACAACAGGAACGTGGAAAACCAGCTACAGGGATGCAGGAACTTACACAATAACAGTATCTGCTTCAGACGGCAAGGATATTGCAACAAAGACAGTTGCAATTGATGTTATTGAAAGCAACAAGCTGCCTGTGCTGAATAAGATAGATGACATTTCAGCAAATGAAGGTGATATTGTGAAAATCAACGTAGATGCAGCTGATTCAGATGGCGATGAATTGACAATAACAGTAAGCGGATGGGTGACTTCAACAACTTATCAAACAACATATGATGACGCGTATCCGAAAGGATGCAATGCAAAAGGATGCACAGCAACATACAATGCAAGGGTTACAGTAAGCGACGGCAAGGAGAGTGTCAGCCAGGATCTGAAGATCTCGGTGAAAGATGTCAACAGGCCGCCTGTAATCGGCGACATTACGCAAAGTTAATTTTATTTTTTTTATTTATTTTTATGGGGGTAAGGCGCTAATGAAGAAATTACTTATTGCAATAGTTTTAATGTTAGTATTATCTTTTTCTGTATTCGCTGTTACAAATCTTACAGTTGATGAAGGAAAGCTGCTGAAAGTCAAAGTAAATACTTATGATCCTGACAAGGACAAGCTGACAATAAACTATGCATCACCTTTAAACTCGAAAGGAGAATGGAGGCCGGATTTTAATCAGTCAGGGGATTACAAAAGCTTTGTTTCTGTGTCTGACGGCGAGTTTGTCATCTCAGATGAGCTAAACATAAAAGTCATAGATATTGACAGGCCGCCAATATTTAATCCAGTCAGGATTGCTGCTGTGAATGAGACGCAGGAAGTTTCGTTTGATGCAAGCGCTTACGATCTTGACGGTGATTTTATTACAATAAGCGCAGTAAGCCTGCCGGAAGGCGCAATTTTCTCCAATAATCATTTTTCTATGCCTACAAGCTATGACGCAGTCAAAAAGAACTGGTTTTCCAGATTGATAGATAATCTGCCGTTTGTTAAAATAAGCAAAACATTTGATGTAAAATTAAAGGCAATCGGCAGGACAGCATATTCTGAAAAGAATTTCAAAGTAAAGGTTTATGATGTCAACAGGCAGCCTGTTTTGGCTGCTCTTGCGCCGATAACAGTCAATGAAGGCGAAGAGGTTGTAATTAATCCCTCTGCAGCAGATCCTGACAATGATAAAATAAAATACAGCTACAGCGGATGGATGGATTCAAATAAAAAAATAACCGGCTATGATGATGCCGGAGTGCAGATTATAACTGTAAAGGCATCTGACGGATTTTTATCTGATTCAAAAGATGTTTCTGTAATTGTGAACAATGTAAACAGAGCTCCTGTATTTGATCCGATAAAGAATGCTGCTGTTAAGGAAGGCGATGAGATTATTATCGATCTTAAAGCAGCTGACCCAGATGGCGATGCCCTGATATTTTCCTCTCTAAATATTCCCTATAATTCAACCTTGACTGAGAACAGGTTTATCTACACGCCAAGTTATGACGTTGTAACGCACGAAGATGCCAAAACAAGGCAGAAGAAATTCAATATTACATTCACGGCAAGAGACAGCAGCGGCCTTAATGCAACGCAAAATTTCACATTAACAGTCAAGGATTTTAATAGGGCGCCTGTTATAAATGATTCTGAGCCTAGCGGAGAAAAGATAAAAGCATATGTCGGCGCAAAGGTAAGGTTCAGCGTAAATGCCTCAGACCCTGATGATGACAATCTGACTTATTCATGGCATTTTGGATTTCTGGATACGCGCAAAGGAAAAGACGCAATAACGATGAAGTTCACATCATCAGGGACAAAGAAGATCGCAGTGACAGTTTCAGACGGCCAGACAACAGCGAAGAAAGAATGGATTGTTGAAGTGCTGTCGAAGAAGAAATAATTTATTTCAGCACTTTCCCTGTTTTATTGCTCCAGAACAACAGATCAAGCTCGTCAACTGGTATTTTTACTTTTTTGGCAAATCCTTTTATTTTGTTTTCAATTTCAAGGTATTCCTTTTTGTTTTTGGGCCTTTTGTTGCTTTTCAAAACACCATGTTCCTTTAAGCAGTTCAATATGTGCCCGTCTATTATCGCCAATCCTTTATAGCCGATATTTCTTAAAAAATGCGATGCTTCCTTAAAGCTCAATCCTTTGATGTTTTCAACAAGAAAATCTCGTGCTTCATCAGGATTTTTTGAAAGTCTTTTTAGGTTTTTTAACGCTCTTCTTGCCTCAATTATGTATCTCGACTTATTTTTGTGGAATCTTACATGCCTTATTAACAGATTTTCAAGCTCTTTTTGGCCTTTTTTCAATAAAACATTTTTATTCTGGGAAGTTATAACCTGGATTACCCTCTCTGCCTTGCTCAGCGGAGTGCATAAGCAATAGCAAAGCTCAACAAAAAGTTCTTCAATATTTTTCTTGCCGGTTTTTTCAAATTCGTTTAATCTTTTTTTTATTTCAGAGCTTTTATTCTTATGCTGCTTTTTTAAATGTTTAATTGTTTTTTCCATTTGTCAAATCCCCTGACTTTTCCATTGTAAACTTTAACTAATTCATTATAAAGCCCTTTAATAACATCCGAATTGCTTTCAATGAACCCATCGGCAATATGCTCGTTGAATTTAAACTTTTTGCCGTATGCTGTTCCAATATAGACTTTTTCAAGCTTCAACATAAGATAAGGCGGGCAAAAATTTCTGCCAAGCCCATTTTCAAACTCTACATCAAACCTTCTGCATACATCACTTACTTGTATTATTTTGTCGATAGATATATTATCACCTTTCTCGATAAGCTCCTTTATGCCAGGCAGCCCAATCATTTTATAAACTCTCCAAGCCCTTTCTGAACTTTTTTCTCTTCTTTGAATTCTTTTGGTTTTGTGTTATCAAAAACCGGATATCCATATTCCCCGTCATAGCCTGGCTGTATTTTTATTTTTTCATTTCTGTTGTCGATGATCGCCTTTGCAGCCTTTTCATCAACGATTTTAAGCAGATCTTTCTCTTCAGCATTTAATAAAATATTAAACTCATTCCCAAACTGGGCAATTAAGTCATTGAAAATCTTCCATGTCTTTGCAGTAGCTATCCCGGATCCAATGACTGCAGATATTATCTCTGACAATGGAATTAGTTTTTTGAATGGAACTGCATCTTTTGGAACAAAACCTTCAGGCCTGTCTGCCAGTTCTTCAATGCGGTGCGCCACTCCTATAATCAGTTTTCTGCCGCATTTCGGGCAGATATTTTTGATTTTTATTGATTCTGAGGGAGACATGCACACGTGGCAGAGCCTATGCCCGTTGTAATGGTATTTTCCATAGCCAGGATCAACTTCAACAGTCTCCTTAAATCCTTGTTTTGTTCTTATGGCATTGATTATATTTTTATAAGTTAACTCTTTCAGTTCGAAAACATTTGCTTCCCTTCCAATGCGCCATGGCCAGTAAGAATGCGAGTCAGAGTTTGAAACAAGCGAGAATTTATCTAATTTTGATAATCGCCAGTTCATTGCAGGATCGCTTGACATCCCGGTTTCCAAAGCATGAATGTATTTTGTCTTTTCCATAAAGCATTCTTCGACTGAATCAAAGCCGGACATTGAGCCGAATATCGCGAACCAAGGTGTCCATACATGTGCCGGTATGATCTCAATATCACTGTCAATCTTCATCAAATCATCGACTAATTCAATGCAAGAGTAAGATCCGAAAATCGGCCTTCCGTCTGCTTTCAGCTTGCCTTTTTTCGACAGCAGTTCGTTTATTTGATCAACAACTTCAAAGCTTTTGGCAAGCAATATATTATGGACTTTCCTTAATTTATTACCTTGATTGTAAATATTGCTGACTTCTGCCTGAAGAACAAAATTAAACCCAGTCTTTGTCTTTAAAATGCCTGTTTCATCTTCAGTTAGCTCTTTTTTCAATTCAGCAAGCCATTCTGGATGCGTAAAGTCGCCTGTTCCAAAAACATCTAAGCCTTTTATTCTGGCGTATTTCTCAAGGTTCGGAATAGTAAGATCTTTGCTTGTTGCCCTTGAGAAGCGGCTGTGCAGATGCAAGTCAGCTATTATCATGAGAAACAGGAAAACGCTTTTATATAAAAACGTTCCTACAAAAACTATATAAACAACCCCATATTCAACTATCATAATTCAACTAATCGGAGGTCAAACAAAATGTGTGGAACATGCGGCTGCGGCGGAAAGAAAGGGAAGAAGTAAGTGTTTTTATTGTTACTTAAAAGTAGTTAAAAATAGAAAGATTTAAATACTAGTTCTGCTTAGTGCATTACAGGCAAATATTGCTTTATCACGATGAAAACAAATAAAGCCGCCTGAGGGTTAGTTCTTAAAGCACCCCCGTGTTTGCCCTTAGGCGCTTTTATAATCAAAAATGGCAAAAATACTTATTGTTGAGAATGATGCTGATCTGACTTTCATGTACGTAACAAGATTTGGGAGTATGGGCCATGATGTTCTTGCTGCATCAACTATTGATGACGGGATTAAAATGTATGATGAACAAAATCCTGATTTGATTATCTCAGATTACAGGTTCAATGAGAAGACGGGCAAGGATTTATTTAACTATGTGAGAGAGGGAGATAAAAAAAATGGGAGGCACACGCCTTTTATTCTGGTATCTGGCAAAGAAAGGGAATTCAAACCAGATAAATTCTTGATGAAGCCTTTTGACGGCAAGGATCTGTGTAATGTTGTCGACACGCTTCTAAAAAATAAACATCTTTCTCAAAAATAAAAGGATTTATAAATTCTTTTCATTCTCTGTTAAAAATGCAGCTCGATTATTTGGTGAAGCCATCTAAATCAAACGACAGAAGCTTTGTTCTGTCTAATTCCAGCAAAAAAGACATAAGGGAAAGGATCAGGAAGTCGAGCTATGTTGTTTCAGACCTTGATTACACACTCATAGATTCCCCGACACTCGGCCTTGTTGTGCGCAGGTTTTTTGAAGGCGGCTTCCTGGATATAAGGCAGGATATCTGGGCCGTTAAAGCAGTCTTTCAGTATCTTCTGCACGGAAAAAATGCAGCTCCCCCGATGTGGAGCGAATATCGCGATAAATTCAAATGCGAGTTCAGGCATTACATTGAGTCCCACAAGCCAGCTCTTTCTTTCTATCCCGGAGTTCAGGAATTTTTCAGATCATTGCCAGAAACAACTGAAAAGATGATGGTCACAAGAACATTTCACGAAATAGCAAAGCCTTTTGCAGACTGCCTTGGCTTTGGCGAATGCCATTCTTTTGAAGATGACAAGGTGCTGCCTTTTTTAGAAGGAATAATCCACAGCAGCTATGATGTGCTCATAGGCGATTCAAAAGAAGATGAAAACATTGTAACTGCATTAAAAAAGAGGAGCACCCATCCTTTAACAATCTATGTTGCAAGCTCGCCAAATAGAATAAATGAGAATTTTGAGATAAACATCGGAAGGGATTACAGGGGATTGAACAAAATAATAAATTCTGATTAATAACCTTTAAATATGCCTTAAACATAAGCCGGCTTAGGTTAACATGGATCTGGAAAAATACAGCGAACTGAAAAAAGCCTATGACGCGTATGGAAACTCTCTCTTAAAGCATGGCAAGCTTCTTTACAAGGACACGGAAAAAGGGATCTGGGGCATCACACCTTGCGAAGATATATTCAATCTTTTCATTAAGATCAACTTAGAAAAATACAAAACATTCCTTGATATCGGAAGCGGCGATGGAAGGGCAGTTTTAACAGCAGCATTGTTCGGCATTAATACAGTTGGCATTGAAATTGATGACGAGCTGATAAAGGTTTCAAATGAAATAAAAAATAAATTAAAAATAAAAAATGCCGTATTCTTAAAAAAGGATTTCTTTGGCGAGGATTTCTCAAAATATGATGTTCTATTCATTAATCCGGACAAAGGATTTCATCTCGGGCTGGAGGATAAACTGATAAAAGAGTTAAAAGGAAGATTATTTGTTTATAATCGAATATTCGTGCCAAGGTTTTTAAAAAAGACAAGAATGATATGGGTTGGGCAGATGCCCATAATAGAATACACAAAATGCTAAAAATAAAAGCAGTAATATTTGACTTTGACGGCGTTGTAATAGACTCTCGCGCAAGGGCATTTGAGGTATGGGAATTTGCATTCAAGAAATTCAAGAAAAAGGACGTAAAATTAGACAGAGATTTCTTTGAAGCAGATTATAAGGATCTGGCAAAGAAGATCAACATATCAAAAAATAATTTAAAGGAAGTGGAAAAATTATTTTTTCATTCCAAAACCCCGGTTTATCTTTTCAAAGGCATTAAAAGAATTCTTAACACATTGTCAAAGAAGTATAAGCTGGCATTGGTCTCCAACAATCCTCCAAATAGATTGAAGCAATATGGCATATTTAATTATTTTAAAGCGGTTATTGGAATAAGAAGCGGCATCAGGCTAAAGCCTCACCCGGACATGATTCATTTGGCTTTAAAAAAATTAGGAGCAAGGCCTGAAGAAGCGATGTTTATTGGCGACATGGAAGGCGACATTCTTGCCGGCAAAGCTGCAGGTGTATTCGTCATAGGCGCATCATACGGATTCCATACGCATGTCAGGCTGAAGGGCGCAGATGTGATTATTGATTCGCAAAATGATATAATTCCCACAATAAGAAAAATAGAAAAAGGGCTGCTTTAATTGTAGAAAAGAGCTAAAAAATGCAAAGCGCATTAAAAAAATTTCTTTGGCTAGGATTTGTAAAGTGCGCGATATGATTTAAAAGCCTTCAATGCTATATTTCTGACATCAGCAGGAATGTGCTCTTGATTTAACTCTTCAACAGAAAACCACGCAGAATTTTTAAGTTCAGACTTGTTAACTATCATTTTTTCTGGATTTTTAGTTTTGCATAAATAAAAGAAACAGCAATGGTCGTGATCTCCTACTCTGTGAACATTTGCATAAAAAGGAACAGCCAACTGCTTTACAATGTTGCCTCCCATTGGAATGTCATTTCTGTTCAGGATTTCCACATCCAAACCCAGTTCTTCTTTGAACTCCCTTTTCACAGCATCATCCGGAGTTTCATCTTTTTCAATATGGCCGCCCGGCGGAAGCCACAAATCCAGTTTTTTGTGGTGAATTAAAAGAACTTTGTTATTGTAAAACAAAAAAGCGCCAATTACCAAATCTGTTTTCATGATTGCATAATACATTAATGCATTTATAAATTTATTTAAAATATGGCTGATAAATTTTAACCATTATAAAATGAATAATAAACTTAATAAACTACGTTAAAATAAAGTTACCATCCTAGAATAGAAAGGGTGGCTTATGAAGTTTGATATAAAAAAGAGGTCGAATCCGAACAAGGCAAAGTATTCTAAAGAAGAGTATGAGATATCAGCGGAATTTGCCAAAAGAACATACAAGGAGTTTGGATCTTTTGTAAAAGCCATCATCCTTTTCGGCAGCTCTGCAAGAAAGGAAGGCGAAGCCAAGGCTGATGTTGATGTTCTGATGATTGTTGATGATGTGAATGTGGTAATATCGCCGGAGCTGACAGACACATATAGAATAATAACAGAGAAGATCGTTTCAGATGTCTCCACAAAGCTGCACATAACAACATTAAGGTTTACAAGCTTCTGGGAATATATAAGGGCAGGCGACCCAATTGGCATAAACATCTTAAGAGACGGAGTTTCATTGATAGACACTGGCTTTTTTGATCCAATGCAGATAATGCTCTACCAGGGCAGAATTAGGCCCAGCTTGGAATCAATATGGGTTTATTACTCAAGAGCACCTCAAACACTGTACAACTCAAAATGGCACATAATGCAGGCAACTCTTGACCTGTACTGGGCAGTCATTGATTCAAGCCATTCTGCGTTGATGTCTATCGGAGAGATTCCTCCTTCTCCAGGGCATGTTTCAGATCTTCTTGATGAAAAGATGGCCAAAAAGGGGTTGCTTAACAAGAAATATGTTTTCATAATGAAGAATTTCTATGAATTGGCAAAGAGAATAATGCACCGCGAGATAAAGGAGATTAAGGGAGAGCAGTACGACCGCTACTTCAAGGATGCGCAGGAATATGTTGAAGTGATGAAGAAGTTCATAGAGAGAAGGGAAAGATAATCTATTTGATCTTATCGATGAAATCTTCAATTTTTTCTATGCCCAAAACATTAAGAGGGTTAATTTCAAGTAGATGGCTGAATCTTGGTTGATATTCCTTTAATCTTTCTTCAATATTCAAAAATTTTAGGGCACAATTATAAATTTCTCTTGCCTGCTGCATGCTTCTTTGCACAGCTTGCTGCGGAAGGTCGCTTTTCATGCAGTCTACGTCATCTATTCCTATACGGGTTGTTATCTCAGGAGTTGATATAAGAATGCTTTCAACACTGCCTTCATCTAAATTTATGATTATTCCAGATCTCTTTTCTGCAGCATAAAGATGCAAGGTCTCCATCCCAGTCCCACTTATGCTATATTCCATGAAATTAGTAGATATATCTCCTGCTTTTATTTTAAATCCTCTCTGAGCTATTGGTTTTGGCATGGTGTTTTCTTTATTTTACATATTTAAGAAAATTAAAAAAATAAAAATTTTAAAAATCTATTTCTTCATCAGATAAACCATCAGCACAATGATCAGCAAAGCAACTATCACTATCGCGCCGATCAGGATTATTATGAATGCTGCCGATTCTGTGAATGGCTTCTCGATTATTTCATCATCTTCGTCGCCGGAAGTTGTTGTGGTTGTTGTTGCGCCTGCTCCAGACAATTTTGTGGTTGTTATCAGTGCCTGTCCGCTTGTTATGGTGTGTAGTGTTACAGCTACATCGCTTGTTCCATCGCCATTTAGGTCAACATTTCTTGTTTCGCCGACATTCATCGACAACACCACAGGTGTAGATGATATTGTTATTGTCGCACTAGTTGTTCCAACGCTGTTTATCGTTATTGTATGGGCTTCGTTAAGCAGGCTGAAGGCTATAACATCATTTGCTTTCACTGTAAGCACTCTTCCGCTTGTTGCTGTGAAATCAATGCTGTAGCTTTGTCCGCCTGTTGTTGTGCCAGTTGCGCAATCTTTTACAACGATATTTACTATTCTCTCATCATCAAGCTCATCGCCGTCATAATAAGCATACATCTTTAGAGGATATGTTCCTGCGCTCAGATTTGTTGCATCAATGTCATAAGTATTGCTCCATACACTGTCGCTTTCTGACAGGTCATTTTCAAGCTCGAATTTCTCCCTTGAGCTTAAGCCAAGCTGAGTATTGACAATTGTAAATTCAGCTTCATCTTCTCGGCTGGAGCCGAAGTTATAAATATGCGGAGTTATTGTTGTTATTCTGCTGCATGAAAGAGTTGTATCTTCTATTTCAAAATCATATATTCTCATATCATGGCTTTCCTTGTCAAGCTCGACATAAACAGTCCATTCTGCAGTATGCCTTGCGCCATATTCATCATCTCCTTCAGTATAAATCACAATAGAATAGCTTCCCTCTTCAAGTTCTATTGAAACATTTCCAAAATCAAATGTTTTTGTGCCGCTTTTCTTGTTCGCTTTCAAATCAAATGATCCTGTTTCTTTTTCGACATCTTCATCATCTTCTTCTAGGCTCTCTGCTGTTATCATTATAAAGGCATCTTCTATTTTGATGTCCTCTGAACTTGTAAATGTATTCTTGACCTCGACCTCTACTTTTAATCTTGAGCCTGGTTCTAATTTATCGTCACCAGTTGCGCCATTTGAAACGCTGTCTTCTTTTCCATCAACCAATAATCTTACGGCGTTTATTTCAAGTTTGCTTTCCGGGTTGAAGTACAATGAAGACGTTGTGTTTGCCTGGTCGCTTCTTACATATATTGTGCCGATTGAATGCGAGCCAGAATCCTCTGATAAAGGCAAAAATCCATTTACAGTCGCAGTTGTGCTTCCGCCAACAGCAAGGCTTGTGCTGTACCCTGAGAATGTAACGTTATAGGCAGTAGATGTTGCGCTTGTTGAAACATTGATGCCTGTTACAGCATAATCCCCGTTATTGGTTATTGTGAATGATGTTGATGTTGTTGTATTTCTTGTTGTTCCTGCGAATGTCGCTGAGCTTGGCGCGCTTAATGAATAAACTGGATTTCTTACTGTTAATGTGAAAGCTGCTGTTGTATTTGTGCCTTCTGCTGATGTAACATTCATTGTTCCGGTATAAACGCCATTTGGCAAGCTTGATGTGACTCCTGTAATTGTGAATGCTATATTTGCAGTTTGAGCAGGCAATAAACTGGCTGTTGAACTAGGGCTTGCTGCAATATTTGATTTTGCAAGCATATATATGCCGTTATAAAGATCAGGCAGTCCAACAACTATGCTGCTTATATTAAGATTGCCGCTATTTGTTATTGTAGTATTTGCAGCTGCGCTTGTTGATATGCCCCTGACCCATGTTGCAGTTGCTGCTGTTGTAGTTAATGCGCGGCTGGCTGCTAAAACAGAAACACTTAATGTTGCATTAGCTGATTTCTCTGCATTTCTGTAACCTGCGCTGATTTGACCGGAATAAGCGCCAACTGTCTGATCCAGCGGAGCAGATACTGTTATGTTGATTATTTTGCTGCTTTGGTACGGGATTGCGAATGAGCTTGAGCTTAATGCTGCTGTTAAATTTACTCCGACTCCCGAAATTCCTCCCATTGATAATATTATATCATTGACATCTGTATTTCCGGTATTTGTAATATTGATTGATGTGAAATTTGTAGTTCCTGCTATCAGCTGCAGTGTTGCTGCTGGAACTGACAAGCTAGGCGACCCATTTACAGTTACGTTTATAGATAAAATAGCATAAGTTCCTGACATGTTGGTTGAGAAGTTCAAAGTTCCAAGATAAGACTCATTAAATGCATCGCTCGGAATAGTAAAGCTATATGAAATATTTGCAAGCTGCCCGCTTCCAATTGAAAAATTTGTAGACCTATTATATGTTAGTGTTACATTTTCGCTGTTCCTTGGCCCGGACAATATTACTGATGCGGGCAGATTAATGCTTATGTTGTCTGTAGCATGTATGTTGGCAAGGTTTATTGTGCCTGTTACAGTATCTCCTGCATTTACAACAGTGTTGTTTAAAGAACTCGGATCAATAGTCATGCTTCCGACAGCGCTGACAAAATTAACCAAAACTAACAATAAAACTATAGGCAAAAAACTTTTATTCATTTTAGCTACCCCCACATATATTGTTGAATATCTATATCTATAAAGTATTAATTCGAGAATAGTAACACTTCATATATAAAGATTATTGTTTTGTGAAATATATTTCGTAGAATATACTGATGAACGCTATTATTCATCGAAATCTTCGTTTTGCTCCTCTGCTTCTTTAGTTTCTGCCGCCTCTTCAGGTTCTTCATCAAACTGCTCTGCTTCATATTCTTTAGCAGGCTCTTCCCCGGAACTTTCTTCAACTTGTTCAGTTTGCTCAGAAATTTCAGTTTCTTGAGGTTCAGCAATTTGCTCTGCTTCACTTTGTTCTTCTGTTTTCTCGGCCTCTGATTCTTCTGCCAATTCCTGCTCTTCAATTATTTCGCCGCTTTCTTCAAATAATTCCTTTAAAGTTTTTTCTTTTTCCTTGGAGATGTCAAAATCCTCGAAAGTAGAAAGCGTTTCCTGCTCTTCCTTGACAGGCTCAATATCTTCTATTGAAATTGGCTCTTCTGCTAGTTCATCAATCTCAGGGTCTTTTATTAACCTTATTTTCTCTTTTTCTTCAGCCGCTTTTTCCTTATCTTCAACCCATTTTATTTTGCTAATTTCATCCTTTACTGGCTCATTTATCCTCAACTCTGCTTTCGGCGCTTCTTCTCTTTTTTCTAATCCGGATCCAAACAATATATTCTCTGCTATCTTTGCAGCTTCTTCCATATTTACAGCAAAGCCCGTATTCTTGATAGTCTTTGCTAATTCATTCACTTTATGAACCTGATCCAGCGTGAGTCCCATAATAGCTACCACTATAGAGTTCTAGTATATAATTTTTGCGGTGGTTTAACAAATTTCTCTTGGGCATGCAACATCATAAACCATAAACTTATCACTCTGCAGTCAATAAGATAAAAAGATTTAAATATTGGCCAATAATTGCGTAGTTTATGTTTTGGACAAAAAGAAAGGTAAAAACAGCATTAAACGCAGATAAGGCAGCACTAGATGAAAAACCTGTTGTTGCTTTAAAAGAAAAACCAGCAGCTGTTTTGGAAGAAAAAATAGAGCAGGCAGAAAGCAAGCCATCCAAGGCATTCAATAAGATCAAGATAGTTGAAAGATTTTTAAGTGCAGATTACTCGGCGCAGAAAGTCTGGGAGTATCTTTCCAAGAATGGCGAACTTAAAGAAATAGGTGAAACAGTGAATTATGATGGCAAAATTTCTGGATCGCCGCAGATGAAACGCTCTGAAGATAATTCGCTGTTCCCAATAATTGCTGCGTTTAAGACGATTCTGGAAAAATCAGAGTATATTGTAAACTTTAAAACTTCTCTTTATGATGGGGGGCTTGAAGTCAGTATAGAATGTGATTTTGACAATGTAAATCATGTAAATAATTTATTGAGCCTGGCAAAAAAAGAGAAGCAGGAAATTGTGTCCATATCCAGAAAGTACGATGACATAGAGCCCATTAGAAAGCTTTATGACATTCTCTCTGAAAATAAGTCAATGAAAATTTTTGCTTCATCAATCAATTCAACTCCGAAGATGATCATAGATGAGGAATTTGGATTACTGCCTGTAGACGCAAAGGTACAGGCAACACTTGAAGGGAATAACTATGTTTTTAATTTTCACTCATATTACAACTCGCACGAAATCATTGTTGAATGCCCGCCAGACAAAACAGATTTTGTCAAAAAGTTATTTGACAGCATAGCCATAAGGGAAACTGAAGAAGGGGAAACAGAAGTAAGGAGCCTGGATTTTTATGTTTCTGTCAAGGAATATCATTGGGACATGGTGGGCGGCCTGAAAAATGTCAGGAAAGAGCTGAAGCAGTATATAGAATGGCCGCTTGAAAATCCTGAATTATTCAGGCAGCTTGATTCTTCGATGCCAAAAGGAGTTCTTCTAATAGGCCCGCCTGGAAATGGAAAAACAACTATTGCGAAAATACTCGCGAATGAAACTAAGTCTTCTTTCTATGCAGTCTCGGCAAAGGACATAAATTCCATGTGGGTTGGCGGCACTGAGAAAAACTGGGGAAGGCTGTTTAGGCAGGCGCGGGAGGATGTCAAAGGCGGCAAATGCGTAATAATGTTCATAGATGAGATTGATGGCCTTTATACCGACAGGGAGGAAATGGACAAATACTCTAGAATTTCTTTCGGCCAATTCTGCCAGGAGATGGAGGGGATTTCGGATTTGGAAAATGTGATTGTTGTAGGTGCGACGAACAGGCACGAGGATTTGGACCCCGCCTTGACAAGAAGATTTCCAAAAAAGATATATATCGGCAACCCGGATTCTGCTGGAAGAAAAGAAGTCTTTGATATATATACAAAGAAAAAGCCGATAGCCGACGATTTGGATATTGGATATTTAGTTCAGGCAACAGAAGGATTTTCCGGAGCTCGCTTAAAAGACCTGTGCGATAGCGCTGCTTTTAACGCAATTAACCGCTACTCAACAACAAAAGGAATTGAAGTAAAAGACATAAAAGGCGAGCTGATAAAAGAGATAGTTGTCGAAAAGCAGGATTTTGATCTTGCGCTAAGCGCCGAAGAGCATAATGGCGAAGAATCCGAGTTGTCTGTTGCCACACCTTCAGAATAATTTCTTTAAAATTTCATCCCAACTTCTTGCCAGCTCGATCCCATCATTGTGCTGGAACTGCTCTGCATACCTGTCATCGCAGCCGTTCTTTAATAATATTTTTCTCATATCAGATTTCACATCGATTAAATGCATTATGTCATCATCAATCAAAGTTCCTATGTTATTTTCCCTGCAAACATCTTCCTTGGTTTTTTTAATGCCATCAGCGGGTCTTGTCGATATTATGCAAAAAAAATATTTCAGAACCCCGTACTGCAGCAGCGTTTCTTTTGCAGATTCCACTCTTGACGGCCGCCGCATTGTAACAATGTACGGCGCGTATTTTTTAGCAAGTTCTTTGATTGCTGATACTGCGCCATCAACAGGCGGTGTTTTTAATGTCCATTTCCTTTCATACACAACAGCATCCATTCTTTTGTGCGCCTCTTTGCCAATTGTTTTAAGCAAAGTTGTTTCATCGGTGTTCCACGGATCTACATTTATGCCTAAATTTTTCCTGATCCATAAAGCCCGCATCTTATTTGTGTCAGGAATCGTTCCGTCATAATCAATGCCTATTGCTTCCCTCATTATTGCTTAACCTCGCAGTCACCGGGCGGCATTGCAGCCATAACATCATCAAGGTTTATCCTGATCTTCGATTTGTCCTCAAGGATCTTCTTTACTTTCTTCGCACAGTCGCTTTTTTTAACGCTGCCCTGTTTTATATTTACATAAGCAATGCAGTGCTTTTTGACAGCCTCTTCAGGAGCAGCCATTATTCTGCCTTCTTTCATTATTCCAATTGATATTTTCAGCAAAGAGCTTACAAAGTTCTTTTTGCCGTATATCATGAAGGAGCCCTTTCCCATATACTCGCCGCTGGGCGTTTCCAAAGAGACCTGATCCGAATTGACACAATACGCTTCAACAGAAACAAGGTTTGTATTCCATGCCCTGGAATTGGCAGCTGTAAACTGCGCTGCCTCTTTTTTTGTCTTTTCTCCAATCTCTCTGCCATCTGCTTTTACAATAACAAAAGGAGAGCCCGGCATCTCTGTGTGAAACACCAAATCATCTTTATCCAAATGCTTCTTTACAATGATGTCGTTCGTAGTAGCATCCCTGCCGCCTATACAAAGAAAATCCTCAGAGCTTACAAACCACCTGAACTTTTCATACCATTCTTTTTTACGTTCAATAACTGTTTTTTCCTTTTCCTCTTTCTCAGCTTCTTTTTTTAATTTCTCCAGTTTTGCCTTTGCAATTGCTATGGCCTCTTCTGCCCCTTTTATTTTCTTTCTTGCTTTTTTTGCTTTTTCAAAGTAATGCCCTGCATTCTGCTCTAATGACTTTTTAATGTTCAATATCAATTGCATAAAAAGAAAAAGTATTGTTTTAGTATAAAAATGTTGTTGATTTACGCTTCAGCTGTTTCTTCAGTTTTATTTTCAATTTCAGCTGTTTCTTCAGCATTTTCCGGCTGGGCTTTTGCTTCTTCCTCATTTTCTTTCAACTCTGCCTGAGGCTTTTCTTCCTTTAACTCTGCTTCTTTTATTTCTTCGGGCTTTTTTCCTTCTTCAATTGTCATCATTTTAATCTCAAGATTTTTAACAGGATATATTTTTGACATATCAGCCTTCACTTTCTTTTGCAGCCTGCTGCCAATAATTTCATAAAGGAGAGCTTCGTAAGTCAGCTTTGCAACAGCTTCTTTAAGCAAGACCTGCATTTTCTTCCTTAATTTTGAAAGAATTGAGTTCTTTGTTGATGCTACTGTTATCGCCAATGGCTTTATTCTTATCACCTTGTTGTCAAGTGTTTTGCATGCAAAAGAATCGTCAACCCTTTCCTTTTCGCGCCTTATCATTCTTCTTATTGAAGCAGGGTTCATCATATAGCCAATAACATCAGTAAAAACCCTGTTGCCTTCTATCCTGTTGATAACAAACTGCATATTTATATTCTGGTTTTTTGGGTCGCCAGTGAGGTTCATCAAATTTGCCGAAATACTCCTATTGAGCAGGCTTTTAATATCAGTAACCAGTGTTTCACCTATTACCTGCTCGCTGAATATTTTTGGAGCTATGATTGAATGCCACTTTTTCTTCTTGATCTTAAGTTCTGTTTCCTTTTCAGCCATTTTACTATTGTTGGAAAAAGGGATTTGTTTAAAAAGCCTTCGGTTTTTTATTCAGCCAGCACATTCACAAGTTTTTTAAATAGGCTCGCTTTGCCTGTTTTCATGAACAACAAAATGCTAGGATGGGCTCTTATAATATTTGCAGTCTTAATGCTCTCTGTTCTTTTTTTTATAAAGCTCGGCATTGACAGGGCTTATCAGGCGCAGATTGATTTTTATGAAACAACTGGTGGAACCTGCCCGACTGATCCCAACATATGCCCTCACACTCAAAAAGCAAAAGCCCAGATCCCAATATATATAGGCGCGGCAATAATGCTTGCAGTGGCAAGCCTTGGGTTTTATCTCATTTTCTTTGAAAAAAGCCAGCAGGAAGTTATCAGAGCATTGAAAGAAACAAAGGATGAAAAATTCAAAGGGGAGAAATTTGATATTCTGCTCAGCGGCCTGGGTGATGATGAGAAAAAGATAATCAAAGCAGTTAAAGAGCAGGACGGAATAACGCAGGCAACATTAAGAATAAGGACGGATATGTCAAAGGCAAAGCTTTCTGTTGTGCTTTCAGGCCTTGAAAAGAAGGGCCTCATTAAAAAAGTTGCCAAAGGTAAGACAAATCAGGTATTCTTAAAGAAGGCGATTTAATCATTTTTGAACGATTCTGAACATATTTTTGGTTATTTAAACACATCAGAGCCTGTTTATCAGTACAGTTTATGAGGTTAAATATATCATCTTGGCCTTATTCTGCATTAATATGCCAAAAAAACACGATCGAATCAAATATGACCAAATCATATTGTATGCTGTGATGGTTATTTTAATTGCAGCATTGATGTGGAGCGTATTCGGATTAACACAAAAGAATTATTTCGGATCTGATTACAATAAAGCAATACAAAGCCAAAACAAAGAAAACATCTGCGCAACTCCTGAAGGTTACACAGATCAGGAATGGATAGAGCACATGGGGCATCACCCTGATCAATACAAGGAATGTTTGGACAAGCTAAAATGAATGCAAAAACAAAACTGATTGCCGGATTGGCATTGATTGTATTGGTGATCTTTTCATTGGCGATTATATTAAACGCATCAAAAAGCAAAATGCCGATGCTTGCAAATGAAAATATGCTGCCGGAGTTTGTGATGAACAACTATCAGAACAAGCTGGCTTACAGCATTGCGCTTGACAGGCAGGAAGATTTTGAATATATTGCATGCTACTGCGGCTGCGGAATGCATGAAATGCAGCACAGGGGAAAAACAATCCCAATAATGCACAGCCTCAAGGAATGCTTCATAAATGAAGACGGGAGCTGGCAGGATCATGCTGCAATTGACTGTCCTGCATGTGTTGCCATAGCATTAAAAGCAGACGAGCTGCTCAAGCAGGGTTTATCATTAAAGGAAACCAGGGAATATATAGATACCGAATATGTTGATCAAAGATATATTGAAATGGGGACAAAGACACCCCTGCCGCCGTAATTAGTGAAAACAAAATGAAAAAAAACTTATTTTTTATGGCAATGTTATTTCTTGCATTAGCAGCATTCATGCCGTTTGTAAGCGCGCATTGCCCGCTTTGCACAGCTGCTGTCGGTATGGGAGTTGCTGTAACGAGGTTTTATGGAGTCGATGATATGATTGTCGGGCTTTGGGTCGGCGCATTCATAATTTCAACAGCATTGTGGCTCAATAATGTGCTGAAGAAAAAATACATTCCATTCCAGGACCACATTGTTACAATATTGATATTTGCTGCAACAATAATTTCCTTTTATTTCGGGGGATTATTCAATGCAAGCAGTATTTTTGGAGTAGACAAATTATTATTAGGCATAATAGCAGGCAGCATTTTAGTTTATGCAGGATTGTTCATAAGCAGCAATGTGAAGCAGATTAACAAAAACAAAGTTATATTTCCATTTCAGACAATTATTTTTATTTTGGCCTTGTTGGCAATAACAAGCGTAATAGTGTGGCTGGCAATAAGATGATAGCTGAAAATATCAAGATGGATGTGAATGAGCTTGTGAAAAGGGCGAATGTCATTAAAAATAAAGGCAAGGTTGACCTTTCATCAGATGAGGATTTGAGCATAGCCCTAATGAATCTGATAAGCATAGAAGAGCACATGTATTTCAGCGCAATGAAGACGAATAAGAAGCTCTACCTTGATCTTTTAAATCAAATAAGAGAGCTAAGAAAAAATCTGCTTAAGGAAATAGTTAAAGAGCCTGAAGGCGAAGTGTGGTGCATAAGCAAGCATCTGCTTGGAGCAAGCATGCGCCTGATTGAAGTTGGCAATAAGCATCTGAATAAAGATGAAAATAAAGCACAGATGTTTTTCAAAAACGCATTTGACCTTTACACTTTATTTTGGAGCCTGAATCTGAAATTAATAAAATCAGGCGAGATGATCCAGACCCAAGGCAGCAGCTGGAAGGAAAAGCTTGCAAACATTGTTAAAAAAGTAATAGACTGCTGTAAGGAGTGAAAAAATGCATAAGGTTTTTAAATGAAAACAAACAACACATTAAAACAGAGGGGTGAAATTAAAAATGGCAGCAATAAAACATAAAACTAAGTTAAAGGAAACAATAAACAAATTGAGTATTTGGCTGATAGTTGTTATCGCTTTACTTGTTGTTTTTAATCAATGGCAGATATCGGGCATAGCATCGAGATTTGCAGCAACAGGCATTTCGACAACATCAAGCTCTACAACGTCTGGCAGCACAGCAGTAAGTTCATCAAATCTTCAAAGTTCTGTTATTCCGACAGGAGTTCCGAGAATTTACGGAGCAGAGTTTGGCTTAAGCTATGATGATATTTCTTCGAATGATGCAAGAAAGACACAGGCAGCAATAAATAAGATGGGGGTTTATGATAAGTCAATCACACTGACAGGAGATGATTTGCAGCGCTATATAGCTGTCGGCATGCAAATAAGCTGTGAATATTGCTGCGGAGCTGAGGCAATTATCTTTAAAAATGGAGCTGCGGCATGCGGTTGCGCCCACAGCGGTGCAATGCGCGGATTGGCAAAATACCTGATAAGCAAGCATCCGAATGATTTCACAAACGACGAAATCCTGGAAGAGCTTGGAAAATGGAAAACACTGTTCTTCCCAGGCATAATGACTCAGAAAGCTGCGGTATTGCAGTCCAAGGGAATTGAGTTTAATTACATAAACCTTGCTTCAAACAAATACAGGGGAATAGAGAAAGGAGCAACATCATCTGGCGGGGCAATGGTGGGAGGCTGTTAAGATGGATAAAAAAATAACAGTAATTGTCGTCCTGCTGTCAGTCATCATGATAGTTTCGTTTATTCAGGCATTCCAACTGATGGATATCAAGGCCAAGCTATCTGTAGCAGGTCTTGCAACAGGCGGAAGCGCAGCAAACGGCAAGCTCGACACAACAGGATGGACAGAGAACGAAAAAATGAATTATGAAATGCATGGAACCATTCCTGCAAGAATCGGGCAAGGCAGCAGTTCAGGATCTAGTGCATCATCAATGGTAGGAGGCTGCTAAATGATAAAAAATAAAATAAAACAAAAAATAAGGAGGAAATAAAATGGACAAGAACATAATAATAGCGATTGTGTTGGGCGTTTTATTGCTCGTATCTGTTGTGCAGGCATTTGAGCTGAACACAATAAAAACAAAGCTGAGCAGCGGAACAGTTGCAGTTTCAGGTGCAACTACAACATCTTCAAGTGCAGCATCTGCGTCAGCATCAAGCTCATCCGGCGGAATGGTTGGCGGTTGTTAGGAGGTAAAAATGAAAATAAAAATAGCATTGATCTTATTGTTGGTTATAGGATTGATTTTTGTGGCAGGATGCTCGTCAAGCAGTGATTATGGCAGCGGCAGCGCTCCAAGCGGGCCAGTTGGCGGCGGTTGTGGAGTTATAGGGCCGGAAGATACAAATGCAAACAATGCAGTTGAGAAGATTAATTCAGTTAAAGAACTTTTTTAATTGATTTATTTAAACAAACAAAATGGAAGAACTGAACAAAAAGGAGATTGAAGAAAAAAGGCAACAGAAGCATCGCGAGGAAGCAGACCAGCTAAGGCAGCAGAGGGAGCAGCTGGATAAGGAAAGAAAAGAAAATGCCGCAGCTAAAAAAAGAAACAAAATAATGATTTTGTCAGTTATCGCGGTTATAATTATAGCGATAATAGCATACAGCATCTATTCTGCATCAAAACCAGGCGCTTTTGATGATTTTGCAAAATGCTTAAAAGAAAAGGGCGCAGTGATGTACGGCGCGATAGAATGGTGCCAGTACACGAAGCAGCAGGCAAAGATGTTTGGAAACTCATTTAAATATGTTGATTACAGGGATTACCAGAAAGGGCCGGATATAAAAGTGACTCCGACATGGATAATAAACAATGAACGATACGAAAAAGTGCAGAGTTTTCAAAGATTGTCTGAGTTAACAGGTTGCAAGATTTAAGATTTGGCGAGGTAAAAATGGAAGAAAAAACTAAAAATAGAAAATTCAGCTTTACTAGCATCAAGTTGTTGCTAGTTGCTCTTATCCTCATAGTGTTCTTAACAAACCTGTTTATAATATTTGGGATAAGCAGCCAGATTGTTGTTAAAAAAGGCGTATCTTCTGTTTATATCAAAGCATCTTCATGCGAGAGCTGCAGCGATTTGACTGGCCTGGTCCCTGCGCTTAAAAATATAGGCGTTGTTTTTGGAAACGAGAAAACATTTGATGCCAGCAGCGCAGAAGGAAAACAACTGATAGATAGATATAAAATATTAAAACTGCCTGCATTTATATTTTCAAAGGAAATATCCCAATACGAAGAAGTGACAAGCGCATGGAGCCAAATGGGAAGCGTTGAAAAGGACGGCAGCTATGTTTTAAGGCTGATAAACCCGCCTTATTTTGATATCGCAGCATCTAAGGTAACGGGTTTTGTTGATATAACATATCTGACAGATAACAGCTGCAAAGCGTGCTATAATGTCACAGTTCACAAAATTATACTCTCAAATCCGCAAAGCTTCGGAATGGCTATTTCAGCTGAGAGATATGTGGACATTTCATCTGAGACTGGAAAAGAGCTGGTCAGGAAATACAACATAACTCTTGTTCCGACAGCGATAATATCAAAAGATGCTGCCCTCTACCCTTCGCTCACAGTAGTTTGGCCTCAGGTTGGATCGGTTGAGAGTGACGGAAGCTACATTTTCAGGGATTTGAGTGTGCTGAAAGTTGTTTATAAAAACATTGCAAACAACACAATAATAAACGCGTCGTCATCAGCAGCTGCAAGCTAAAATGTTTTATAATGGCATAATAAGTGCGCTTTATGATTTTGAAATCAGGCTCTTTTTGCTTTTTTTAGGAGGCGAGAAAAGGCTAAGGGAAGCTGCAGCAAATGCTGTTGATATCGGGCATGCAAAAAACACATTAGATGTTTTTTGCGGCACAGGAACATTGACAAGCCTGATTGCAGAAAAAACCAAAGGCAATGTTTTTGGGGTGGATCTGTCAGAAAATATGATAAGAAGAGCCAGGAAAAAAACAAGCTCCAAAAACACAAAATACATTGTTGCCGATGCAAAAAATATCCCCTTTGAAGACAATTACTTTGATATTGCATTCGAATCCCTGGGCCTGCACGAATTAAAATTCAAAGACAGAAATAAGGCAATAGCAGAGATTTACAGGACATTGAAAAAAGGAGGCACAGCGGTTTTTGTTGAATATGTGAAGCCAAAAAAACAAACAGTCATATTTTTAATATTGAAGTGCATTGAAACAATAATTGACAGGGAAGCCATTGACGACTTTTTCAGCAGGGATTTTCAAAGTCATTTGGAATACCATAAGTTTAAAGTTATCAATAAAATTCCTGTGCTGAAAGGTTATGCCAACATATTTGTGGCTAAAAAATCATATAGCAAATGACACAAATTTTTATACAATATATGAATGTCATTTGCTTATTACGAGCGGACAACTATTTGTATAAAAACTATTGTCCGCGAGTATAAATGCAGATGAGGTGCAAAATGGGAAAAGGCAAAAAAGGATGCTGCTAGCAAGTTAGTTAAGCAATACGAAGGCAAGAATGGAAAAAAATGGGTGGGACAGAATATATAAAGAAAACAGCCTGAAAAAAATTCCCTGGCATACTGAACAGCCTGAAAAAAATCTTGTGAAGCTTGTTGAGCAGGGGAAAATCAAGCCAGGAGAAGTTCTTGACATGTGCTCGGGAGCAGGGACAAACTCTATTTATCTGGCTTCAAAGGGGTTTAAGGTTACAGGAGTTGACGTATCCCCTACAGCAGTAAAGATAGCAAAAGAAAGGTGCCTGAGAAAAGGCGTGGCTTGCAATTATCTTATGGGCAAGGTATTGAAATTCAAGACAAACAAAAAATTTGACTTTATTTTTGACAGAGGATGCTTTCACCATATTCCGGATAAAGACAAGCCAAAATATGTTAAAAGGCTTATTAATGTATTGAAGGGCAATGGCAGGGTTTACATCCAGTGCTTCAGCGATAAAAATCATTTTGACAAAAGCATTTCAAAGGAGGACATTTTAAGGTATTTTTCAGGCCCTTTTAAAATAGCCCATATTAAAGAATCCATTCACACAGAGCCCGGCGGGGGAAAAATATACATGCACAATGTTTTTATGAAGAAAAAGAAAAACTTGGATTTTAATCGATCTCAAAAATAATACAACTAAAATAAACAAAGATGAAAGAAACTTTAAAAAATCTGAATAATGCATCAAAAAGTGTATTGATTGTTTTAGTCATTATTGCTGTATATTTTTTATTGTTCCCGTTTATAGGCTCGTTTTTTATACGAGAACAAACTCCTATGATGCAAGGAATGAGCGAGATGATGGGAGCTAATATAATGAGTTCTTCTTCAATAAGCTCAATTACAATAAACCTTATTTCACTCATTTTTGCTTTAGGTTTAGGATTTCTTGCCTCGTTGTACTTATTTAAGATGAAGATAGAAGATAAAGAATATAAAATTTTAAGAAAAGCATTGTCAGACGATAAAAAGAAGATTTTTGATGAGATTAAAAAGGCGGGTGAAATAACACAAGATTCACTAAGATTTAGGCTAAACTGGAGTAAATCTAAAGTTTCAACTATTTTAACAGATCTTGACAAGATGAATTTAATTCAAAGAGAGAGGGTTGGAAAGACATATAAAGTGTATTTACAAAAATGATGGTTTAAAACGGTTTAAATGGCAGGATAGTTATACTTGTTTTAATGTTTCAATGTATAAAATGAAAAGAAAAATAGCAAATAAAACAAAAAACAAAGAGGATTATTTATTATACGGGCTTTTAGTTATAGCCTCTATTGTTTTGATCTTCAGCATAGTGTCTTTTTTAAATTTTCAAAGCGATAATTCCAACCAACAATCAACTGAAATGCATTCTGCAAGTCAAATGTCATTAACAGCTTTCGATAAGCAATTGGCCAGAAATTTAATGGATAAAAATAATGATGGGCTTTGCGATGCCTGCGGCATGGATGTAAGCGCATGCATAGATAGTGGCCAGCTGCAGTGCAACATGGATCCTAAATCAACGATTGGGGTGCTTGGCTCAGGGCACATTCACGCAGATTTTAAGGTTTTTATAAATGGAAATTCAATTAACTTCGCAAATGAAAAATATCATATGAAGAGCAGTTTTATTCATGTGGATGATAACCTAAATAAAGAAGATGCTTCAAGTGTCTTGCATATGCATGCAACAGGCGTGCCTTTATGGATATTTTTCAAAAGCGTTGGAATGGACTTCAACAAAGAAAGCCTGACTTTACCTGATGGACGGAAATTTTCAAACGGCAGTAAGAATACACTAAAGTTCTACGTAAATGGCAGACCTAATAGTGAGTGGGAAAATTATGTATTCAGCGATCTGGACAAGATTTTGATTTCGTACGGAGATGAGACAGACATGAGCCAGCAATTAAATTTGATAACCGATTTTGCAAATGATCATGGAAAGCAAGGTGAATAAAAATGGATATTAAGTATAAAGCAACAAGAAACGGCATTATAGGAATTTTGTTGATTGTGGTATTGAACATCATAATACTTTGGAGCCTTGGATTCCCAGCAATGGCTGTTGCGCAGATCAAGAAATACTCTCCTTTGCTTGTCTTGCTGATTGGCGGATTTGGTTTCCAGATAAGTCTTTTCACTTATCTGAGGCACAAGAGCGCAATTGGCTGCACAACAACAGTTGCATCAGGCGGATTATCCACAACAAGCATGATACTGTGCTGCAGCCATTATCTTGTGAATATACTGCCTTTCATAGGAGTATCAGCGCTGGCTTCCCTTTCAGGCTATACGGTTTGGTTTATTTTAATAGGAATACTCTCTAATGCCGCAGGCATTGCAATAATGCTTTACAAAAGCAAAGGCGAAAAAAACAAAATTAGATTAAAAAAGAGAAAGAAATAAAAAGAAGACGGCTTTAATGCTAGTCGGAGGAGTAAATGAAAAAAATATTGTTGGCAGTATTTTTGGTCTTATTGTTGAACCTGAGTTTAGTTTATGCAGTTACACAACAAGAACTAAGCGAAGCTAAAAATCTGATTGATGCAAAAACTGACTGCAAAAATTTATCAGATTCCCAGCTGGAAATAATTGGAGAATATTATATGGAACAAATGCATCCTGGCGAGGCCCATAAACTTATGCACAAAATGATGGGGCTGGAAGAGGGCTCTGAAGATGAAGAGCAGTTTCATATTAGCATGGCGAAAAGTATTTATTGCGGTGAGAATACAGCGGGAATGATGGGAGGAGGAATGATGAACGTGATGGGTGGAAATATGATGGGCGGTAATATTGGAGGCAACATGATGGGATATGGAATGATGAACAGCGGCTATATTTGGTATTGGAATTTCTTGAATGTGCTTTATGCGATATTGTTAATCGGCTCGATTATTTTAGTTTATTTATGGATTATGAAATTGTGGAAGAATAATGCAAAACACAAAGGCGGTAAAAGGTGAAAGACATAATCTTAAAACCGATTGGCATTGTAAAGAACAACATCAAGGAACTGAGATTTGGGAATTTTGCAGACGAAGTTTCAGAAATAGCAATAGACAAGAAATTCACGGGCGCGCTAAAGGGCGTAGAAGAATACTCCCATATTATTGTTGTTTATTGGATGGACAAGGTTAAAAGCCATGTTATCGAGCATCAGCCGCAGGGCAACCCGAATGTGCCGATTGTCGGGATTTTTGCATGCAGATGCCCTGCAAGGCCGAATCCGATTGCAATTACAACAGTTAAGCTAGTGGAAGTTGATCATAAGAATAACAAAATTAAAGTAAAGGGTCTTGATATTCTAGACGGAACGCCTGTAATTGATATAAAGCCCTACTGGCCCCAGTATGATGAAGTTAAAGGCGCAAAAATTCCGCCATGGGTTTATAAGCTTAAATTTTAATCAAATATGGGGGTGGATAAAATGAAAAGAATGTATTTTGTTTTGTTTTTGGCCGCATTGGTTTTAATAGCAGGATGCACGCAGACTATCGGCAATGGGACGCAAGGAAATCAGCAAACATCAGGCGGAGCATCTGCAGCAGGACAAGGCACTCAAACTACATCATCAGGCGGGCAAGAGCAGCAAACCAGTGCAGCTACAAATATCAATATTGAAATTAAGAACTTTGCATTCAGCCCGCAGGCTATAACAATAAAAAAAGGCTCAACAGTAACTTGGGAACAGATGGATTCAGCACCGCACACAGCAACATCAACAAGCTCGCCATCAGGAGCAGCATTCGATTCAGGAACTCTGAACAAAGGAGCTTCGTGGAGCCATACATTTAATACAGCAGGAACTTATGAATATTATTGCGCGATACACCCGAACATGAAAGGAAAGATAATTGTGGAGTAAAATGGCAATAGACCCTTCGCTCGGAATAAAAATTGTATATGTGCTGGGTTGGACAAACATTCTCAGCCTAGTTTTAATTCTTTTATCATGCAGATGCATCTTGGGCTTAAAGCCATCTTCATTTAGCAGCTCTAAATTGTATATGAGATTTTATAAATATCACTGCTATTACTGGTGGCTTTTAATAGCATCTGTGCTGCTTCACGCTATAATGGCATTCATTATATTCGGCAATCCTTTTGTGAGGTGACAAATGGCAGACAAGCAATTTTTCAGATGCACTGTGTGCAACGACATACATTATGGAATGGCTGGCCCCGAGTTATGCCCGACATGCAAGCAGGTCAATGTGTATGTAAAAATCGACATAAGTGAAGCAAGAAAGATTATGAAACTTTAGGGAAATAATGAACAAAGAAGAAGTAATAAAAGTCTGGGGTGAATTCTGTAAAAGCAACGGAACATTTGAGCTAAACCCAGACAAAAAGCATGTTGAAATTGTTGCTGACGGCATATTATCTAATGAAAAGAAGCATGGATTGAAGTTCTGCCCATGCAGATTGAGAGATGGGACATTTGAGAAGGACCTTGAGCTTATATGCCCCTGTAACTTTTTTATTCATGAAACATGGCTGAGGCCTAATCCGGGAATGCAGCCAATGTGCTGGTGCGGGCTGTTCGTAAAGGCATAAAAACAGAAACATTTATAAATAACATATGCTTATCTTAACATATGATTAAAAAAGCATATAAAACATTCTTCGGGACGCTGGACAATGAAAGAAGGCTGGAAATAATAAACATATTGAGAAAAGCGCCTAAATGCGTTTCCGAGATATGCAAGATGCTTGATTCCAATCAAACCACTGTATCGCACAATCTTAAAAGGCTTGAGAGGTGCGGCTTTGTTTTTGTAGAGAGGAAAGGGAAGCACAGGTATTATTCGCTGAATAAAAAAACAATAAAGCCCCTGATGGATCTTATAGACAAGCACATGCACGAATTTTGCGAGAAAATAGTGGCGGGTGAAAGATAATGGTGGTGGAAGAGGCAAAGGCCGGCAAACCATATTATGTTTGTGAAGAATGCAGTTTCGCTTACGAAGGCAAGAAATGGGCTGAAAAATGCCAGAAGTGGTGCAAAGAGCATCACAGCTGCAATACAGGGATCGCAAAGCACGCTGTAATGAAATCGTAAAACTATTTAAGGAGGTGAAAAAGATGGGGAAAGGAAAGAAGGGGTGCTGCTAAATGAAGAAAATCTCCAGCAAAAAAAGAACAGCTGAAGAAGGCTGCAAAAGCGTAAAGCACGCAAAGGGCATAACGATGCTGGTGTGTTGCTTGATAGTTATGGTTTTATTAATTGCAGCTGTATATTTTTTTGGGATTGGCAGGAATTACTCATATTGGCTTATTTTGTTGTTGTGCCCTCTGATGCATTTCTTCATGATGAGAGATATGCATAATAAACCTCCCAAAAAGGGAAATGGAGATAAATGTCATTAAGTGCTAAACATGGAAAAGAAAAAACCATTAATAATTGAAAATCCAAAAGAAAGAGGTGTGAAAAATGGGTTGGTTTGATAAATATTGCGAGAAATGCGGAATGAAAGTGGATAAGAAGACAGCGCCCCAGCGTTTTGGCAAATATTTTTGCTCAGATGAGCATGCAGAAACATATGCAAAAGAGGTAGAAGAAATGAGAAAGAAAATGCCAAAACAGCAAAGCAGTGGCGGTTGTTGCTAGAATGAGACTAAAAGGAAAAACAATGGTGTTGGGTGTGTGTGGTGGAATTGCGGCATATTGGGCTGCAGAGATTATTGGCGTGCTTAAGAATGAAGAGGCAGATGTTTATGTTGTAATGACCGAGAACGCTGCCAAGTTCATAGCGCCTTTGACACTGCAAACGCTTTCAAAGAATAAAGTAGTTATAGACATGTTTGAGCTTCCTGTAGAATTAGATATCAGCCATATCACATATGCGAAAAAAGCAGACTTAATGCTGGTTGCTCCAGCAACTGCTAATTTTATCGGAAAAGTTGCGAACGGCATAGCTGATGATATGCTGACAGCAACCATAATGGCAACAAAAGCTCCAGTGATCATAGCCCCGGCTATGAATGAAAATATGTGGAATAATAAAATTCTGCAAAAAAATATTGGGATATTAAAGCAGGCTGATTTCAAGATCATTAATCCTGAATATGGCAAAATGGCTTGCGGCGGGGAAGGGAAAGGCACTCTTGCCAGCATTGAGAAAATAATGAAAGAAATTGGAAGATTAAAAGAGGAGAATTGAGGAATAGGAGAAAATGAGAAAACTGTTACTGAAAAAAGAAAATTTTTATTTTATAACTGTCTTGATAATTGTGGCTGTACTGGGCCTTGCTTTTGGGTCATTCTACAAATTGCATGACAAATTCTGGAGCCATTCTATCTTAACAATGCTTGTTTTTGTCTTCGCGATTTCGCATGGGATAATAAACAAGGGTACAAAAAATACCTTGACTTTTCTTGCCTTGTCTTTTGCGATAAGTTTCGCTGCAGAATTTATTGGAGTCAATTTTGGCTATTTTTTCGGGGGCGGATATAGCTATTCAGATTTGCTTGGCCCAAAAATTCTTGGAGTGCCCTTTCTTGTTATTTTGATGTGGGCAGCTTTGATTTACGTTGCATACGCATTAAGTGAGCATATTCTTGATTTTAGGATAACCAAGAATATTTCAAAAAAAGATAAATTTTATCTTGCATTTTTCAGTTCGATTGTAGCGGCATTGGCTGCTGTGGCATGGGATTTTGTTCTTGATCCGCTCGCTGTAACAATGAAATGGTGGACTTGGCAGACCGCAGGAGTTTATTTCGGCATTCCGGCAAGCAATTTTATCGGATGGCTTATTGTTGTGTTCTTGGCAGTGTTCTTATTTAAGATGCTTTTCGAAAAAGAACACGAAGAAACAGAAACAAGGTATGATTATGCTCCGGCCCTGTGCTACTTCTTACTTTATCTTTCCATAATCGGGCTTGCGCTAGAAACAAGGCAGCCAATATTTATTCTAATAGGCTTTATTACAATGTTCCCCTTTATCAGCATAATCTTGGTGAGATATTTTACTATGAAAACAAAAGCGCCTCATTTATTCAAGCATAAACATGGGAAAGTGAAAGGAAGTGAAGATGGCTGAGAAAAAGAAAAGGAGGCCGTCATTGAAATGGAGGTTAAAAAATGTTTGAAAAATTAAAAAAAGCTACTCCACTTGAACTGCAGATATGGGTTTGGAGCGCATTTATTTTTGGCATTGGTTTGGGAGCTCTTGCAACTTTTCTTAAACCATATGCAGTATGGATAACAATAATAAGTTTGATTGTGCATCTTTTTATGATGTATAAAATTTATTTGCAAAAGAAATAAAATGTCGGAATTTTCCACCAGTCTGGTGGTTTAAAGCAAATGTGCTTCAACATTGAGAAAATGATAAGGAGGTGAAAAAATGGAAAAACTAAATGTAAAAACAACTGCATTGACATTGGCCATTGTAGGCGGAGTACTTTCTCTGGCCTGCGCTGCGATTATTGCAATATGGCCTGGTTCATTGAAATACCTCGGCGCAATATTCCACGGCATTGATTTGACAGCAATAGCAAAAACAAGCGTATCTATCGGAAGCGTCATACTTGGCCTTATCGAAGTTGTGGTAATCGGCGCAATAGTAGGGGCATTGTTTGCCTGGTTGTATAATTATTTCAATGAAAAAATCAAATAAAAGGATTTTTAAAGAACATAGAGGTGAGAAAATGAGTAGAAAAGTAATAAAGGTGGCGAATGTGCCGCTTGAAATCAAACCGCAGAAGGAATCTGCATGGATCTGCATGTGTGGCTTGTCAAAAAACCAGCCTTTCTGCGATGGTTTGCATAAATTATGCAACGGTGAAGAAGAAGGCAAGCTTTACGAATATGATGATGCCGGTCATCGTAAGGAAATAAAAAAAGAAGGGTAAAAATCATAATCCTCAATGAATAGAATAAAACAAAGCCTGAATGGAATAAACTGCGTATTAGGCAATTGGGTCTATTTGATGATTTTTATAGTTTTTACCATGGTCTTTTTATCAATCTACATTTTTGCATGGAACTTTATTTTGCTGTCAAACTTTTATGTAAGAATAGATCTATGGACGCCATTGAATTTGTTGTTTTTAATAACTATTTCAATTTTATCGGGTATGATTTTGGCATTAAATATTTATGTTCTTAAATCAAACTGGTCTTTACATAAAAAAGCCCATGGTTATTTTGCGCTAATACCTGCTTTGTTCACATCAGTCTGCCCAAC
Organism: Candidatus Woesearchaeota archaeon; assembly: GCA_030651135.1. NCBI lineage: Archaea > Nanobdellati > Candidatus Woesearchaeota > Candidatus Woesearchaeota archaeon. Next base: position 695,623 of record JAUSCS010000006.1, read on the forward strand.
ATGCGCCCCTCTGCTTTTGTCTTTTTCAAGCACGACAATCGGCATTGGCATGCTGATATCCGGCTTTAATATTTTTGTTAATGCATTTATTGTTCTGTTACTTGGTTTGATCTTGATAAACATATCATCAAATTTAAACAGTTGCAAAATAAAGGCTAAAAAATGAAAACAACAATCAAGATAACAGGAATGCACTGCGCAAGCTGCGCAAATACAATAGAGAAAGCCTTAAAGAGAGCAAAAGGCGTGATCAATACAAATGTGAATTTTGCAACAGAAAAAGCAACTGTTGAATTCGATGAAAATAAAACAAATCAGGAAGGCGTTGAAAAAACAATAGAAAAAACAGGCTATAAAATAATAAAGGAAGAAAAAGAAAGCAAAACAGGTGAAAAAGGTATTTCCGAGATAAAATTAAAAATCATCGGCATGGACAATCCGCATTGTGTAGCCACAGTAAGCGGCGCATTAAGCGCAATAAAAGGCATTGTCTCAAAAGAGCTTTTAGTTAACCAGAAAGCGGCAATAAAGTATGATCCCGTTCTGACAAGCATCAATGAAATCAAGAAAGCAATAAAAAATTCAGGCTACGAGCCAATTGAAGAAACTGCATCAGTTGACAAGGAGAAGGAAGCAAGGCAGAAAGAGATCAGAAGGCTGCAAATAGAGGTTTTTCTCGGGTTTTTATTGAGCATCCCTATTTTCATACTTTCTTTTCCTGAATGGTTCAAGATAATTGTGCCTTATGCAAATTACGTTTTGTTTATATTGACAACTCCTGTACAGCTGGCAATCGGAAGAAGATTCTATGCCGGAATGTGGATCGCTTTAAAAAACAAAAGCGCAAACATGGACACTTTGATTGCAGTAGGCACAAGCGCAGCCTATATTTACAGCGCTCTTGTGACTTTTATTCCAAATACCTTCAAAGGAGCTGTTTATTATGACACAGCAGCCATTATTATAACTTTCATTCTTTTAGGCAAACTGCTGGAAGCAGTGATGAAAGGCAAAACATCAGAAGCAATAAAAAAGCTGATGGGCCTGCAGGCTAAGACAGCAATGGTCGTAAGGAACGGCAAAGAAATTGGGATCAACATTGATGATGTTGCTGTCGGCGATATTGTTGTTATCAGGCCAGGTGAAAAAATCCCGGTTGACGGCGTTGTAATTGAAGGCCATTCAGCAGTTGACGAATCAATGATCTCCGGGGAAAGCATTCCTGTTGAAAAGAAAATCGGCGACAATGTGATTGGAGCAACAATAAACAAGAACGGAGCTTTGAAGTTCAAGGCAACTAAAGTTGGAAAAGATACTGTTTTAGCTCAGATCATAAAATTAGTTGAGGAAGCCCAAGGCAGCAAAGCTCCAATACAAAGAGTGGCTGACAAAGTAAGCAGCTATTTTGTTCCTGCTGTAATAATAATTGCAGTTGCAGCTTTCATTATTTGGCTATTAGCTGGCCAGAGTTTTGTATTTTCATTGAGCATATTCATTGCAGTTTTGATTATTGCATGCCCATGCGCACTTGGCCTGGCAACTCCGACTGCAATAATGGTTGGATCTGGAAAAGGAGCTGAAAACGGCATCTTAATAAAATCAGGCGAAGCACTTGAAACAGCCCATAAACTGACAACAATTGTCTTTGACAAGACAGGAACATTGACAAAAGGAAAGCCCGAAGTTACGAAGATCGTTTCTGTTTCGAATTTATCTGAGAGGGAAATCATAAGATTCGCAGGCATTGCAGAGAAAAATTCAGAGCATCCTCTTGCAGAAGCAATTGTGAAGAAATGCGACGAACTGAAAATAAAGCTTACCGGCGCCTCATCTTTTATTGCAGTTCCTGGAAAAGGCGTTAAAGCAAAGTACAAAGATGAAGAAATCATAATAGGCAACAGAAAAATGATGGAAAATTTTCCGTTAAAGCTTATAGATCCGAAAATCGTTGAGCTTGAGAATTTGGGCAATACTGTTATGCTCATTGCGCTAAGGAACAGGGTTATTGGCATGGTTGCAGTTGCAGATACATTGAAAGAATATTCCAAAGAAGCAGTTGAGCAGCTTCATAAGATGAAAAAGGAAGTCATCATGATAACTGGCGACAACAAAAGAACGGCAGAAGCAATTGCAAAGCAGATCGGCATTGGCAAAGTTTTAGCAGAAGTGCTGCCTGAAGACAAGGAAAAAGAAGTAAAGAAGCTGCAGCATGCTGGAGAAGTTGTTGCATTTGTCGGAGATGGCATAAATGATGCGCCTGCTCTTGCGCAGGCAGATATAGGCATAGCAATTGGCGCAGGAACAGATGTTGCTTTGGAAACAGGGAATATTGTTTTGATCAAAAACGATTTAAGAGATGTTGTTACTGCCATTGACCTAAGCGCTTATACAATAAGGAAGATAAGGCAGAATCTGTTTTGGGCATTTTTTTATAATACTGCCGGCATTCCGATTGCAGCAGGAATTTTATATCCTTTCACGGGATTTTTGCTGAATCCGATAATAGCTGCTGCGGCAATGGCATTCAGCAGCGTGAGTGTTGTCGGGAATTCATTGTTTATGAGATTGTATAAGGCAAAGATAAAATGAAGCTAAAGAAAAAATATTTGAACTATGGCTTTTTTGTTTTTATCATTCTGGTAGTTTTGTTTTTTTATTTAAAAAATGTTAATAAGCCTTATTACCCTGATATTTACACGCCAAGGCCTGTTTTGGGCAATGAAAGCGCCAGGATAACAATAACAGAGTTTTCTGATCTTCAATGCCCTGCATGCAAGGCAGCACATCCGACTGTCAACAGGATAATGGAAGAATTCAAAAATGATGTAAAGCTGGAATACATGCATTTTCCGCTGCCAATGCACCAGTATGCGTTTAAAGCAGCAGAAGCAGCAGAATGCGCGAATGATCAGGGCAAATTCTGGGAATTTGTTGACAAAGTGCACGCAAGCTCTGATGATCCGACGCCAAGAAAATTGAAAAACTATGCAAAAGAATTAAGCTTAGACATGAAAAACTTCAGCAACTGCCTTGATTCATCAGCAAAAGCATCTTATGTTGCAAGAGATGTAAGGGAAGCCAAGAATATGGGTGTTGATGCAACTCCGACATTTTTCATTAACGGAGAAAAGCTGAGCAATTGGAGATATGACATTTTTAAGCAGAAGATAATGGAAGAAATAGCTAAAAAATAGAACTATATCGTATGCGCTGTTATACATACCGAGCCATAGTGAAAATGTAATGTGGTTAGAACGAAGTAAGAAAGTCAGATTTTATTTTCAAAATTTGTGCGACAGCACAGAATATTATTGTAAAGTCGGGGGCACCTACAATTTAAGTAGTAACTTATTAGGGGTAATAATCAAAAGATTTATAAAGTCTAGGCCATAAAGACCAAATATCTAAAGATTTACAATAAAATGGAACTAGAAGGAAGAATCGCACTTAAAAGACCTCTTAAAAAAGGAATTGAAAAAATAGAACTAGGAATTAATCATTTTCATAATGGCGCCATTATAGTTAATTGTGCAGGAAGTCTTGAAGATCTTAATGGTCATAATGGCAGATATAGGCAAATGGCAGAATTTATGCAAAAAAAAGAGCTCGGTACTATTGTGAGAGTTGGAAATAAATTTTCAGGAGATTTTTCGTGGCCAAAAAATTCAATGGATAATCTTAGATTTGTTATAGATTACTGCCTAAAGAAGGGAGAACTACTGAGTGGAAATGTAGATCCAACATTATACCTTATGGGTTATTCGGCAGGTGCAGGTATTGTTGCAACAGTTGCTTCAGAATTTTCTGCTGTTGAAAAGATCCTCTTAATAGCTCCGGGAATTGATTGCGGTCCTAAAAAAACTCGAGAAGGATTAGAAAAATACGCAGGAGAAGTTTATATTGTCATTGGAAAAAATGATTATACTGTTGGATTAAATGCAGGAGCCACTTTCTATAGATGGGCATCTCAATCAAGAAAAAAAGAATTAGTAAAAATTCCACAATGTACACATGATTTTGAAGGTGAAAAAAACAGTAGAATTCTCAGCAAGGCACCCATATGGGCTTTCGCAGGAGATGAGACCTTTCCATCGCCAGAAGGTGGAATAATAATGTATGATAAAGGTAAGGGTCCATTCAAAATAAGGTTCTATAGTTCACTTGATTCTGGGCTTGTAGATGTCCCACCAACCGAAGCCCAGAAACGTGAATATCATCTTTATGACTTAGGCGTAACAAGAATTAGTTATGGCAGAGCTCAAAGAGACTTATAAAATGTTAGTCTAAGACTTATAACCTGAACTGAATTAAGTAAACTGGTTCTGTTTTCATTTAGCTACTACATGACTTTCACCAAGAAGGCGAAGTGGTGCTCCTGACTTTTGTTCCTAAAACAAGAAAATCGGATTTCGTATAACTTGGATTTCAGTAATATTTAAAAAGTACAACACCTTACATCTAATTGGCCTATATTATTTTGGGGTAAGAAGGCAATAAAATGACTGACTTCGACAAATTAGCATCACTTGAAACAATCAATGAAACGATCAAAGCCTTAAAAGCCAGAGGCATAACTGCTGAGCTTGTTGAAACAAAAGAAAATGCATTGGAAAAATTAAGAGAGCTGATCCCTGAAAAATCAGAGATCATGACAGGCGGCTCTACAACATTGGAGCAGGTAGGGTTTGTTGATTTGCTTAAATCCAAAAAGCATCCATGGAAAAATTTAAAAGACGAAATCCTGGCTGAAAAAAATGAGGCAAAACAAACAGAGCTTAGAAAAAGGAGCATAAGCTCTCAGTTCTTTATAGGAAGCATTCAGGCAGTTGTTGAAACAGGCGAAGTGCTGATTGCAAGCGCCTCCGGAAGCCAGATTCCGGCATATGCATTTTCATCTGATAATGCCATATGGGTTGTCGGGGCGCAGAAGATCGTTTCAAGCTTAGAAGAAGGGTTCAAGCGAATCAGAGAGCATTGTTTTCCTCTGGAAGACAAGAGGATGAAAAGCATTGGCTATGGAGGCAGCACAATTGGAAAGATTTTGCTGTTTGAAAGGGAGATAATGCCGAATCGCAGGATAACTTTGATCTTTGTGAATGAAAAGCTTGGGTTTTAAGATGGCAAAAATAACAATCATCGGAGCAGGAAATGTCGGTGCAACAGCAGCGCATCTGCTGGCTTTGAAGAATTTGGCAGATATTGTGTTAGTTGATATTGTTGAAGGTGTGCCTCAGGGAAAATCCCTTGACATATTGGAATCCGGTCCTATCGAAGGGTTCAATCATAAAATTATCGGAACAAACAATTATGAGGATACAAAGGACTCTGACATTATAGTTATAACAGCAGGCATTGCGAGAAAGCCTGGAATGACAAGGGAGGATTTGCTTAAGATAAATGCGTCCATTGTAAAAGGCGTTGTAGAGAGCGCGGTTAAATATTCGCAGAATGCCATATTGATCGTTGTAACAAATCCTTTAGATGCAATGGTTTATCTGGCTGCAAAAATAAGCAATTTTTCAAAAAACAAAGTGATTGGTATGGCAGGTGTTCTTGACACAGCAAGATTTAAAACATTTATTGCTGAAGAACTGAATATTGATGCAAAAAAGATTGAAGCGATTGTTCTCGGCAGCCATGGCGATGACATGGTGCCATTGATAAGCAAAACAACAATAGATGGGGAGCCGATTACAGAGTTATTGCCTGCTGAGAAAATAAATGAGCTGGTTGAAAGGACAAGGAAGGGTGGAATTGAGATTGTTAATCTGCTGAAGACAGGCTCTGCGTATTATGCTCCTGCTTCTTCAATTGTTGAAATGATTGATGCCATATTGAATGACAGGAAAAAGCTGCTGCCCTGTGCTGCCTATTGCGACAAAGAATATGGCATTGGAGGCTATTTCATAGGAGTTCCTGCAATATTGGGCAATAACGGAGTTGAGAAAGTGGTTGAATTAGATCTTAATGACGAGGAAAAGATGCAGTTTGAAAGGACTGTGGAGCATGTGAAAGAATTGTGCGGTGAAGTGGATAAACTGCTGACGAAATGAAATAGTTACAACAGCCCTTCCATAATATCTTTAACTAATCTTATTTCATTAGTTTTGCCATAGCCTTCGACTTTAACAATGCCTTTCTCAGCTAATTTTTTAATTGTCCTGTGTGATCTGAGCTTGTTCATCCCTTCCAGCCTCGTGATATCAGCTTGCAGCATTCTTCCTTTATTTTCAAGCAGTTTCTCCACAACCTTTCTTTCTTCTCTTGCCAAAAACTTGAATATTATATCGATGTTCCTTTTCAAAGATTTTTCCTTTGCTTCAACCTTGAATGACATTGTATAGTAAGTAGCAGCCCCGACAACAACACCCAGGCTCACTAAAATAGGTATGAGGTCAAAAATGGAAATGTTCCATCCGAATACAGGGCATGTAAGGGAATTTCTTTCTTTGTAGTATGAGCTTATTGAGAATACAATAAACAGAAACACAGCGATCATCCCTATTCCGAGCACGATCTTCTTATTCTGGATCATGGAAACAACTAATCCGAGCTTATTTTTAAGCTTTTCCATGGTTTCATCAAGTAATATATATGGTTTCAGCTTATTGATACTGTGTTTTATACAGGCTGGTGAATGATATGAAAGTAAAAATGAAGAAATTATACATATGGCAGGCCATATCGGCTGTATTGCTGATATCCTTGATAGCATCTTTAATGCCGGACAAGGCATCTGGCCCATCAAAAGAGCAAGCAGCAAAGAAGGCAATTGATTTCATAAACGCGAATATGCTGCAGGGGCAGGCAGCAGCTGTATTGAAAAGTGTTGGAGAGAAAAACGGCCTTTACACCGTGAGTTTCAGCATTGGCAATCAGCAGTATGATTCCTATGTGACAAAAGACGGCAGCTTGCTGTTCCCATCTGCAATACCTTTAGAAGCAGCTGATCAGCAGCAGGCCAGCTCACAAACTAGTTCGCAGTCTTATCCAAAAACAGACAAGCCGAAAGTTGAATTGTTTGTGATGAGCCACTGCCCATATGGCGTCAAAGCGCAGGAAATACTTGTGCCTGTACTGAGATTATTAGGAGAATCTGCAGAAATAAAAACAAGATTTGTATCTTATGCAATGCACGGCAAAATAGAGATTGATGATAACAGCATAGAATACTGCATACAAAAAGAGCAGGAGAGCAAATATGCAGATTATTTAGCCTGCTTTGTAAAATCGCAAAAATCTGATGAATGCATCAAGTCTGTTGGGATTGATGCCAATAATTTAAACTCATGCATCAATTTAATAGATAAGCAATATAGTATTACAGCGCTATACAACGATCAATCAACCTGGCTTAGCGGCCGCTATCCGCAATATCCTGTTGACAAGGAGCTAAATCAGCAGTATGATGTGCAGGGCTCTGAAACACTTATTGTCAATGGCGTGCATGTATCCGCTGCAGAATACAGATGGGATTCTGACAAACTGAAGGCGATTATATGTTCTGCATTTAATACAGCACCGGCAGAATGCTCACAGAATCTAGGTTCTTCGGCTAGCCCTTCCAGCCCTTCTGCAGGAAGCTGCAGCTGAGCAAACAGTAAACTATATAAAACAAATACATTAACTTATCAACATGATATGCTTGCTGGCTTTAATTGTGTTTGCAGTGCTGGGAATTTTCAGCTCCACTCATAGATTGCTTGCAAAAGAGGCATTTGACTGCGTTTTCAGAAGACTAACATTAAGGAAATGCGAATCCGGCTTAGATAAAAGGCTGAAAAGCAATATAACCGGAAAGCTGATGAGAAAGAGCCCAAGGCTTGCAGGATTAATATATAAAAACTTTGAAATCATTTCCTGGGCATTTACAATATTGCTTGTTGTCAGCCTTATTTATTCAGCATATTCTGGCTATAACTATTTTAAATACGGCAACTGCTACGGCAAGCCGTCAGAAGCATTCTGCATATTTGACCCTGCAGGAAACACAAAAGCAACTGTGTATGACTATGGCTATTCTGGCCCTGTAACATTCCCAACAATAGATGATGACCCGTATCTCGGCTCAAAAAATGCAAATGTTACAGTAATAGAATTCGGCTGCTTCATGTGCAAATACACGAAAAAGGCAGAGGCAACTGTAAAGGAAATAATAAAAGCTTATGGTGATAAGATTCTGTATGTTTACAGGGATTTTCCATTAAATGAGAGGCATTTGGAGGCAGATATTCATGCTGAGGCAGCTGACTGCGCATCGGAGCAGGATAAGTACTGGGAGTATCATGATCTACTTTTTGAAGAGCAGGAAATGGAGAACCATACTATGATGTTAAAGGGCTTTGCAGAGAAGCTCGGGCTGAACATGTCAGAGTTTAACGAATGTTTCGACAGCAGAAAATACAGGGAAGAAGTTTTAAATGACTTTGAAGACGGGCTTAAGGCAGGCATTGTTGGAACACCGACATTTTTCATAAACAACAAAACACTTGTTGGGCCGCGAAGCTTTAACGAATTCAAGAAGGTAATTGACAAAGAGTTGCAGCGGAAATAAAATGCTGAATACAAATAAAATACGCGAGGATTTTGAAATTCTGAATAAAAGTATAAAAGGAAAGCCAATCATATACTTTGACAATGCGTGCATGTCATTGAAGCCAAAGCAGGTTGTTGAGACAATGAACCGCTATTACAATGAATTCCCGGCATGCGGCGGAAGAAGCCTGCATTCTTTGGGCAAAAAAGTAACAGAAGAGGTAAGAAATGCAAGAAAAACAATGCAAAAATTCATAAATGCAAAGAGCGAGAAAGAAATAATCTTTACAAAAAATACAACAGAAGCCATTAACCTTATTGCAAATGCATTTAATCTTGAAGAAGGCGATGAAGTGATAACCACGGACAAGGAACACAATTCTAATCTGCTTCCGTGGCAAAGATTGAAGGAAACAAAAGGCATTATTCATCAGATTGCTGATTTTAATGATCCGGAAGATTTAAAAAACAAAATAACCAATAAAACAAAGCTAATCTCGATGGTACACAGCTCTAATCTGGATGGCACTTCAATAAATGCAAAAGAAATAATAAAAATTGCGCATTACAATAAAGTTGCTGTAATGCTTGACTGCGCCCAGTCCATTCCGCACAAGGAAGTTGATGTGAGAAAGCTTGATGCTGACTTCATTGCATTTTCAGGCCATAAGATGCTTGGGCCTACAGGAACAGGCTGCCTTTACGGAAAAGAAGCCTTGCTTGAAAAATTATCTCCTTTTATTGTGGGCGGCGACACTGTGAAAGATACAACTTATTCAACAGCAGAATTTGAAGATCTGCCTGAAAGGCTTGAAGCCGGGCTGCAGAATTATGCCGGAATTATCGGCTTTGCAGAAGCTGCGAATTACTTGATGAGGATTGGAAAAAAAGACATTGAGCAGCACGAATTGAAGCTGAACAAGAAAATAACAGATGAATTGCTGAAAATAAATGGTTTTGAGTTTATTGGCCCGAAAGAAGCAGAGCAGAGAGGCGGAATAATAAGCTTCAATATAAAAAACATGGATCCGCACAATATTGCAATGATCCTAGACCAGTCCGCCAATATAATGATCAGAAGCGGAGCTCACTGCGTTCATTCATGGTTCAATGCGCATCAAATGAAAGGAAGCGCAAGGGCATCTTTGTATCTGTACAATACAGAAGAGGAAGCGAATGTTTTTATTGAGGAAATGAAAAAGATTGTTAAATTCTTAAAATAAACAAAATAAATGACACTTAAAAAATTTTTGATAAACAAACTTAAGAAATTCTTCGGCTTTGATAAATACGAATTCAATAAAATCATTGTAGATAAAGAAGTCATTGAAAAGATCATCGATCTTGCAAAGCAGGCTTACCCAAAGGAATTTGTCATTCTGCTCGAAGGTAAGTTTGAAAACAAAGAGCTGGTCATAACTGATGTTTTATTTAACACTTACCAGGCATCGAACAATGCAACATCCATGACGCTTGATCTTCCGATAACCTCGAAAATAATAGGGACAGCGCATTCACATCCGGGCCATAGCAATATGCCTTCTGGGGCAGATCTGACTTTTTTCAACAAATACGGAATGGTGCACATTATCATAGCATATCCGTTTAATGCAGATACGATCAGGATGTACAATATTTATGGGGATGAGATTGGGTTTTTTGTAAAAGATTGATCCAAAATTCAAATACATAAACTTTAAATACATAAACTGCCTCTTTAATATCATGATCCATGCCGGTTTATCAGCTAAAAAAACAAGTTCTATAGCAGAAATCACCTTCATTATTTAGAACACAGCAGAAAGTTTCTGCAGGCCAAAATGATAATTTACGACACAACGCTTCGCGACGGAACCCAAAACAAGGATGTGAATCTGACAGTCCGTGATAAAGTGGAGTTTGCAAAGATCCTTGATGATTTCAAAGCGGATTACATCGAATTGGGCTGGCCCGGATCCAATCCGAAGGACATGGAGGCATTCCTGGAAGCTTCAAAATTAAAATTTAATCATGCCAAAATAGCAGCTTTCTGCAGCACAAGGAAAAAAGAGCTTAAAGCAAATGAGGATCCTAATCTCAGGGCAGTTCTTGATTCAAAAGCAGCAGCTGCCGCAGTATTCGGCAAGACATGGATTCTGCACATTGAAAGGCAGCTTAAGGCGTCAAAAGATGAAAATCTTGATGCAATAAGCGATTCAATAAAATTTCTTAAAAAAAGCAATTTAGAAGTTTTTTTCGATGCAGAACATTTCTTCGACGGCTTTAAAGACGATAAAGAATATGCATTAGAGTGCCTTAAAAAGGCAGTTGATGCAGGAGCTTCCTGCATTGTTCTGTGCGACACGAATGGCGGCTGTTTGCCTGATGAAATCCTTGGAATAGTCAATGAAGTCAGAGCTGCATTTCCAGATGCACAGCTCGGCATTCACTGCCATAACGATTCAGGCTGCGCAGTTGCAAACACATTGATTGTTGCAGGCAAAGTTAACCATATCCAGGGAACAATTAACGGCGTCGGAGAGCGCTGCGGCAATGCTGATCTGTGCCAGATTCTTCCTAATATTGTATTAAAGAAAAACATACAGATAAATGCTGATCTTTCAAAGCTGAAAGAGGTTTCAGATAAATTCAATATTTTAGCGAATATTAAGCCGCAGCCTAATCAGCCCTTTGTAGGAAAAAATGCATTCTCCCATAAGGGGGGTGTCCATGTTGATGCGCTCAGCAAGGGCGCTTCTTACGAGCATATTGATCCGGAAGCAGTCGGCAATTCCCGCGATATTGTTTTGTCAGACCTTTCAGGCTCGGCTAATATTGTTGAGGCAGTTAAGCAGTTCGGCGTTAATGCGGATAAAAAAGACCCGAGAATAAAAGAAATGCTTGACGAGGTCAAGCTTCTGGAAAAGAAAGGCTATGATATCGGTGATTTGGAAGCTGAGAAATATTTATTGGCAAATAAGCATTTTCTTAAAAAAGATCCTTTATTCACAATAAATGGCTGGAAGATCATTTCTGAAAATATAGATGGTGAACTCTACTCTGAATGCATTATGGACGGCAATGTGAACGGCAGCAAAATCGATGTCATTGCCCCTGTAAAAGAGCAGGGCCCTGTTGATGCAGCATATGATGCTTTCAAAAAGCTTTTGGCCTCTTTCAGGCAGCTGGATGATATAAAGCTCATAAACTATAAAGTTATGATCGCAGAGGATAAAGGCGCGGAATCTTCAGTAAGGGTTTACATAGAATTCAGCAATAATGGGAATGAGTGGGCAACTATTGGCGTTAATGAGAACATACTGAGCGCTTCGCTTGAGGCTATTGAAAAAGGATTCCGTTATTATTTATTGAGATTTTGCTGAATTAATCTATGGCAGAAAAAGAGAAACTATTTTAATATATAAGTTATATTTATATCGCCAGTTGATGTTTCAACTAACAAGGTACCTATAGATTTTGCATTTGGCGGCGTATATACACCATTACCTTCTGAAATCATTTTCTTTACATTTACTTCTCCTGTAGATGTGTTTGTTTCAACAGTAAGTGGAGCATATAGTTCTAAAGATATATCGCCAGTTGATGTTCTAATGATGCCTTTGTGAGTCACTTTACCCTCAATATCTCCTGTTGATGTCTTAATATCAATTTCTAGTCCCGGATTGGATTTTGGTAAACTTAATACGCCCTCTAATCCATTAATGAATAAATGATTATTTTTATATCCTGGCTCGCTACCAGTATTTCCCTTAACATAAACTTTATCCTTTTCAGATAAGCCAAGAGCAACATCGTTTGTACTTTCTCTTAAAGAAACCTTATTCACACCACAATACTCTTTATCAATCTCATATTCTAAATTCTTACCACCTATTGAAACACTAGATCCGCCACCAGATATAACAACAGAACTTCCACTTACTACGCCTGTGCAGATATTGCTGCCCTGGATATGAATGCCGCTTCTACCGGCACCTTTCTTGTAATTTATTACTGTTCCTTTAACTTCTAGTCTGCCATTTTCAGGCATCTCTCCTGTTATCAAGTCTCTACCATCAGAAACATATGCGTATTTTTGTCCATCGCAGGATATAGCAATATTATTAATTATACTGGCTCCTGAAAATTCCTCAGGTAACTCGACACCATTGATTACTGTTCTTTTTCTTCTAAGCATTCGATTTCACCTTTAATTTATATATGAATACGATAATGCAGCTAGTATTTAAATCTTTCGGTTTTGTTACTACTAATTGATTAATACTAATTTAAAAAATTTGGGCATTTAACAATAAGAACAGATGAATCAACGAAATAGAACTGCCTTCCTGCGAATTGATCTGTATGTATTAAAATAAACAATAACCTTTAAAAACTAAAACATTAAATAAACTCTTAGCATGCTTTACGAGATAAAAAAAAGGGATTTTAAGGATTATTTGGAGTTTCTTACAGATAAATTTGATCTCATTGCGCCTGTGCAGCAGGAGATCGTAAGGGCCAAAACTGTCCAGGCTAATGACCTTGTTGTCTTTGACCAGCCGCTGTATCCTGCTAAAAAATTCTTCCTGCCGAAAAGAGAGGAGCTTTTCCTGTTCGAGGATAATAAAATAAAGCCAGACAGCGACGAAATTAAAACAACAGTTCTTTTCCTGAACAAATGCGATGCAAATGCTGTTCTAAGGTTTGACAAATTGTTTTTGCAGGATCCAGTTGACTTAAATTATAAAGCCCACCGCGATAATTCAGCAATAGTCGAGATTCCGTGCGGCAAAATATGCGAAAACAGCTTCTGCGAATCAATGAATCTAAAGGATTACTATGATTTAAAGATTTTTGATAATGAAAATTCATACCTTATTGATGTTAAAACTGAAAAAGGAAAAAAATTGCTTAATAAAAAATTCTTTAAAAAAACCAGCAAGAAAATAAAAAAAGCAAAAATCAATTCTCCAAAAACTTTGAAATTAGGCAAAATAAAAACCAACAATAAAGAAATATGGGAAGAGAATGGAAAGAAATGCCTGAGCTGCTCTGCATGCACAATTGTCTGCCCTACATGCACCTGCTTTGAGCTTCGCGATGAGCTTGACCTGAACTGCCAGAACGGCATAAGGCAGAGAGCATGGAGCAGCTGCCAGCAGCTCGACTTTACAGAAGTTGCAGGCGGCCATGCCTTCAGAAGCGCAAGATCAGCAAGAGTGAGGCACAGGATACTGCACAAATTAAAATATTTCAAAGACAGATTTGGAGATCAGATGTGCGTCGGCTGCGGAAGATGCATAACAGCATGCCCGACTGGAATTGATATAGTGGAGATTGGAAATAAATTGAGGTGATATGAAATGGAAGAAAATTTTGTTAACCAGCAATCGATAAATTACAAGGAACCCAAAAAGTTTCCAAAATTATGGATCGTGCTTATTTTATTGATTATTGTTATCGCAGCTAGTATTTTTGCATTTTTAATATTCACTAAAAAAGAAAAAGCGCTAGATGCTCAGCAATCAGTGGAAAATTTAACAATATCAAAGCCAAGCATTGAAGCTATCCTTTTATTTGACTCCACATATGGGACAAATATGCTTGTGACAGATTCTCAAGGCAGAATGACAGGATATGTGAATGATGTTTTATTCATAGATATTCCCAATTCAGATGTACTTGGCGACGCAGGTGAAGGACAAATGATGGTGATAGAGAATCCTGACTCTGAAAACAATTTTTATACTATACAAATAAGTAAGACAGAAAGCGGTTTGGCCAGTATATCAATAAGTTACACTGATTCAACAACAATAGATAGGGAAACGGCTGAGTTCAATGTAGAATCACAAAATCCTGTTTCTCTGAAAGTTTCAATTACTAGTGGTAGCAACCCATTGACAATTAGTCCTGTCAGTATGGATAATATTCCGCCCAATATGGTGACTGACCTCCGAGTTACCAGTACTAGTGAAAATTCCATCATCTTAGAATGGACCTCTCCCGGAGATGACGGCACATCAGGAACAGCGAGTAGTTACGATATAAGGTATTCTACTTCATCCATTACAGAATCAAACTGGAATTCAGCAACAAAATGGCAAGAAAAACAAAATCCACAACCAGCCGGAGCAATTGAGATTCGCACAATTACAGGGTTATCACCGGGAATGAAATATTATTTTGCACTAAACGCTATTGATGATAAAGGAAACATAGCATTGATTTCGAATGGTGCTCAAGCCACTACATTATCATAAAAAAAACTAAAAAAATGATCAACCCCTATTTCCCGCAAAAACAGAAGATCCTGGACATCAAAAAGGAAACAATAGACATAAGCACATATAAAATAAACTTCAGATCAGATCATCTTCCTGGCCAGTTTGTCGAGGTTTACATTCCGAAGATAGGCGAATGCCCCATATCACTCAGCTACTATTCAAAAGATCACATTGAGCTTGCTGTAAGGAATGTCGGCAATGTGACTAATGCGATCCACAAGCTGAAAAAAGGCGGCACAATTTACATCAGAGGGCCTTATGGCCATGGCTATCCGATGAATCTGCTGAAAAATAAGAATCTTACAGTTATTGGCGGAGGAACAGGAGCAGCGCCATTAAGAGGCGTAATTGAGTTCATAATAAAAAACAGGAAGCAATACAAAAATGTTGATGTATTCCTCGGCTTCAGAAGCCCTGATGACATTTTGTTTAAATATGATCTTGAAAAATGGAAAAAGCACATGAATGTTTATCTTACAGTTGACAAGGCAGAAAGCAATTGGAAAGGCAATGTTGGCCTTGTAACAGCATTGCTTGAAAAGATGCCGCCGAAAAAAGGCTCGATTGCAGTAACATGCGGCCCGCCGGTTATGATAAAGTTTGTAATTGAGTTGCTGGAAAAACAAGGCTTTAAAGACAGCCAAATATTTGTCTCATTTGAAAGATTAATGCACTGCGGCATCGGCAAATGCGGGCACTGCATGATCGAAGGCTATTACACATGCAGAGACGGGCCTGTTTTCAGATATGATTTTGTAAAGAATCTGGAGGATTGAAATGAAGATTGCATTTTTCGAAATGGAAGACTGGGAAAAAGAATATATTAAAAAAAAGCTTAAAGGCAATATTTTATTTTTCAATGACGAATTAAATGAGAAAAATATAAATCAAGTTAAAGATTTTGATATATTGTCTGTTTTTATTTATTCGAAGATAAACAGCAATACGCTAAATAACCTTAAAAAACTAAAACTAATAGCAACAAGGTCAACTGGCTATGACCACATTGATATCGAAGAATGCAGAAAAAGAAAGATTGCAGTAGCCAATGTACCTTATTACGGCGAGAATACAGTTGCAGAGCACACTTTTGCATTAATCCTGTCCTTATCAAGAAAAATTCACAGGGCGTATGAAAAAACAGTAAGGGGCGACTTTTCACTTGAAGGATTGAGGGGATTTGACCTTAAAGGCAGAACAATCGGCATTATAGGAGCAGGCCATATCGGGCTTCATGTTATAAGAATCGCAAATGGTTTTGAAATGAATGTTCTGGCATATGATGTCAAAAGAGACGCAAAGCTAGCGAAAAAGTTTGGCTTCAAATATGCTTCATTAAATGAGCTTTTAAAAAATTCCGACATAATCAGCTTGCATGCCCCTTACAACAAAGCAACGCATCATCTGATAAATAAAAATAATATAAAGCTGATAAAAAAAGGCTCTATTCTGATAAACACAGCAAGGGGCAGCTTAGTTGAAACAGAAGCATTAGTCGAGGCATTGGACAGGGGGATTTTATCAGGGGCAGGCCTGGATGTGCTTGAAGAAGAACAGCTGGTAAAAGAAGAAAGCGAGCTTCTTTCAAAGAATTACCCGATTGAAACATTAAAGACAGTGATACAGAATCATACTTTGCTGAAAAGGGAGAATGTGATTATAACGCCGCACAATGCATTCAACAGCATTGAAGCGCTGCAAAGAATACTCGATACAACAATTGAAAATATTAAAAGCTTTATGAAGGGAAAAATAATTAATAAAGTTTAAGATGGAAAAAAACGAGAAGCTTAAAGTTGGAATATTTGCATTGACAAGCTGTCAGGGCTGCATGTGGAACATCCTTAATTTAGAGCATAATCTGATTGAGTTGATGAAGCTAGTCAATATAGCGCATTTCGAGCTGATCAAAAAAAAGAATGAAGAAGGCCCTTTTGATGTTGCGCTTATTGAAGGCTGCATTACAACAGAAGAGGAGCAGCAGCAGGCAATTAAAATAAGGGAAAAAAGCAAATTCGTGATTGCATTTGGAACATGCGCGACTTACGGCGGGGTTCCAACAATAAGAAATTTTCTTGACTTGCATGACCAGATTGAAGCTCTGCCTCCGAATCCATTATTCTTAAAGCAAATTGCTGCCAGAGGCATAGATGCTTTCATAAAAGTTGATTATTTCATGCGCGGCTGCCCAATTGACAAGAGAGACTTCATAAATGTAATGAAAGACCTTGTTGTTGGAAAAAAGCCAAAGCAGATAACTCATAATGTTTGCTTTGAATGCAGGCAGAAAGAGAATATCTGTCTGCTGCAGAAAGGCGAGCCCTGCATGGGGCCGATAACATATGCTGGCTGCAATGCTTTATGCCCTTCGCATTCAATCCCCTGCTATGGCTGCTTCGGACCTATGGAAGATGCAAATCTTGATGCTGAAATAGAGCTGTTTAAAAAATGCGGCCTGACAACAGACGATATTAAAAGGTATTTCAGGACATTCGCAGGAACGTCAAAAGTTTTCAAGAAGTTCAATGAAGAGGTTGTAAAACAATAAAATGGAAACTAACCACACAATCAAGCTCAACCACATTGCAAAGATCGAAGGCCATGCAAAGCTGAATATCAGGATAGAAAACGGCAGGGTTGAAAAGGCAAAAATAGAAACATTTGAAGGAGCAAGGTTTTTTGAAGACATCATAAAGAACAGAAAATACGGGGATGCCCCTGTGCTTACTTCAAGGATCTGCGGCACATGCTCGCCTTCGCATCTTGTAACGTCGTTAAAAGCTGTTGAGGATGCATTTAATGTTAAAGTCAGCGAGCAGACAAAATTGCTGAGAGAGCTGCTTGTTTTGGGCTCTTATCTGCAGAATCACACCCTGCATTTATATTTCCTTTCACTGCCGGATTACCTTGGCTTTGACTCTGCAATTGAGATGGCTTCTAAGCATCCGAAAGAGGTTGAAAGGGCATTGAAGATTAAAAAAATAGGGAATGAGATTGTTTCGATAATAGGCGGCAGGGAAGTGCATCCTATAACGCCGATAATCGGGGGATTTTCAAAACTGCCTCCAAAAAACGAAGTGAATGCTTTGCTTAGAATGCTTGAAAGCATAAAGCAGGATGCAGTCGAATCTGTCAAATTATTTTCTAATCTGAAATATCCTTCATTTGAGCGGGAGACAAAATATTTTGCACTCAAATCTGACACTTATTCTCTTGTTGACGGAGCAATATCCTGCACAGGCAATATGTGCATTCCAACCAAGGATTACCAGAATCATTTTAAGGAATATTTCGAGGAAGGCTCAAAATCAGAATTCGTTGTTGCAGAGGGCAACAGCTATATGGTTGGCGCTTTGGCAAGGCTCAACAATAATTTTGAAAAGTTGCCTAAAGACATTCAGGATCTGGTTCCATTCAGGGCTCCAAGCTTTTCACCTTTCAGCAATAATGTGGCGCAGGCAATTGAGCTTGTTTTCTGCGTTGAAAGGGCAGTTGAAATTTTGCAGAATCTTGAGCTGGAAGATGAAGGCTGCGCTGAAATAAAGGTCAAAGCTGGCAGAGGAGTTGGGATTACAGAAGCTCCAAGGGGGATGCTGTTCCACGATTATACTTTCGATGGAAACGGCTTTGTGGCAAAAGCCAACATTACAACTCCGACATCGCAGAACCTGAGGAACATGGAAGATGATATAAAGGCATTCCTGCCCGGAATACTGAATCTGAAAGAAAGCGAGATCGTGCTGCAGCTTGAGAAGCTGATAAGGGCGTATGATCCGTGCATATCATGCTCAACACATTTCCTGAAGGTGAATTGGGAGAAATAATTATTTTCTTAAAATATCAATTACCTCCTTCTTAATCTCTTCAGTATTCCCTTCCTGCGGTATTCCGATGATCCTTATCTCTTTTATCTTCCCGATCTCTTTCATTAATTTTAAATAAAATCCGAGATCAAAATCATGCAGCGTGCATATTTTGCTGCTTTTTAGATCGTCAATGTTCTTTATTAAGACTGTTTTCCTGATATTCTCAACAACATCCAGAATATACAATTCATCAGAATTTGCATAGTTCAAAATATCATCAACATTGTCTGTTTTTATAAATTCAAAACCTTCTAACTTTATTTCATCCGCGATTTTCTTTGCCAAACTGTCATTTTCTAAAAATTCATTCCCAAAGCATAAAACCGCTGTCATGCAGCATATGAAAACAATAAAATATATAAATCCATTGCATTATCAAAATGATATGATTGAAAAAAGAGGCCTGCTCCTTGTTTTCTTGACAGCAATAATCAGCGGCTTCTCCATTTTCATAAACAAATTTAGCGTATCAGGTATAAACTCTGATATTTTCACTTTTTCAAAAAACACAGTTGTTGCAGTATTTCTGTTCACAGTTATCCTTTCATTAGGCAATTTCAGTGAAATTAAAAAACTTACAAAAAAGCAATGGCTGTTATTGGCATCAATCGGCCTTATCGGAGGCTCTATTCCGTTTTTATTGTTTTTCAGAGGGCTTCAACTAACGTCTTCTGCGATGGGATCCTTAATGCACAAAACAATGTTCGTTTATGTCGGAATTTTTGCAGTTATTTTCTTAAAGGAAAAGTTAAGCAAAAAAATTATAATCCCTGCTTTGCTATTATTGATAGGAAACCTTATACTTTTGAAAATAAACGCATTTTCATTCAATTACGGCGATTTCTTGATCTTAATTGCAGCCTTGTTCTGGGCAGCAGAAAACACATTGTCAAAGCACATATTGAAAGAGCTGAGCGGTAATATTGTTGCATTTGGCAGGATGTTTTTCGGATCTTTGTTTATTTTGGCTTATTTGGCTGCAACAAAAGAAATATTTTTAATAAAAACAATGGGTGTTGAGCAGATGACCTGGATAATAGTAACATCATTGATCCTTTTAGGATACGTATTGACATGGTACAATGGATTAAAATATGTAGATGTTACATTGGCAACTTCAGTTTTGCTGCTGGGATCTCCAATAACAACTTTGTTAAATTATCTGTTTTTGAATGCAGCTTTAACGATAAATGATGTTGTTGGAGGATTGTTTTTGTTAGCAGGGATTTCAGCAATGATTTTAGTATCGAAAAGAATTCAATCCACAACCTCAACTGCATACCCGTAATGCACTGTAACCTTATCCCCTGTTTTCGCTTCTGGCACAAAATGATTCAGTACTCTTCTTGTTTTGTCTTTTATTTTCACAGAAAGCACATCATTGTTCTTTTCAATGATCTCCCCAACCAATACCTTAGAAAGCTCGCACAATGTTGGAGGGAAATTCCTGTAAGATCCCTCTCTCCTGTCAATTATCTTATTATGCTCATTAAGGAAGTAATGCCTTATCACAGAAGGATCCCACTTGTTTTTTCCTTTTTCCTTTGCTATTCTGCTGATTTCAGCAAAAGCTTTGTGAAAGATCTTCTCTAATCTTTCCTTTTCAATTAATTTGCTTTTGACAGCAGCATCTTCAAGCTCAGAATAAACAGCATCATCAATTTCGTTTCTGGCTCTGATTACAAAAGCGCACGGAAAGGCATAGCGCAGAAAATATTTTTCAATTCTCATTTCAGCGATTCCCAGGCTTTTATTGCCTCTAACGCTTCCTGCTCGGAAATCCTGTCAAGAACTATTTTGCCGCCCACTATAACATAGTCTCCGACTTTAAAGCTTTTATCCAGCAGCCTTGCTTCCCTTTTTTCAGATCCGTAATCAACAATAACTTTGTCTTCTTTGATTTCAATTATTTTCCCAGGTATTGCAAGGCACATTATTGCACAACAACCTCTTTCAGAATAATCTCGTCGCCATAGGCAACATCAGGCACCTGGGTGCATTCAGGGCACTCATAGATAACAGCATCATGCTCCTGGGAGATGATCTTCGGATCGCCCTCATAGCCGCACGGGCAGGTTACTTTGGCTTTTGCTTTCACAATAACAACTTCCCAGGGCACCATTGCCTTTAATGTTTCACCTAGCTCTTCAGCAGGCATGTCAGCTAGCTCTCCCACTTCAACAACGATCTTCCTCACATTGCCCTGCTTCTTCGCTTCTTCGATCAGCTGGTTAGCAATGATAGTTTCATGCATTTAAGGCTGTAATATCTTCTCTTTTTTTAAAGTTTTTTGTTTTTACAGCAAAAACAGCAGTATAATTGGTGTCAGCCAAATGGAGAAAGAGTGCTATATGGGATTAATGTTTTTTCTGCTGCGATAAAGGCGGGATCCGTTATAGTGTTATATCTTAATAGTGGTTAATAATCGAAAGATTTATAAAGATGTGCTTATTATTTTAGAGCATGAATCTGAAAGAAATCGCGGGGTTATTTGAAAAATTGAAAGAGGCGACTACTGATCCGGAAACAGTTGCAAAACTATGTGAAAAATATATGTCTGATACTACTCCTACTTCTGACTTAAGCATTATGGACGCAACAATAGATCCTTATAGCTTAATTCCCTCTTTGAGAGATAGAGAATCTGGATTACAAATTATTAAACACTTGGCAGGAGGTTTGACTGCTCTTTTACATGAAAGAGGATATAGAAATAACATAGAAACACATCAAGAACATCTTTTATATGGCAGTTCAGGGTCGGGTCTTAATTCAAATGCAAAAGAATCCCCATACACTGTTGGTGCTATTTTGAACAAAGAAATAACCGTAGAAGAAGCGAGAAAAGCGAGAGAATTGGAAAAGTTTCATGGAGCAAGTGGAACGTACTGGGGAATAGAAGACGAGATGGAGCGCGGTGTTATCATGTTGCTTCCACCAATTGATGATTTTGGAAAAACTATTAGAGACCCTGTTCTTGTGGATAAAAATGGAAATATTGTTGCTGAAAAATTAGTTGAGGGTGCTCCTTACAAAAGATAAATAGATGCCTGCCTTTTTATTATTTCTTCAACTTTCTTTGAAATTTGGATATTGTTTAGCGAGTCCTTCAATTGCAACTAATCGCCAAATTCCAAAAACTATATAAATAACGCCTTTTACAATACTCATTAAAAGAGGTGGTATTTTGAGCGCGTTGAGATCAGATAGGGAAAAATCCTTTATTCTGTGGTTTAATGAGATCGGCATAGAGGATGTTCCGATTGTTGGCGGCAAAAACGCTTCTTTGGGAGAGATGTACAGGCAGCTTACAAAGAAAGGGATCAATATACCGAATGGATTTGCAGTAACAGCCTATGCTTACAAATACTTCCTGAAAACTGAAAAAATAGACGATGACATAAAAAGAGCCCTTAGGGGGCTGAAAGTAACGAATATAAAAGATCTTGCAGAAAGAGGAAGAAAAATAAGAGAACTGATCAAGGCAGCAGAATTTCCTTATGAATTGAAGCGCGCAATAACAAAGGCTTATGATAAGTTATGCAGGCAATACGGCAAAAACTGCGATGTTGCAGTGAGAAGCTCAGCCACAGCAGAAGACTTGCCTAATGCAAGCTTTGCAGGCCAGCAGGAAACATATCTCAATATAAAAGGCCATTCTCAGTTACTGGATGCATGCAGGAAATGCTTTGCCTCTTTATTCACAGACAGGGCGATAAGCTACAGAGTGGACAAGAAATTCGACCATTTCAAAATCTATCTTTCAATCGGCGTCCAGAAAATGGTCAGAAGCGACAAGGCTTGTTCAGGAGTAATGTTTACAATAGACACTGAAACAGGATTCAGGGATGTTGTTTTAATAAACGCATCTTACGGATTAGGCGAGAATGTTGTGCAGGGAGCAGTCAACCCAGACGAATATTACATCTTCAAGCCGACATTAAAGCAGGGCCATAATGCAATAATCAGCAAAGCTGTTGGCGAGAAAAAGATAAAGATGATTTATTATGAAGGCGGAAATAAAACAACAAAGAATGTTCCGACAACAGAAGAAGAAAGAAGAAGTTTTGTTTTGACTGACAAAGAAATATTGACGCTGGCAAAATGGGGCTGCATAATTGAGGATCATTACAGCAAGAAAGCAGGCTACCACAAGCCGATGGATATAGAATGGGCAAAGGACGGAGAAACAAACAAGCTTTTCATTGTGCAGGCAAGGCCGGAAACAGTGCAGAGCCAGAAGAACAAAAATATCTATGAAATTTATGAATTAAAAAAAAGAGGCAGAATAATTGTGACAGGCCATTCTGTCGGAGAAAAAATTGGCAGCGGAAAAGCAAATATAATAAAAAATGCCCATGAAATTTCAAAATTCAGGCAGGGCGATGTTTTAGTTACGGATATGACAGATCCCGACTGGGAACCTATAATGAAAATAGCGTCTGCGATTGTTACGAACAGGGGCGGAAGAACATGCCATGCAGCAATCATCTCCCGCGAACTGGGAATTCCGTGCATTGTCGGAACAAACAACGGAACTGAAAAAATCAAAACAGGCCAGAACATAACAGCAAGCTGCGCAGAGGGGGACATCGGCTTTATATACGAGGGACTGCTGGATTTCAAAAAGAAAGTTGTTGACCTTAAAACAGTGCCAAAAACAAGAACAAAAATAATGATGAATATTGCAGAGCCTGACCAGGCATTTGAGCTTTCTTCCATCCCGAATGACGGCGTTGGACTGGCAAGAGAGGAATTTATAATCAATTCCTACATTAAGATCCATCCTCTTGCATTGCTTAATTTTAAAAAATTGAAAGATGAAGATGCAAAGCAGATGATAGAGGAGCTTACATATGGCTATAAAAACAAGGCAGATTATTTTGTTGACAAGTTAGCGCACGGAGCAGCAATGCTAGCAGCAGCATTCTATCCGAAAGACGTCATACTGAGGTTTTCTGATTTCAAGACGAATGAATATGCAAATCTTATCGGCGGAAAGCAGTTCGAGCCGCACGAGGAAAATCCGATGATCGGTTGGAGAGGCGCATCAAGGTATTATTCTGAAAATTACAGGGAAGGGTTTGCATTGGAATGCAAAGCAATTAAAAGAGTAAGGGATGAGATGGGGCTGACAAATTTAAAAGTCATGATTCCATTCTGCAGGACAGTAGAAGAAGGAAAAAAAGTTCTGAAAGAGATGGAGAAAAATGGGCTGAAAAAGGGAGAAAATCATTTGCAGATTTATGTGATGTGTGAAATTCCCTCAAATGTAATACTCGCTGAAAAATTCTCTGAGATTTTTGATGGATTCAGCATTGGCTCGAACGATCTGACGCAGCTGACACTCGGCCTTGACAGAGATTCTGAGCTTGTATCCTCGATCTATGACGAAAGGAATGAAGCAGTTAAGAGGCTGATAAGCATTGTGATCGAGATCGCAAAGGAGAAAGGCAGGAAAATAGGGATCTGCGGCCAGGCGCCGTCTGATTATCCCGAGTTTGCCCAATTCTTAGTAGAGTGCGGCATTGATTCCATTTCTTTGAACCCGGACAGCGTTTTGAAGATGATATTGAAGATCGCTGAAAAAGAGAGGCAGTTAGGAATTAAGCATAAATGATGGGTTGTTTGTTTCTGAAAGGAACATTGACTGAGAATGGAACTCCGTAAAAGACAAAACCTTAAAAATAGAATCATATTTATGTGGTAATCGAGGGGTGATTGAGGTAAAATAATGTTGATAAAACTATTTGGTGGAAGAATAACTCAAAAGCTCAAACCAGCCAGCCAAATTGCTCTTTTTTTGGCAGTTCTGCTAGTATTTCTGGCTGCATCAAGCATTGCAAGTTCATTTAATTATACGCCAAGCTTTGCACAGCTTGATGGCGTTTCAACAGAATCAGCCATAGCTGAAAAGCTGTCAGCACAGCAGTCTGTTGATATTATTATCGTACTTAAAGAAGCAGATGAAACAGCAAGAGCGGGCTTAACCGAGCAGGAAAGACTTGAATTAAGAAATGAAAAAATAAAAGAAAACCAGGAAAAAGTCCTGTCAACATTGGCAGATGCTGATTTCAGGGCAAAACACAGGTATAAAACAATAAATGCGTTTGCAGGCTCAGTTACGCTTAATGGATTTAATAAATTAAAAATCAATCCTGATATCAAATCAATTGAATTGGACAGAGAGGTTTATATCAGCTTATCCCAGAGTGTTCCGTTAATAGATGCGAATAATGTATGGGGCATCCAGGTTAATGGCGTAAATATAACCGGAGAAGGCGAAACAGTATGTGTTGTTGATACGGGCATAGATTATGCGCATGTAGATTTAGGTGGTTGTTTAGGAACAAACTGCAAAGTGATGGGTGGTTATGACTTTGTCAATTCTGACAGCAACCCTATTGACGATAATGGGCATGGAACACATGTAGCAGGAACAGTTGCCTCAACAAATTCAGTTTATAAAGGAGTTGCTCCAGGCTCAAAGCTGATTGCAATGAAGGTTTTGAATGTTAACGGCTCTGGCTCATTTTCCAATGTAATTGCGGCTATTGACTGGTGTGTAAATAACAAAACTAAATTCAATATATCTGTCATCAGCATGAGTTTAGGTGATGGAGGACAATATAATATTCCCTCTACATGTGATAGCTCTTCTGCAGGCACTTCTATAAATACTGCTGTTAGAGAAGGCATATTTGTTTCAGTCTCTTCTGGCAATAATGCATATACAAACGGCATTTCTTATCCTGCCTGTGTTACAAATGCAACATCTGTTGGCGCTGTTTATGATGCCAGCCTTGGCAGTGTTGGGTGGGGTGTTTGCACAGATACAACAACAGCTGCTGATAAGTTTGGATGCTTCACAAACAGGGATGAAATTCTTGATGTTCTTGCTCCCGGCTACGCAATATATTCAACAAAATTAGGCGGTGGATTTACCACAAAAGGCGGGACATCAATGGCTGCGCCGCATGCAGCAGGAGCAGCTGCGTTATTGCAGCAGTATAGTAAAAAAGTAAATAGCAATGCATTAAAGCCCTCTGAAATAGAAAACCTGCTGAAAACAAAAGGCAAATCAGTCTATGATTCTGCTACGGGCTTGTCATTCCCAAGAATCAATGTTTCTGCTTCTGTAAACAGCATTCAGATAATTTGTGTAGATAGTGATGGTGATGGCTATAATTCAACAAACTTAAGCTGCGGCCCAGTTGACTGCAATGACAACAATGCGAATATAAATCAGGGGGCAGCTGAAATCTGCAATAATGTTGATGACAATTGCGATGGCAACATAGATGAAGGCAGCGACACAATTTGCAGGTTTGAAATCAAGGACAGCTTAGGCAACATTATGGCCTGGTTTGGGTATGTAACAGGCAATGTTTGGATAAATGGAGCTTTAGAGCAAAGCTCAAGCCATGCTGCAACAGGCAATGATGAACTTAGATTCCAAGACTCCAGCGGCAATGATGTTATGATTGTGGATAATACAAATGGCAACATGTATCTGAAAGGAATCTTGTCTGAAAATCAAAATACGCTGAATCCAACCTCGGGCGATGATAATCTCATAATAAAGAACGGCAGCAATAGCGTGGTTGCCTATATAAATAAACTCGGCAACATGTTCCTAAAAGGAACATTAATAGGAACACCAACAGGAACCTGGAATTCCACTTATAATAATGGCATTGTATCTTATCATTCATTTAACACGTTTGATGATTCCGTTAACAGTGCATATCACTTAACTAACAATACAGGCAAGATCAAGATAGTGGCTGATGGAAAAAACAGCAATGCAGCCAGCTCTGCCAATGTTACAGCAGGAAATTGGCTGAGATTTAACACAGACTGGTGGCCGATTATAAATACAAATGGCCAAGTGTCAATCTCATTTTGGGCAAAACAAATTGGCGAATGCGGAGATATCGGAGTTTCGTATGCAAGCACAATGATCGGAAGAGGAAGCGTGTCAGGTGATTACAGCAATTATTTTGCCTTGGATTATATGTGCAATACAAACAGTACGAATCTGGTATGGGGCAGCTCAATTGGGCCGTCCTGGGTTTTGAACCAGGTTAGCGGAACAGTTGGAAGAAACGCATGGCACCATTATTTTATAGAAATTAATAAGACGCACGTAGGATACTGGATAGACAATTCTCTGGCATACAGCAGCAACAGTCTGAATTCAGCAGGTGTGAATTGGGCAGCCAATGACAGCTATGTTTTCCGAGGTTTAGGGGCCAATAAAGAGAATGCAAATGTTACACTGGATGAATTGGCAATCTGGAGCAGGTTTTTGAGTGATGGAGAAAGAGCAGGCCTGTACAACAGCGGAAATGGGGTGTTTTATAGTTAGTGATGAATAAAACAAAATGACCCCTTTATAATTTACTTCTCAATAGTTGTAAAAACAAAACATTTAAATAGTCAAACCCTCTTAAGTTCAAAACGGGTGGGCAAAAACGTTCAAAAAACTAGTCAGCCTGTTGTTGATTGGCATGATTTTAATGCTGCCTGTTTCTCTAGCTATAGAAACCTCTTTCAATCTTTCTTACGATCCAAATGGCAATCTGGTCCAGGATACAGATAAATACTATGAGTACAATTCCCTTAATCAGCTGGCGAGAGTAAGGGAGAACAGCCAAAACGGAAGAATTCTTGAAGAATACGCTTACGATTATGGTGGTGACAGGGTAAAAAAAGTTTCTTATGATGAAAATAATGCCCCAACAACAACCTATTACATTGATGAAAACTTTGTAAGGGTTGTAAACAGCTCTGGAACATACGATACAAAGTTTTATTATAACAACGGGCAATTGATTGCAAGGCAGGATCCTGACGGCAAGAGGTATTATTATCATCCAGATCATCTTGGAAGCACGAATATTGTGACAGACCAGAATGGTAATATTGTTGAGGAAACAAGCTATGAGCCTTTTGGAGCCGTCATTGAAGGCGGCGAGAGCAGATTTACATTCACAGGCAAGGAAAAAGATCCAACTGGGTTGATGTATTTCGGAGCAAGGTACTATTCTCCTGCATTGATGAAATTCACGCAGCCGGATACGATATTGCAGAATGTTTATGATCCTCAATTATTGAACAGGTATTCTTATGTCAGGAATAATCCATTAAAATATACTGATCCGAGCGGGCATATTTTGGATACAATTTTTGATGTCGGATTTATAATATGGGATATTGTTGATATTGTGCGTAAACCTCTTGAATGGTCCAATTGGGCAGGCCTAGGCGGTGATGTTGTAGGGCTGTTTGTTCCGTTTGTTACAGGTGTTGGCAGGGGTATAAAGATAGCTGCTCATGCAGCCAAGGCAGCTGACAAAGCGAAGGATGCTGTAAGAATAGCCGGTAAGGCAAACGATATTAAGAAAGTAACCAAAGCTACAGGCAAGGTCAATGATGTAACCAAAGCAGTTAGAAAAGGAGAAGAGATTGCTTCAAAGGCTGTTTCAAATACAAAGGGACTTCAACATGCATATGACAAACATGCTACTGAGCTCGGGCTAGATATGTTCAGCGGTAAGTCATGGAAAAAGGAGAGAGAACTGTGGAAAGAATTTAATAAGAATATTATTGCTAACTCTGATAAAACATTTTCACATACACTTGGCGGAAATAAAGTTAGAGGATACTATAAGAAAGTTAATGGCGCAGATATTGCGGTTTTTGTTTATGAAGAAGGAAAATATAAAGGAGGTTTAGCTTCAACTTTGAAATTAAGCAAAGAACAAATGAAGAAATTCAGATTAAAATGAGCCACTACTTGCAAACATTTAAAGAATTACTTAAAAAGTATTTGAAAGGTAACTTAATAGGTAATAAATTTTACAAAGCATTTAGCAAATATTTCTATGATGAGACTTTGAAACCTCAAAATGCCAAAGAATTCAATATAATTGAAAACTTGTGGGGATACCTTGATATTTATGAGTCAAATAAGAAAAAAAGGGCAGGATATGATGTTTTGATAGGGGACGATAGACTGAGGGGGATTATTGAAGAAGCATTAGAAAAAATGAAAAAATTAGAAGAAAAAGGCGAAAAATGAAAATCAATAACAAAGCGCCGAAAAGAAAAATGCCTGTATCTTATATTTTAATAGTTGTCTGGATGTTTATTGCTGCAATAAGCCTGCTGTTCAAGCAATTCAATTTAGAAAGGCTTGAAGCCAACATGGCGCTGCTAGGCGATACAGTTGCTTTGGTTAATTATTTTGCAGACTTTCTTATTTTATTCGCTTTTATAACATTCATCTTCCTGTTATTTTTCAGAATCAGGAATACGTGGAAGTTTTTCATCTGCTTTATTGCTTTTTTGGTAATCGGAGAGCTCATCGGCGTTCTTTATACAATTGCATCAGTTGACAAGGTTGCCCAGGTTTTTAATGATACCCTTCCTTTCACAATATCCCCTTCAATGTTCATTGTATTCGGCATGATATCCTTCCTGCTGCATTTATTGTTTTATTTCATAGTTGCATTTTTCGTTTATAAAAACAGATCTTACTTCAAAAATGAAACTAAAAATTAGCATAAACAGAATATTTGCAATCCTTGTAATTTTACTAATTATATTTACACCTATTTCTTTAGCCCAGGAAACAACAGCTGCTGAAAAATCCAGCGATATTAACGACGAAACTACCGATATCGTGCATTATTCGGACAGCACTGATCCTCTTGAATCAAATGCCGAAGAAGAAACCAGTGACTTTGATTTCAGCATATTTAATACCGACACCCTAGCACAGGAAAATCCTGAAATTGCCCAGGCAGTTGCAGCATCTTCCATACAGCCTCAGGCAATAACTCCGCCAAAAGCAGACACTGTAAATGCATTGAACAAATTCGAGCCATCCGGTCAGTATTATACGGACATGTTCACAGGTTCTGCAACATACAGCTTCAGCCTTGAAGTTCCTCCTGGAGTTAATGGCTTGGAACCAAGTATAACACTAAGCTACAACCACCAACAATCAGGATCAAGAGGCATCCTGGGAAGCGGCTGGGGCTTAAGCCAGAATTTCATTTACAGGAACACAGAATATACAAGATCAGACGCATCTGATGACAAATTCCATCTGAACCTGAACGGCATGAATCTGGAACTCGTTTATGTTCCTTCTGAAGATAAATATCGTACAGAAATCGAAAGCTATCTTTATGTGGAGAAAGAAACCGGAGCAAGCAACCAGAAAGGCGAATATTGGATAGTTAAAACAAAAGACGGGACAACTTACAGGTTCGGCTATAATGCAGACTCGGAGTTTGTTTCAAACCAGGAAAATTATGTAAGCATGTGGTACCTTGATTTGGTTACAGACACTCACAGCAATACAATAAGTTATACTTATCTTGAAAATCCTTCTCCTGACCAAGCAACGTATTTGAGCAATATAGCCTACAATAATGGCGCAAATTTAATTACATTCAACTACAATTTTAATGCCCAAAATGGTTTTGACGGCTATTCATACGGAACAAAAATAAAACAAACAGCATTATTGAATAACATAGAATTAAAAAACAGCAATAAGCTCGTAAGAAAATATATATTTGATTACGACACAACAGATTATAAAAAATTCTTGAAAAAGATAAGGCAGCAAGGTAGCGATGGCGTTTCAGAACTGCCACCCATTGAATTCACATATAATGCTCTTAATAAAGGGTGGTCTGAAAACGGCTCATGGACTGTGCCGTCTGAAGCTTATTTTGGAAGCGATAAAGACATGGGGGTCAGAATCTTTGACATAAACGGAGACGGCTTCAACGATATTTCAAAAATGTACAATTCAGGAAATTTTGAATACTGGCTAAATAACAAAAATGGCTGGAGCTCAAAACAAACACAGAGCAATCCTATTTCAGAAGGCTTTGTAAATGACCTGGGGCAGGACCAGGGTGTCAGGTTCGTGGACATAAACGGCGATACAAGAGTAGATATGCTGCAGATGCTTGGCGGTTCATCAGGCGTCGGAAGGCTGGTGATCAATAAAGGAAATGGCTGGGTTCAAGGCAGCACTTCGATGCCTGCTGGCATCAGCTTTACAGAAAGAAATGTTGTAGCAACATCATGCACGCCTTCTTATTGCTCTTCAGGTTATACTGATGGCGGTGTAAGCTGTTCTGGCAGCACTTGCACGAGAACATGCTCAGCTGCTTTATGCTCAGGATCCGGGTCAGTTGTTTTTACAGATACAACATATCCTGAATGGAACGATAATGACTATGATGAGGAAGATACTGGAACTTATTTTTATCCGCAAGCAAGCAAATGCTATAAGTTTGAATATACAGGCAGCTCAAAAACGCAAAGTGATGATTCTCAATGTTATGACTTATACACAGACGATGCTTATTATTCTGGCGATTATGATAAAGATTGTGATGGAAGAGATCTTGATGCATATGCCGGGATTGGATTTGCTGGCAGCAAAACTTCATCCACATGGCTGCAAACCATACCCGGTGATGGTTCAACGTATAGCAACATCTATATAGGTAATGTAGATAATTCATATTGGCGTTATAAATATCTTTCAAGATATGGTCAAGATACCCTCCCAGATCAGGGTGGCTCCAATATAGGAGACTGGGATGGGTTTAATTATGATATCTGTGATGAAGCAGGCATGTATACGATTTACTGCGCACCCTCATATGGATCATGCAGCAACTGGGGCAAATCGCAATGCGGGTATGGTTGTGCTAATGAAGGAACAAGTGCTTTTGTAGTTTTGGGCATTTATAAGGATTATAACGGCAACTTATGGGACGCTCTTGATGACAATGAACCAGGATGCTCAAGTTCTATGGTTGATGATAATGATTACTTTGGATATGGGACTTATAAAGTAACACAATACGATACCAGCACATCATATGCCAATCAGCAATGCACCTTTATACCTTATGATTACAAAGATACAGGCGTTAGAGCCGCTGATGTCAACAGCGATGGAAAGACAGACATGATAAAAGGTACAGATGCTGAGAGAAGGACATGGATCAATACAGGAACAAGCTGGCTCGAGGATAGTACTTGGACAGTTCCATCTAATGCATATTTTATAACATCGGCTGACAGAAAAGACAGGGGCGTAAGAATAGCGGATGTCAATGGCGACGGAATGCCTGATTTAGTTAAAGGAGACACTTCAACGAGAATAACCTGGATCAACACAGGAAAAGGATGGGCTCAGGACAGCACATGGGTTATTCCGGATGGCGCTTCATTCATATCCGGCGGAAACGATATGGGTGTAGTTTTGCTTGACATAAATGGCGATTCTCTTTCCGACATAGTAAAAAGCGACGGTTCGACAAGAACGATATGGATTAACACAGGCAAAGGCTGGACGCAAGACAGCAGTTGGACAATCCCGAACGACATAACATTGAAAGGCATTGGCTCTGCAATAGACGACATCAACGGAGATGGAATGCCTGATCTAATCAAAGCAACAGATGCAAGCAACAGAAGAACATACACAAACAATGCTGCAAAAGCATATCTTCTGACAGCAATAAAAAACGGGCTTGGCGGAACTATTGCGCTTGACTATAAAAAAATAGCTGAGCTAGACAACAACCACGGCGACGGCATAAGCGACCTTCCGTTCAGCGGATGGGTTGTAAGTTCTATAACGCAGAACAACGGCCTGAGCAGCAACCAGATAATCTCTACAACAAGCTATGATTATTCCGGCGGCCTGTATGACTCAGATGAAAAAGAATTCAGAGGGTTTAATTATGTTCAGGAAACACTTGCGGATGGGACAATAACGAGGCATTATTTTTATCAGGATAAATCCAAGAAAGGGCTTGAATATTCTAGTGAGATTCTGGATAAAAACAGCGCACCTTACAAAAAAGCTGAAAATGAAATATCGTCAGAGGACAAAGGAGGCTATTACGCTGTAAAATTAGCTTCAACTACAGATTACACTTATGACGGCAATTCAGCCAATCCAAAAACAGCAAAAACAGAATTCAGCTATGATTCTTATGGAAACATGATAAAAATATCTTATTTAGGGGATACTTCAGCAGCAGGCGATGAAAAATACCTTTACAACGAATACCTTTACAACACAAATGAATGGATCATTGGCAATCCGAAGCACACATATCTGCTGGACAGCAATCAAAACAAAGTTTCTGAAAGCTGGTTCAGGTACGACAATAAGGATTATGACCAGGCTCCGACAAAAGGCGATCTGACATATGCAGAATATTGGCTCAGCACAGGATCAAACCCAACAGAAAGCTTAAGCTACGATTCTTACGGCAATGTTTTAAGCTACATAAATCCAAGGGGATACGCAACAACTTACAGCTATGATTCAACAAACACATTCTTAGCAAAAGTAACAAACGCAAAAGGCCATCAAACCAGCTACAATTATGACACTGGAACAGGAAACCTGCTCTCAATCATAGACCCAAACAGCTACAAAACAGAATATGTGTATGATGTATTTGGAAGAGAAACAAAAGAAATACTGCCTTATGATAGTGCAACCTACCCGACAACAGAAATCCAGTACAGCATTGACGGAACAGCGCCAGAAGAAACAAAAATGGTGCAGAGAGAAGAAAGCGGGACAACAAAAACATATGACGCTTACAATTATTATGATGGCTTTGGAAATATTGTTCAGACTAAAAGAGAATCTGACAGCTCGCAATTAATCACTCAAGATAAGATATACGATTCAATGTCCAGATTAAAAGAAGAAACAAATCCTTATTTTTCCAATGCAGGATATACTTCACCTTCAACTGCTGCTAAAAAAATAAGCTACACTTATGACACATTAAGCAGGATAATAAAAATAATCAATCCTGATAGCACTCAAAAGACAAGCGCGTATGATCATTGGAATAATTATATTTATGATGAAAACAGCAACAGAAAAGACTTTGCTTATGATGCATACGGCAATATAATTTTGGTTAAAGAATACAACAACGGTGAAATCTATACAACATCTTACGCTTATGATACATCAGGCAATTTAAAAGAAATCACAGACAGTAAAAACAACAAAATGATCTATACTTATGATTCGCTTGGCATAAAAATCAAATTACAGGACCCGGACATGGGAACCTGGAGCTATAGCTATGATTCAAATGGAAATTTAATAAGCCAGATAGACAATAAAGGAAATTCAATCTCATTGCAGTATGATGAATTAGACAGGATAACCATAAAGAATGCTCCTGCTGAAACAATTAATTATTATTATGATTCAGGAACAATAGGTGCAATAAGCAGAGTTCAATCTTCAGCATCAGACAACAATTTCAATTACGATCAAAGGAACAGGCTCATAAACGAGCAGAAAATAATTGCCGGAACATCATTCAGCACATTTTATTCCTATGACACAATGGACAGGCTTGTATCAAAAACCTTGCCAGACAGTTCTATAATGAGCTATTCTTATGGTGCACAAGGCCAGCTTAAGTCAATTAATAACATCCTGCCAAACATAGACTACAATGAACTTGGGCAGCAGATACAAAGAGTTTATAATAATGGCTTGGCAACAAATCTGCAATATAACTCAGATAATTACAGGCTGTCAAGATTAGCCACATCTGATAAGCAAGATCTCTCATACAGCTATGACGGCGCAGGCAATGTTGCAAGAATAATAGATGCAATAAACAGCAAAACAAGTTCATTCCAATATGATAATTTGGACAGGTTAACCAATGCCCAGCGCTTTTCAGGTTCAGTTGAGCAGCCAGTCCAGACTTCGAATATATTGTATCAATCTGATTTTGAAACAAGCAGTTCAATTGTAAATTGGTTCAAAGGCGGAATGCTGTCAGCAAGCCTTTCAAGCGCTTTGCCATCGCCAGTCAATGGCAGTTATTCCTTGGCAGTCAGCAGGTCAGGTGGAACTTTTTATGATACTTATGTGAACTTCACCGCTCAAAATGCAGGAGTCATAACACTAGAAACGAAAATATTTCCGAGAGGCAACTGGTATTATGGTTTTTCAGATGCTTCGAGTTATCCTTTGCAGGGAAAATGCTATGAATTTAGCTGCGATGCAAATAACAAGTGGTATTTTTATGATGGTTCAACCATCATTGATCTAGGTGTAAGTGGCTGCCAAGGCGGATGGTGGCAAATAAAGTTCCAAGTTAATTTAAGCAACTCCTCCGCCACTGTGGGGGACTGCAGCATTTGGATAAATGGAACAGCAGTATTGCATAAAGATTGTCACACGAGCAATTCAGTTTATTGCGATAAAGTTTCAGCATGGTTCAGTTATGATGCCGATACACAAACGAGCTATTATGACGATATGCAGATTTATGTTGAAAATAAAAACAGCATTCCGCAAAATGTTTCGAATATTACAGAAGAAAAATTCAACATCACGTACAATTATGACAGCATTGGCAATATCATCCAATTAATATCAAAATATTACAATCTCTCCTTTTCATATGGCGGAAGCCCCGTGCATGCCCCCGCCAGCATCATATATCAAAATATCACGATAGAGCAATTCAGACTCAAAGACAGCTTAGGCAATGCTGTAGCAAAGTTTGATAGTTTGGGCAATTTATGGCTAAAAGGAACTTTAACCAAGAATTCGGCATATGGCGCAACATCTAATGATGAATTCAGATTCCAAGACAGAAACGGCAATGATGTTGCCATAATAGACTTAACTACAGGGAATATGCATATCAAAGGAAGCTTATATGAAAAACAAACCACTTTGAACCCGATAGATTATAACTTTATAATAAAAGACAGCAATGACCAAATAGCTGCATTCATTGATGAATCAGGCAATATATTCCTTAAGGGAACATTAACACAAAATAGAGGTTAAAAGTAGAAAAATTTATATTGTAAGCCATATTTACATCGCAATATGGGTGTAGGGGGTTAAAAATGAGAAAAACATCAAATATGAAAAACAAAATAAAAATCTTATTTGTAGCCATTTTAATGCTGGCTTCAGTATTTTTGATCAGCGCAGGAGACATCATTTTTAAGGCAGGAAATCTGGATGTAAGCAATAATCTGGCAGTCAACACAGATACATTGTATGTTGACTCAGCTAATAAAAAAGTCGGCATCGGAACAACAAGCCCAAGAGGAAGACTTCAGATAGGAGATTTATCTTCTACATTGGGATTACCTACTTATCCTGGCGATATAATACTTGATAAAGACCCAGGCGGTTCTAATGGCATAGGAGGAATAGAATTTAGATCTTCTGTTAGCGCAGGCGGT